>RXJK01000041.1:38579-50385 GCA_003963125.1 Hyphomicrobiales bacterium
TACGTCCGCCGCAACAGCCTCGCCGACTTCGAGAGCATCAACCGCAACGGCAAGATCGCCATGAAGCTCGACGAGGGCGACAACATCGTCCGCGTCGCCATCTGCCACGCGGCGGCTGGCGAGGGCGAGGCGCCCGAAGTCGAGGTAGTGGAAGGCGAGGCGGTGCCGACCGGCCAGGTGCTCGACAACGTGCTGCTGACGACTGCGTCTGGCCGCTGCATCCGCTTCCCCGTCGATCACGTGCGCCTGTTCAAGGGCCGGGATTCGAGCGGCGTGCGCGGCATCCGTCTCGAGGGCAAGGACGAGGTCATCTCCATGGCCATCCTGCGCCATACGGATGCGACGCCTGGCGAGCGCGCTGCCTATCTCAAGCAGGCGAGCGCGATGCGTCGTGCGCAGGGCGCCGAGGTGGTCGAGGGGGCTCCGGAGCCCGAGGTCGAGGAGGGCGCAGAGAGTGTCGATCTCTCGCCCGAGCGCTACGCGGAACTGGGCGGTCGCGAGCAGTTCGTGCTGACCGTATCGGAGCGCGGCTTCGGCAAGCGCTCGTCGTCCTACGAGTACCGCATCTCCGGCCGCGGCGGCAAAGGCATCACGGCGATGATCGTCAACGATCGCAACGGGCCGCTGGTGGCCTCGTTCCCGATCGAAGAGAGCGACCAGATCATGCTCGTCACCGACGGCGGCAAGCTGATTCGCTGCCCCGTCGACGACGTCCGCATCGCCGGCCGCAATACGCAGGGCGTGCGTATCTTCCGCACGGATGACGGCGAAAAAGTCGTCTCCGTCGAACGCGTGCCTGAGGAGTCGGCCGACGCCAACGGCGAAGCGGGCACTCCGCCCGACGCCGAAGGCGACCCCGGCCCGGCGTAACTTGTTCCCTTCGGCCCGTGCGCCTTCCAGCGCGGGCCGAATGTCTGGGGCATCCATTCTACCCAACGCAAGCCGTGCGCCAGCACGGCTGTCCGGGATGTGCGCGGACCGTTCCGAGCATCCCCCACTGTCATCCCGGCCGCAGCGCGAAGCGCGGAGCGCCGGGACCCAGGGGCCGAGGTCGCCGTCCGTTGCCCCTGGGTCCCGGATCGGTGCTGCGCACCGTCCGGGATGACAGGGTGTTGGGTGCTTGCAGCGATTGGGAAAGATCGCCCCAGACGCGCTATGGCACCCTTGGCTCTCGGGCCAAGCCCGAGGGCGACTGGGGGATCAGCAGAAGAAGAACGAGATGTACTCGCCGCGCTGGTTCACCTCGAAGCTGCGGCCTTCGAGCGCTTTGAAGAGCGTGCGGCTCGTGCCTTGGCCAGGAAACAGCCAGTCGTGCGTCTCGGCGATCAGGAGACCCGTGCCGTCGAGCCATCCGGTGTTGGAGCGGAAGAGCTGCAGCTCCGCGCCCTCGATATCGACCTTGACGATGAGGCAGCGCAGCGCCCCGTGACGCGCCATGAGGTCCGGGATCGTCACACCCGGAACCGTGAGCCCGGCCCCGCTCCCTTCCTCCGTCCGATACGCGAACTTCTCGGCATCCGGATTGGCGATGCGCAGCGGCGCCGCCGTGTCGTTCACCGCCGCCGCGATGATCTCGATCATCGGGTACTGCGCCGTGTTCATGCGCGCGATCTCGACGTTGTCGGCGGCGGGCTCGATGCCGATGATGCGCGCCTTCGGCAGGTGCTTGGCGAAGTAGAGGCAACTGAGCCCAATGTTGGCACCGCAATCGACAATGAGCGGCGTCTCGCCCGCGGCAAGCTGCGCCTCGTACGCGGCCTCAATCCAGGAGAACTGCGGCGCCGTCGAAATGTTGAACTCCTCGCTGAAGAGGATCTGGTCGAGCACGGCCTGGTCGCTCGTCCCTTCCCGCAGCCATACGCGGCCGATCCGATCGACGTCGACGTGGCGCAGGGTGTACGGCGAGGTCATCTGAGGCTCCGTGTGGCGGCCGATCAGGCCCTGTAGGCGTCTGGACCTGAACGCGAGCCGAACGAGCCAAGCAAAGTGTCGTTGATCCAGTAGCTCGCCGCGCTCACAGGGCGCCTTGCGTCTTCGGCGCGCGCAGGGCGAAGGCGGCGGTCCCCACCGCCAGCAGGCGTCCGTCGTCGGCCGCGACCATGCGCATCTGCACGTTGGCGACCCGGTTGCCGACCCGCAAGACCTCCGCCGTGGCGATGAACTCCTCGGCGTTCGCCTGCTCCACGTAGTCGATGCGCAGATCGATGGTGCTGAGCCGGCCGAATTCCTTGAGCTGCGCGATCACATCCGGTTTGGGATCCATCTCGGCCATGCGGCACAGGATGGCGATGCCGGCGATGCTGTCGAGCACGGACGCCGTCACGCCGCCGTGCAGCACTTTGTACTTCACGTTGCCCAGCATGAAGTCCTGCTTGCGGAAGCGCACCTCCGCGCGGCCCTCGGCGAGGCTGAATTTCAGCCCCAGCGTCTTGCAGAACGGGATCTTCTCCTCGAAGACGAACTTCAGCGCTTCGCGGAAATCGGTGCGGTCGAGCATATCGGGCTCCAGCCTTGGATGAGCCCGCAACTGTGCCGTGCCGGCCCGCAAGCCCCAAGTGCAGCGCTGCCGCAGGGCCTATTTCTTCAGTTCCTGCTCGATCTTGCCGAACATGTAGGCCCACTTGGCCTTTTGCGTCTCGACCAGCGCCGACATCTGCGCGCGGAGGTCCTTGAGCAGGCCGCAGTCGGGCGTACCGGCCGCCCCCGTCTGCCCGCCGCTGGTGATGCGCGAGAGCAGGTCTTCCGACTTGGCGTCGAAGCCGCCGATCGTCTCGTCGCGGACGAACGGCGCGGCGTTGCTCATGAACTCGTCATGGCTCCAGCCGCGCTTGTCCTTGAGCTGGCGCAGCTTCGCCTGGAAACTCGGCGCGTTCTGCTGGTTCAGCGCCCGCAGCGCGCCCGCGGCCTCGTCGACGACGGCCTCGAAGTCGGCCTTCGCGCACGATTGTGCCGCGGCCGAACGCGCGCCGGCCACAAGGCACGCCAGCAACAAAATCAGGTATCCCCCACGCCGCATGCGCTGGCCCGTCCCCTGCCACGCGCCTACCCTAAGGTCTCGCACCGCCGCCGCCAAGGGCGCGAGGCAAGTCGTCTTGCCGCGTGCGCCCGAGCTTCCCCCAAAGCCACTGCGCGCCGCGAGTGCGGGCCCGAGCTCTTTCCGAGCGCTCGAAGCTTCACCACTGTGTCATCCCGGACGGTGCGCAGCACCGATCCGGGACCCAGGTACAGCGGATGGCAACCTCGGCCCTGGGTCCCGGCTCTCCGCGCTAGCGCGCTCCGGCGGGATGACAGGGAGGAACAAGTCCGAGCATGACAGGGGAGAGGGCACCGCGCGCGGATCAGAACGCGGGGCCGAACTTGTTGGAGCGGGGGAAGCCGTTGGGCGCCTTCAGGCCCGCCTGCCCGCGCTGGCCGACGTACTCCTTGAGTTCGCCGATCGACAGCGTGAAGGTGCGCCCCGCGCTGTCGAGCCAGGTGAGGCCGTCCTTCTTCACGAATACGCGCGCGTCGGACAGGTTGCCGTCCTTGTAGCGCTGCAGGATCACGCCCTTGCCGCGCGTCATCTCGTTGAGTTCCGAGATCGGGAAGATCACCATCTTCCGGTTCTCGCCCACGACTGCGACCATGTCGCCCGCCGCCGGCACGCAGACGTTGGCTTCCGCCGGCTCGTCGACGTTGAGCACCTGCTTGCCCTTGCGCGTACCCGCAATCACCTCGTCCTCGGGCACGATGAAGCCGTGGCCCGAGGTGGCCGCCACCAGCAGCTTGCGGCCCGGCTGGTGCACGAAGATCTCGACGAACGCGTGGTTCTCTTCGAGGTCGACCATCAGCCGCAAGGGTTCGCCGTGGCCGCGACCACCCGGAAGCTGGTCAGCCCCGAGCGTGAAGAACTTGCCGTTGGAGGCGAGCAGCAGCAGCTTGTCTGTCGTCATCGCCTTCACGGCGCGCTTCAGGCCATCGCCCTGCTTGAATTCGAGCTTCGAGGTGTCCTCGAGGTGGCCCTTCATGGCGCGGATCCAGCCTTTGTCGGACAGGATCACGGTGATGGGCTCTTTCTCGATCAGCGCCTGTTCCAGATCGATGGCGATCTCGGGCGCCTCTGCGAAGCTCGACCGGCGGCGGCCGATGTCGGTCTTCTTCGAGAACATCTCGCGGATTTCGCGCACTTCCTCCGTGATGCGCGCCCACTGCGCGTCTTCGGATTTGAGCAGCGCCTTCAGTTCACGCCGTTCCTTCGACAGCTTGTCGTGCTCGGCCTTGATCTCGACCTCTTCGAGCTTCGACAGCGACTTGAGTCGCAGGTTGAGGATCGCTTCAGCCTGGACCTCGGTCAGCTTGAAGCGCTGGATCAGTTTCGCCTTCGGATCGTCCTCGAAGCGGACGATGCGGATCACCTCGTCGATGTTGAGGTAGGCGATGAGATAGCCGTCGAGCACTTCGAGGCGATGCTCGATCTTCTTCAGCCGGAACTCGGAGCGCCGCACCAGCACGACCTGCCGGTGGTCGAGCCACTTCTGCAGCACCTCGCGCAGCGAGAGCACGCCGGGGACCTGCCCGCCCGACAGCACGTTCATGTTGAGCGAGAAGCGGATCTCGAGCTCGGTGATCTTGAACAGGCTCTCCATCAGCAGCATCGGATCGATGGTGCGCGCCTTGGGTTCGAGCACGAGCCGCACGTTCTCGTCGCTCTCGTCCCGGATGTCGCCGAGGAGCGGCAGCTTCTTCTCGCTCATCAGCTCGGCGATACGCTCGACGAGCTTCGCCTTCTGCACCTGGTAGGGCATCTCCGTGACGACGATCTGGTAGCCGCCGCGGCCCGTCTCTTCCTTCTCCCAGCGCGCGCGCACGCGGAAGCCGCCGCGCCCCGTCTTGTAGGCTTCGAGGATGCTGTCGCGCGGCTCGACGATCACGCCGCCCGTCGGGAAGTCCGGCCCCGGCACGAACTCGACAAGCTTCTCGATCGTCGCGTTCGGATGCTTGATGAGATGCAGGAGCGCGTTGGCGAGCTCTTCCAGGTTGTGCGGCGGAATGCTCGTCGCCATGCCGACGGCGATGCCCGAGGTGCCGTTGGCGAGGAGATTCGGGAAGTTCGCCGGGAGGACCACGGGCTCCTGGTTGGAGCCGTCGTAGGTCGGGCGGAAGTCGACCGTCTCCTCGTCGATGCCGTCGAGCAGGAGGCCCGCGACTTCGGTCAGCCGGCTTTCCGTGTAGCGCATGGCGGCGGCGTTATCGCCGTCGATGTTGCCGAAGTTGCCCTGGCCGTCGACCATCGGATAGCGGACGGCGAAATCCTGCGCGAGACGCACGAGCGCGTCGTAGATCGCCTGGTCGCCGTGCGGGTGGAAGTTACCCATCACCTCGCCGACGATCTTGGCGCACTTCTTGTAGGCGCTGTCGGGGTCGAGCCGCAGCTCGCGCATGGCGAACAGGATGCGCCGGTGCACGGGCTTGAGGCCGTCGCGCACGTCCGGCAGCGCGCGATGCATGATCGTCGACAGGGCGTAGGCGAGGTAGCGCTCTTCGAGCGCGTCCTTGAGGCGGATGGGCTCGATCGGCCCGGAGGCCGGCGGAAGAATCGTGGTCTTGCTCATGGGCGCTGCCTTACCCCAGGCGGGTTGCCGGCTCAACCAGCCCGCGCCATTTGTCCCGCAAGGGGTGGGAAAACCTCAGGCTTTGCGAGAGAGGGCGCGCAACGTGCGGTAGCACGAGCCCATCGCCGACGGATCGGACCGAGCGGGAGGAAATCCATGCGAAAGTCGACAGACGTAGGCTGACCTTCAGAATAAATCCGAAGGGCCTTTTAAGCCAAGTTTCATCATCTCCCGCTAGCGTCCGTCCGGGCGTCAAGTAATGCGTGCGGTAACGAATGCCTGCCAATCTGCGCCGAAGAGTTATCCGGGCCATCGCCCGCGCTCGCGCGCAGGGGCGCAATGCAACCGGTCCGACCGTCGCGATTTGGGCCGCCTCGCTTGCGATTTGCGCCTGCTTCATCGCCTTCAGCGCCGTCGCTCTGTACAATTTGCGCACGAGCGCGCTGCGCCAGGCGGAATCTGATCTGGCGCGCTACAGCTTGACGCTTGCCGAGCAGGCCGACCGCTCCTTCAAGTCCGTCGATCTCGTCACCCTGAGCATCGCCGACTACATCACGAGGCTCAATCTGCAAAACCAAGACGCGCTGACGTGGCGTCTGGGGCAACGCGATATCCATGACTTGTTGATACAAAACCTGTCTGGATTGCCGCAGGTCGACGCCATCACGGTCATCAATGCCGAAGGCAAGCTGCTGAACTTCACCCGGTACTGGCCAATTCCCGAGGTGAACATCTCCGACCGCGACTATTTCAAGGCCCTGAAAGCGGATCCGAAAGGCACGACGTTTCTCAGCGAGCCTGCCGAAAACCGCGGCACCGGAACCTGGACGATCTATCTGGCGCGCCGCCTCAACGGTCCCGACGGAGAGTTCTTTGGGCTCGTGCTCGGCGCCATGACCCTCCAATACTTCGAAGACTTCTATCGGTTGACGGCACCAAGTGACGCCAGCGCCGTGGCGTTGCTTCGTCACGATGGCATGATGCTGGCCCGTTCTCCCAAGACGACGCAGGTCGGCAAGTTCTTTCCGGAAGCGGCCAAGCTGATACGGGCGGAAAGCAGCGGTACATTGCGCGATCTCAGCCCGATCGATGGTCAGATGCGCCTCAAGGCAGCGCATAGCCTTCGCAATTATCCACTCTTCGTCTTGGCGACCCAGACCGAAGCCAGCGCGCTTCAGGAGTGGTACGCGATCGCCAAAGTCCTGATTTCCCTGTGCGCGGGTGCCGTCACGATAACCTTGGTGTCCACCTTCTTCGTTTCCCGCTGGTGGCATCAGCAAATTCTGCTCCGCTCGATGCTCGAGCAAAAGGCGTCCGCCGACAGCGCGCGCGCGCGGGCCGAGTCGGAACTGCTGCGCGAACGCAGCCAGCGGGCGGAGGCCTCCAACCAAGCCAAGTCTGCATTCTTGGCTGTGATGAGCCACGAGATGCGCACCCCGCTCAATGGCGTCATCGGTGCGCTCGATCTGTTGCAGCGGACGCAGTTGGACCGCGAGCAGTCGAGCTTCGTGGAGGCCGCGCTGAATTCGAGCGAGGCCCTGCTCGCCCAGATCAGCGATGTGCTGGATTTCTCCAAGATGGAGGCCGGCCGCCTCGAACTCGAATACAGCGGCGTCAATGTGCGCCAGCTTGCGTCGTCCCTGTTCTCCATCGTCGGAACGCAGGCCAGCGCGCGTGGCAATACGCTGACCCTGTCGGTCGAGGACGCGCTCCCTCCGCTGCTGACGGGCGATCCGGTGCGGCTGCGGCAGATCCTTCTCAATTTTCTGTCGAATGCCGTCAAGTTCACGAGCCATGGAAACATCCGTCTCGAGATAGCTCGCCGCGCGACCGACCCTGGCGCCATGCAGGTCGAATTCTCCGTAGCCGATACGGGGGATGGCATTCCCTCCGACCGCATCGAGAGCCTGTTCAACGAGTTTTCGATGGTCGATGCCTCGTACTCGCGCAATGCCGGCGGAACAGGTCTGGGCCTGGCCATCTCCAAACGCCTGGTCACGACCATGGGTGGCGAAATCGGAGTCGAGAGCGAAGTGGGCAAAGGCAGCCGCTTCTGGTTCCGCATCCCCCTCACGGAATGGGTCAGCACGCCAAGCGCCGCAATCGGACCTGAATTGACACCGGTTGGTCCGGCGCGCCCGCTCGACATCCTGCTGGTGGACGACAATCCCACCAACCTTCTGGTGGTGGGCAAGATGCTGGAAGCCGCCGGACACAGGATCACCACGGGCGCGAACGGAAGAGAGGCGCTCGCGGCTGCGCGCGACAAACTCTTCGACGTCGTGTTCATGGACATCTCGATGCCTGAAATGGACGGCATGGAGGCAACGCGAAGGATCAGGCTGCTTCCGCAGCCTTTCAACGGAGTGCCGATCATCGCGTTGACGGCGAATGCCGTTGCCGGAGACCGGGGCCACTTCATTTCGGCTGGAATGAACGATTACGTCACCAAGCCGGTCCGGCGGGCACAACTCGACGCCATTCTGCAGCAGTACACGGCGAACAGGAAGGCCGAGGCTGCCGAACCGGTCTCCTCCGTATCCGATGCGTCGCCCGCGATACCTTCTGCCGGCCTCGACACTGCGCCACTCATCGATCTGAAGGAACTCCAGCAGCTTGCCGCCGAGACGTCGCCTGAAATCGTGCAATCGGTGATCACCGAATTCTTCGGCGAGCTCGACGAACGACTGGAGACGTTTTCGAAAGCAGTAGCCGCGGGCGAGATCGGCGAAATCGCACGCATTTCCCATGCGATTGCCGGAAGCGCGGCTGCGGTCGGCGCGCTGCAACTGCGCCAGATCGCCAAGCGCATCGAGACGGACTGCAAGACCGGAAACAGTGCGAGTGCATTGGCGCTCGGAGCGCAGCTCTGCGCCGTCGCCGAGCGCACCAAGGCCGCATTGCGAGAGATGGAAGAAGAGCCTGGATGCGTTGCGGCCTGAATTCCGAGTATCGAAGTTGCTCGGCGTCGGCAGCGGGTGCTGCAGCGTGATTTTCGAGGCATTAAGCAGCCGCGCATGTCGGCACGGTTGAACGTGATAACGAATGCCGGACCCTATACGGTTTCGTCATTCATGCGGGCTACAAGACGGACGTGCAAACCATCTGTCTTGCACGATGAGGGTTGCGAATATGGCCATTGTAATCGTTGATGACAGCGCAACGGCGTTGATCGTGCTTAAGAGTGTCGCCGCGCAACGCCGTGAAAGGGAGGTCGTGCCCTTCTCCAAGGCCTCCGATGCCCTTGCGTTCTTAGCTGACAAGCCGGCCGATGTAATCGTATCGGATTACTCGATGCCTGAAATGGATGGCATCCAGTTCACGCGCGCCGTGCGCGAATTTGCGCATCTCGCCGCAACGCCGATCGTGATGGTAACGGCTGCAACGGAGCCGGAGGTTACCTCGAATGCGAGAGCGGCAGGCGTTACGCATTTCATGCACAAGCCCATCAACGCTCTGTTTTTCAAGACGCTGCTCAACGAGCTGTTGGGTCCCCGCTGACCGCCCTCGCTCAACTCGTTGCCGAACGGCAGTGGCGAGCCGGCTGCGAGGGCTCCGAGCTACCTTCGACCTGACGCGGCTAGGCAGCCTTGTGGTTGCGCATGAAGTCCGCCACGACACGATCGGTATCGCCCGGCTCCAGCATCTCGCAATCCACGTACTTCATGTGCGCGACGGCCAACGGATAGTCGCGGCACGTGAGCGGGCGCGTATCATAGATCGCGCAGGCGTATCGATCAGGGGAGACTTGAAACACGAACGGGCAGGCGCCCGGTTTGCGCCACGCGGATTCCTTGCCGACCTTCGCCAGGATGTCTTGCCGACCCTCGGAATTCCACCGCGCCACGTCTTCCCCGCATATGGAAAGGCGCTCCATGAACTCCGCGTTCGTACAGCATCGTCCGCATTGAGTGCACGCTTTCGTCATCGGGCCCCTTGTCATGTAGGATGGCGAAAAAAGCAATCACCAAATGCGCGATGCGTGTGTTGAGGCGAAGTGGGGCTGGTTGAGACCTCAGCGACCGGCTCGGCCAGTCCCGCGCCATTTGTTTCGCAAGGGCCCTGAAAAGCGAGCCTCGCCCTCGGCGGCGTATCTGCCGCCGCCGCCGTTGAGCTTGCAGATGCTGGTGTCAATCGCGCGGCGTCGCGCTGGCCCGAGCCCACGCCGTCATCGCATTCAGCCAGCTCCGCTGCCAGCTGGTCGCCATCTGCAGCCAGAACTGAGCCAGGTTTGCGGCCGCTACGCCGTCGCCGTTGATCGGCATGGCGTGCCCGAAGCCGTTGGCGGCGGCATGCGACGCCGGCTTCTCCATTTGATTCTGCCACCCGTTTCGCAGCTGGTTGAGCGCTTGAGATTGGGCATTCATCACAAGCTCGATCTGCTCCTGCCCCGCGTCGACGACCTTACTGGGCAAGCCGGCGCTCTCGGCCGCATGGGCAAGCTTTTTCATGACCTGCTTGCTGTGCCGCGCGGACAGATCGCGCGCCTCGCTCTGCCACTCGCTCAACGCCTCGAGCACGTCCGTGAAATCTTCCTCGTTTTTCTTGGAGTGCGCCGTTGCCATGAAGACCTCTCCTCATTGCTGTCCTCCTCTCCCAACATGCGTCGCCGCGCAGGGTTCCGTTGCGGACGCCCGCTTATTATCTCATTGGGAAAATGCATCGGATCCGGAACCGCGCGGCTCAGTCCACGCCCCCTCGCGGCGAGGACGCCGCCGCCGCGCAAACTTCACGACCGTCTAGGGCGCCACCGTGGAAAGCACCTCATCGGGGTGCTTGTCGCGGCCGGAGCGCCCGCCGCCTGACACGTTGCGAATCCCGGTCCGCGGGTTCAGGATCGGGCGCCGGTGACCGAGGGCCCGCCACGCATGCAGAACTGGTTCGACATCCACTTCACCTCGCGCGACGGGCTCAGGCTCTACGCGCGCCATTATCCCTCGCGCAGCGTCGGCCGGCGCCCGCTCGTCTGTCTCGCCGGTCTCACCCGCAACGCGCGCGACTTCCACGACCTCGCAACCCGCATCTCGCAGAACGACGAGACGGGGCGCGAGGTCTACTGCCTCGACTATCGCGGCCGCGGGCGCTCGCAGTACGACCCCGAGTGGAAGAACTACACCATGCTGGTCGAGATGAACGACGCGCTCGACTTCATGGCCATGAAGGATCTCAACCGCGCGGCCATTCTCGGGACGTCGCGCGGTGGGCTGATCGCCATGCTGATGGGCGTGCTGCGCCCGACCGCCATCGGCGCCGTGATCCTCAACGACGTGGGCCCGGTGCTCGAACGCGACGGCCTTTCGCGCATCGTCGCCTACGTCGGCCGCGTGCCGCTGCCGGCCACCTGGGCCGAGGCGGCAGAGATCGTCCAGGGCATGCACGGCCGCCAGTTCACCGCCGTGCCGCAGGCCCAGTGGGAGGAGATCGCGCGGCAACTCTTCAACGACAACGCCGGGCTGCCGGCGCAAGGCTACGATCCCGATCTCGCCAAGGCCATCACCCTGCTCGACGGCCCGGTGCCGGACCTGTGGCCGCAGTTCCTGAGCCTGTCGAACGTGCCCGTCCTGGCTATCCGCGGCGCCAACTCCGACCTCCTCTCCGCCGCGACGCTAGAAGAGATGCGCAAGCGCCATCCCCGGCTCGAAGCGGTGACGGTGCGCGGCCAGGGGCACGCGCCGCTTCTCAAGGATGGACCCTCGATCGGCGTCGTCGCCGACTTCCTCGCCCGCACCGACGCCGAGGACCACACCCTGCGCGCCCTCGCCCACGCCGGGTAGGAACTCATTCCCTCTCCGGCATGGGGAGAGGGGTAAGGTGAGGGGCAGAAACCCGCCTAAAGCGCAGAATATTCCGCTGCCCCTCACCCCGCGCGCGGGGAGAGGGAGAAGCTTCCGGCTTCAGCGCTGCCGCGCGGCCGCCAACCACCACAGGCTGCAACTGAGCTTTCCCTGCCGCGGGACTTGCGCCCGAGGCCTTTACGGTCCAATTTGCACGGCACTTCCAGGGGGGCCGGCGGCAGCCGGCTGAGATAGCGCTGGTGCCGCGCTGCCACCCTTTGAACCTGATCCGGGTCATGCCGGCGAAGGGAGAGACCGGATTGAACCACGACGACGCCCAACCCACGCCCCGCGGCTCCGCGCTTCGCCCCCTTGGGCCGGCAGCGCGCCTGCTCGTCGTCGAGCCGGACCGCACCATGGCGGCCGCGATACGTTTGGTGC
>RXJK01000049.1:0-8776 GCA_003963125.1 Hyphomicrobiales bacterium
GCGGGTGCCGGTTCGTATACGGCCTGACCCGACCGCACTCAAGCAGCCCTTGCCGCAGGCCTCAGGGTTCGAGTTCGGAATCCCAGTACAGGTAGTCGAACCAGCTCTCGTGCAGGTAGTTCGGCGGGAACATGCGGCCGTTGCGGTGCAGCTCGAACACCGTCGGCCGGTAGGGCATCTGCCGGGGCATCATGCCCGAGGCGTGCGGCATGTCTCCGCCCTTGGCGAGGTTGCAGGGCGAGCAAGCTGCAACCACGTTATCCCAGCGCGTTTGCCCCCCGCGCGATCGCGGGATCACGTGATCGAAGGTCAGTTCGTCCTTGCGCCCGCAGTATTGGCACTGGAAGCGGTCGCGCAGGAACACGTTGAAGCGGGTGAATGCGGGGTAGAGCGCAGGCTTGACGTAGGTCTTCAGCGAGACGACCGACGGAAGCCGCATCTCGAAGCTGGCGCTGCGCACGCAGCGATCGTATTCGGATACGATGTTCACCCGGTCGAGGAAGACTGCCTTGACCGTTTCCTGCCAGCTCCAGAGCGACAACGGGTAGTAGCTCAGGGGCCTGAAGTCGGCATTCAGAACGAGCGCCGGGAAGTTCTCCGGCATCGCCGCTGTGGCGTTCACGGATCCTCTTTCCTGTCGTTTATCCAGCGACTCAAGGGAGCACCGGCCGTCACGATGGGAAAATACTAACCCCCTGTGTCGCTTCTGTGAAGCGTGCGGCGCCGGACCGCGTCCGACCGCCGCGGAAACGCCGGGAATAGCTCGATTTTCCAGCTTTGCCGCACGGTGGATTTGTGTTTGCCGTGAGGTCCTGGGGGTGTGGCTTTGCCCTCAAACGGGGACGGCGGACTTCTGCTGCTTGGCCACCGCGTAGAAGGCCCACAGCAGCCGGGCCGCCACGCCACGCCAGGGCCGCCAGCGCTCGGCCAGCGCCTGCAGCTCGTCACGGGTCGGACGTTCCTCCAGGCCGAAGGCCTGTTGCGCGGCGATCTGCAGGGCGAGATCGCCGCTCGCCCAAGCGTCGGCACGCCCAAGGCAGAACATCAGGTAAATGTCCGCCGTCCACGGGCCGATGCCGTTCACTTCCGTCAGGCGCGCGTGCACATCCTCGTCGCTCGCCTCGGCAAGCGCGACGAGATCGAGGCCGTCGACGCACGCTTGCGAGACCGCACGCAGCGTCCGGATCTTCGGGCGCGACAGGCCGGCCTTGCCGAGTTCAGCGTCGGAGAGCGAAAGCAGCCGCTCCGGCGTGAAGGGCTGCACGGCGGCGAAGGTCCGTGCCCAGATGGCTGCGGCGCTTGCTACCGAAAGCTGTTGGCCAACGATGATGCGGGCCAGCCCCTCGAAGCCCGCTTCCCGCCGGCGCAGAGGCGGATGCCCCGCCGCATCGTGCACCTTGCTCATCACCGGACAGGCACGACGAAGCGCGGCGACGCCCTCCGCGATATCGGCCTCGGCCTCGATGATGCGCTGCACGGTGTCGTAGTCCGCCACCGGCACATTGAGGAGGGCAGCGATGGCCTTAGCATGCCGTGTCCGGCCTTTGGCTTTGCTCTTGGTGCGGGGCGCGGGAGCGCGTTTGGCGGCCGCCACGGGCCGCGCGGGCTTAGCCGCTTTCGCCTTCCGCTTGGATGCCGTCTTCCGGCCTGCCTGCTTCGGCTTGGAGATCGATTTGCGCGACGGTGGCTTCGCCATCTGTCTCACGCCTTCATGTTGCGGTTGCCTATGACTATAGAGGGGCAACCGAGCAGCCGAAAGACCACCGAAGGATGTCCGAGCCACCGCCCGTGCTGCGCTTTGCGCCGAGCCCCAACGGCGAGCTGCACCTCGGGCACGCGCGCTCGGCCTTGTTCACCTGGCGGATGGCCCGCGACCTCGACGGCGTGGCCCTGCTGCGCATCGAGGATATCGACACCGCGCGAACCCGGCGGGTCTTTATCGACGGGATTTTCGAGGACCTGTCGTGGCTCGGCCTGACGTGGCCGGAGCCCGTGGTATTCCAGTCGCAGCGCTTCGAGGCCTACCGGGCGGCCGCAGCGGAACTGGAAATGATGGGGCTTCTCTATCCCTGTTTCGCCACGCGCGCCGAGATCGAAGCGGCAGCCGATCCGCGGCGCAAGGATCCGGACGGCGCCCCGATCTATCCGGGCCTTTGGCGCGGCAAGAGCGGTGCGGAGATCGCGCGACGCAAGGCCGGCGGCGTGCCCTATGCGCTGCGCCTCGACATGCAGCGCGCGCTCGCTTACGCCGGTCGCATGCTGGACAGTGCGCCGCTTACGTTTGTCGAGCTTGGCGAGGAAGGCATGCCGCGCACCATCACGGCCGATCCCGCGCGCTGGGGCGACGTCGTGCTCGTGCGCAAGGACACGCCGACCAGCTATCACCTGGCCGTCGTGGTCGACGATGCATCGCAGGGCGTGACGCACGTCACGCGCGGGGCGGATCTCTTCGCCGCCACCGACCTGCACCGCCTGCTGCAGGTGCTGCTCGGGCTGCCGGAGCCCATGTACGCGCATCACGGCCTGGTCACGGATGCGGACGGACGCAAGCTGTCCAAGAGCGCGCGCGACACGAGCCTCAAGAGCCTCCGCGAGGCAGGCGCAACGCCGGCTGACATCCGGCGCATGGCGGGCCTGACCTGACCACCGGACACCGAAAGCAAAACGGGCCGCTTGGGGCGGCCCGTTCGCGCATCAGTCATGGCTTGGGCCCGTCAGTTCCGGTCCCGGCCGATGTAGCGATAGTACCAGCGCTTGCGCGGCTGATAGGTGCCGGGCGTCGGCCGCGCGCCGGGCGCGGGCGTCACGCGATAACCCTGACGCTCCAGTTCCTGGATCATCTCCTGGGTCGACAGGCTCTCCGCAGTTCCACCGGGCGGTACGGGGTCGTAGGACACCGGACGCAGCGGTTCACGGCACGGCGTGGCGACGACCACGCAACGCTTCTTGTAGGCGTCTTCCTCGTCGCCGGTCAGCTTCTCGACCTGGCGGCCGATGAACTCCGCGGCCTTGCCGGCGAAGGATTCGTTCGAAGACGACCGGTGGCAGTCGTAGACGATGTTCTTGGCCGACGAGATGTCCATGAAGCGCTCGCCGAAGTCGGCGCGCACGGACGCCTGCCAGCGGCGCACGGCGTCGATCTTGGCGCCGTTGATGGTATTGCGCTCTTCACCGCGCTCGCGCACGGGTGCGTTGAGGCAGAGCGGCCCGACGTCCGCGATCGTCGGCAGCACGCCATTGTTCACGGGAATTGCCACGGCCGGCCGGTGATACCGGCGCGGACGCGCGTAACGCACCCACTCGGTCTTCTGTGCGCAATAGCCATAGCTGTGGCAAGAATCGCCAATGGCCTTGCGGATCCATTTCACATCGTCTTGCGCCAGACCCGCCTGTGGCAGCACGACCATCGCACCCAGCAGGACAAGCACCGCCGGAATAAACCGCTTCATACGTAGCCTCCTCACTTCCCGCGCGAGGCGACGCCCCGCCCCGGCACACGCACCAGGCCCCTCGGCCGGGCACCGCCCGTCTCTTCAACGTCAGATGATGTCGTGGAAGATCGTCGTGCGGATCGAAAGCGTCGGACGACGCGGGTGGAACGCAAAACCGGATGGAGGTCCGATGACCCTTGCACGCACTGAAACTGCCGCATGAGAAGCCAAGACCGCAGCTCTCACGCGCACGCGCACTGGTTCTGAATTTGCCCCACTTACGCCGCCAAAGCCTTCGCGCCCTGGCTCACCCCTCGTGCTGCATCTACTCACGCCGGCCGAAGGGCAACGACCCTTCCGCATCAGGAGCATCGGAAATACGCGGCTACAAATGAAATCCGACGGCGCCAGTTGCACCGGCATTGGCAAAATAGTAGCCGGACGATGGCGCCGCCAGCGATTTATCTGGACGCTGTGGAGAAGGAACCGGCGCGTGCGGTGCGATACGTCGGTGTGCTCGCGCAGCGCGCGCAGAAGTACGGCATCACTGCTCTGCGTGGCACAACGCTCGCGCGAGACCGCGCCGTCATCGGAGTTTCACGTGCGCCGAATTAGCCGGTCGCTGCTCGTCATGCGCAGCCTGCCATCCCACGAAACGGCTGCGGCCGATTGCGAGCGCTGCGGCAGGAGTTAGGTCCTGCGTCCGCATCCTTGGCAGCACGCGCACCTTGCGATCGGATCCAGCACGCGCGCACCGTTTGCAACCGTGACACGGCTGCCAGCTGACACACGTCGCGATTGAGCAGCCGCCCCCTCCCGCGGATCCATGTCGGATTGGCCACAGGCGTCGGAAATCGTGTGGGAAGTGAGTGGCGCTCGCCTTCCCGCGCGGATTTGGGAGCCCGCGCGCCTCAGAACATGTTCAGGGCAAGGCGCGCCTCATCCGACATGCGGCTCTGGTCCCACGGCGGATCGAAGGTGAGGCGCACCACGCAGTGGTTCACGCCCGGCACGGACTGCACGGCGTTCTCGACCCACGCCGGCATCTCGCCCGCGACCGGGCACCCGGGTGACGTCAGCGTCATCTCGATGGTGACGAGGCGGTCGTTGTCGATGTCGATATTGTAGATCAGGCCGAGCTCGTAGATGTCGGCGGGGATCTCCGGGTCGAACACGGTCTTGAGCGCTGCGATGATGTCCGCCGTCAGCCGCTCCAGTTCCGCGTCGGGAATGGAGAAGCCCGGCTCCTTCTTGATCGTGTCGCCGGCCGGTGTGGCAGCCTCCGCCTTCGGCTCCTCGTGCGACGGGGCCGCGACGGCCTCGTCGAGCGGCTTGGCGGTGTGGTCGTCCGTCATGGTGGCATCGCCTTGGGTCATGCGAAGAACTCGCGGGCTTTGATCAGGGCCTCCACGAGGGCGTCGACCTCGCGGCGCGTATTGTACATGGCGAAGGAGGCGCGGCAGGTGGCCGGCACGCCGAGGCGTTCCATGAGCGGCTGCGCGCAGTGGTGGCCGGCGCGGACCGCGACGCCCGAACGGTCGATGATCGTCGAGATATCGTGCGGATGCAGGCCCTCGATCGAGAACGACACGATGGCGCCCTTGTCCTTCGCGGTGCCGTGGATCTTCAGCCAGTTGAGCTCCCGCAACCGTTCGTGCGCGTAGTCGCGTAAGCCTGCCTCGTGCGCGGCGATGTTGTCCCGGCCGACGTCCATCATGTAGCGCAGCGCGGCGCCGAGACCGATGGCCGGCACGATCGCCGGCGTGCCCGCCTCGAACTTGTGCGGCGTACGGCCGTAGGTGATGACGTCCTGGTGCACGGCCTCGATCATCTCGCCGCCGCCCATGTACGGCGGCATCGCGTCGAGATGCGCGCGCTTTGCCCACAGCACGCCGATGCCGGTCGGCCCGTAGGTCTTATGGCCGGTGAAGACATAGAAGTCGCAGCCGAGATCCTGCACGTCGACGTTCATGTGCACGGCCGCCTGGCTGCCGTCGACCAGCACCGGAATGCCACGCGCATGCGCCAGCCGCACGACCTCCTTGATCGGCACCACCGTGCCGAGCGCATTCGACATCTGCGTGATCGCGACGATCTTCGTGCGCGGGCCGAGCAGCTTCTCGAATTCGTCGAGAAGGAACGTGCCGTCGTCGGCGATCGGGGCCCACTTCAGGACGGCGCCGCGCCGCTCCCGGTGGAAGTGCCACGGCACGATGTTGGAGTGGTGCTCCATGATCGTGAGCACGACCTCGTCGCCTTCCTTCAGCACCATGCCGCCGTAGGAGGCCGCCACGAGATTGATGGCCTCCGTCGCATTGCGCGTGAAGATGATCTCGTCCACGGACGGCGCATTGAGGAACGCGCGCACCGTTTCGCGCGCATCCTCGAAGTGCTGCGTGGCCGTGTTGGAGAGATAGTGCAGCCCGCGATGCACGTTCGCGTACTCCATCCCGTACGCCTGCATCATCGTGTCGAGCACGACCTTGGGCTTCTGCGCCGAGGCGCCGTTGTCGAGATAGACCAGCGGCTTGCCGTGCACCTTCCGCGCCAGGATCGGAAAATCCGCGCGAATGGCTTCGACATCGTACGGCTGGGATACGGGCGCGTCAGTCATGACGAGCTCCTGATGCTGTTTGGCACGCGACGAGCCAGTGCTCCACGGGTCCCCTCTCCCCATGCAGCGCAGCGGAGTGGGGAGAGGGCTAGGGTGAGGGGCAGAACCTTGCGCTGCGCGCTGAGTGTGCCGCTGCCCCTCACCCCGACCCTCTCCCCTCGCGCGGGAAGAGGGAGCAACTGGGCCCTCAAGCGCGCGGTGATGGTCATCGGTGTGGGCATGCGACAATCAAACCTTCCCGCGCTGGAGCGAGCCGATGACGAGAGCCTGCAGCGCCTCGCGCAATCCCTCGTGCTCGACCTTCTCCGTCGCCTCGGCGATGAAGCTCTCGATCAGCAGCGCTCGCGCAGTCTCACGGTCGATGCCGCGGGCGCGCATGTAGAACAGCAGGTCCTCGTCGAGTTCCGCGCACGTGGACCCGTGGCCGCACACCACGTCGTCGGCGAAGATCTCGAGCTCGGGCTTGCTGTCGAACTCGGCCTCCTCCGACAGCATCAGCGCCTGCGCCATCTGCTTGCCGTCGCTCTTCTGCGCATCGGGCCGCACGATCACCTTGCCCTGGAACACGCCGCGGCCACGGCCGTCGAGCACGCCCTTGAACAGCTCCCGGCTCTCGCAGGCCGGCACCGCGTGGTCGATAACGAGCGTGGTGTCCACGTGCTCGTTTCCGCGCGCCAGGAACACGCCCGAGATATCGGCCTTCGCGTCCTCGCCCGTGTAGGTGAGGAAGCTCGTATTGCGCGTGAAGCCCGTCTCCGCGGTCGCCTGGAAGCCGCGGTAGCTCGCCGACTGACCGACCTTCACGAGCCACGTACCGAGATGCTGCGCCTCCGCGCCGGAGAGCACGACCTTGGCATGCGTGACGCGCGCGCCTTCGCCGACCGTGATCTCGGTCAGCGCGTTGTCCTGCCCCTTGGGCGAGGCCAGCGCGACATGTGCCTCGATCAGCGTCGCCTCGGCGTCTGCAGCCACGCTGATCACGTTGCGCGTCGTCACGAGAGACCCCGCAGCCGTGCGCGCGAACACCAACAGCACCGGCCGCGCAAGCTTCGCGCCCTGGGAAACTTTGATCACGGCGCCGTCGGTCACGTAGGCCGTATTGAGGGCAACGACGGCCGCATGTCCCGGCAGGTCGTCGTGCATCAGCCCGACACCCGGCTTCCCGAGCGCCTGCGCAAGCGGCGTCACCTCGATGCCCCGCGTCTCGATGGCCTCGGAAAGCTCCGGCCGATGCACGCCGTCGACGAACACGATGCGGATGGCATCGAGCCGGGCGAGTTGGCGCAGGCTCGTGTCGATCGCAGCCTCGCTGACCGCGCCGGCGCTGCCGACGGCCGGCGGCAGGGCGTCCTTTAGCACGTTGCGCAGGTCGGAATACTTCCACTCCTCGATGCGCCGGTGCGGGAGCCCCAGCGCGCCGAACGTGCCGATGGCGGAGCTGCGTGCTTCCGCGACGGCGCGGCCGCCGGGCAGCTTGTCGGCCACACCCGCGAAATTCGCAGCCAGCGCCTCTTCGGCCCGCGTCTTCTCGATCGTTGCCATCGGTCTCACGCTGTCTCGCCGACGAAGCCCGCGTAGCCGGTGCGCTCCAGTTCGAGCGCAAGCTCCTTGGGGCCGGTCTTCAGGATGCGGCCGCGCGCCATCACGTGCACCTTGTCGGGCACGATGTAGTCCAGAAGCCGCTGGTAGTGGGTGATGAGCAGCATGGAGCGCTCGGGCCCGCGCAGTGCGTTGACGCCTTGAGCCACGACGCGCATGGCATCGATGTCGAGCCCGCTGTCCGTCTCGTCGAGCACGGCGAGCGTCGGCGCCAGCACGGACATCTGCAGGATTTCCATGCGCTTCTTCTCGCCGCCCGAGAAGCCGACGTTAAGCGGCCGCTTCAGCATCTCGTCGGTCACGCCGAGCTTGGCGGCCTCCGCGCGCACGTGCTTCAGGAACTCGGGCGTCGTCATTTCCTTCAGGCCGCGCTTCTTGAGCACGGAGTTGGCGGCCGTGCGCAAGAAGGTCAGCGTCGCCACGCCCGGCAATTCCAGCGGGTACTGGAAGGCCAGGAATACGCCCTTGGCGGCCCGCTCGTCCGGCTCCATCTCCAGAATGCTCTCGCCGTTCCAGAGGATGTCGCCGTCCGTCACCGTGTAGCCGTCGCGTCCGGCAATGACGTAGGCGAGCGTCGACTTGCCCGAGCCGTTGGGGCCCATGATGGCGTGCACCTCGCCCTTCGGGATGACGAGATCGACCCCCTTGAGGATCGCCTTGTCCTCGTCCTCAAGCTTCACGTGCAGGTTCTTGATCTCGAGCATGTCGTCTCACTCATTCCATCTTCGCCGGCTATTTGGGCCGCGCTACGCTTCTCGTCTCCGGCGCCTCAGCCTTGCGGCCGTTCGGCGCCCAGCATCTCGATCTCGGCCGGATAGAGCACGCCCATCCAGTCGCAGGTATTGGCTTCACGGCGCGTCGGCCGGTTGAACTCGACCAGGAACGCCTCGTTCGACCCGAAGGTCTCGACAACGGTCACGACCGTGCCCGGCGCGAGCTTCAGCCCCGGCTCCGTGTTCGACAGCGCGTTGCGCGCCTTGCATTCCATCTCGTCCATCTCGCGTCTCAGCCGTGCCGTCAGAGCAATCGCTTCGCCGTTCGATCCCGCCACATCACGCATCACGTCCTCCCTGGGCTCGCTTGCGGGCCCTCGCCGGCAGGCGCTTGAACATTTCCGTCCCATGCTCGGCCC
>RXJK01000049.1:8826-12515 GCA_003963125.1 Hyphomicrobiales bacterium
CGATCAGCTTCTGCGTCTCGGCCATGAACTCCATCGGCAGCTGCTGCAGCACGTCGCGCACGAAGCCGTTGACGATCAGCGCCACGGCCTCCTCCTCGGAAAGCCCGCGCTGCTTGCAGTAGAACAGCTTGTCGTCGGAGATCTTCGACGTGGTGGCCTCGTGCTCGAAATGCGATGACGCATTCTTGGCCTCGATGTAGGGCACGGTGTGCGCCCCGCACTTGTCGCCGATCAGCAGGCTGTCGCAGTTCGTGAAGTTGCGCGCGTTCTTCGCCTTGCGGTGCGCCGACACGAGCCCGCGGTACGTGTTCTGCGAGAAGCCTGCCGCGATGCCCTTCGAGATGATGCGGCTCGACGTGTTGGCACCGAGATGGATCATCTTCGTGCCGCTGTCGACCTGCTGGTAGCCGTTCGACACGGCGATCGAATAGAACTCGCCGCGGCTGCCGTCGCCGCGCAGGATGCAGGAGGGATACTTCCACGTGATGGCCGAACCCGTCTCGACCTGCGTCCAGGAGATCTTGGAGTTGCGGCCGCGGCAGTCGCCGCGCTTCGTCACGAAGTTATAAATGCCGCCCTTGCCGTTCTTGTCGCCGGGGTACCAGTTCTGCACGGTCGAGTACTTGATCTCGGCGTCGTCGAGCGCGATCAGTTCCACCACGGCCGCATGCAGCTGGTGTTCGTCGCGCATCGGCGCCGTGCAGCCTTCGAGGTAGGACACGTAGGCGCCCTTGTCGGCGATGATGAGCGTGCGCTCGAACTGGCCCGTCTGCTTCTCGTTGATGCGGAAGTAGGTCGACAGCTCCATCGGGCAGCGCACGCCCTCCGGCACGTACACGAACGATCCATCGGAGAAGACCGCCGAGTTGAGCGCCGCGTAGTAGTTGTCGGACTGCGGCACCACGGAGCCGAGATACTTCTTCACGAGCTCGGGGTGCTCGCGCATCGCTTCCGAGATCGAGCAGAAGATGACGCCGGCCTTCTTCAATTCATCCTTGTAGGTCGTCACCACGGAGACGCTGTCGAACACGGCATCGACCGCGACGCGCGCGCCTTTCACGCCCGCCAGCACCTCGCGCTCGCGCAGCGGGATACCGAGCTTCTCGTAGGTCTTGAGCAGTTCGGGGTCGACCTCGTCGAGGCTCTTCGGCCCTTCCGTCGACTTCGGCGCGGCGTAGTAATAGAGATCCTGGAAATCGATCTTGGGATAGGTGACGCGCGCCCACGTGGGCTCGTCCATGGCCTGCCAGCGCTCGTAGGCGTCGAGGCGCCATTGCAGCATCCACTCCGGCTCGCCCTTCTTGGCCGAGATGAAGCGCACGATGTCGGTGTTGAGGCCCTTGGGCGCCTTCACCGTCTCGATGTCGGTCTCGAAACCGTACTTGTACTGGTCGACGTCGATCTGCCGGACCTGGTCGATGGTTTGCTGGACTGCGGGCATCTTGGTCTCTCTGGTCTAGCGGTTCAGGCCGCGCGCTTGAGGCGGCGCGCCAGTGTCGTTTCCCACGCGCCGAGGAAGGCCTCGATATCGCGGGCGGTAGTTGCGGGGCCAGTGCTGACGCGCAGCGCGCAGCGGGCGAGATCGTCGGGCACGCCCATGGCCGAAAGCACGTGGCTCCCGGCGACCTTGCCTGACGAGCAGGCCGAGCCGGAGCTGACGGCGACGCCGGCGAGATCGAGCGCGATGAGCGAGGTTTCGGCAGTCATGCCCGGCGTTGCAAACAGCGTCGTATTGGCAAGGCGCGGACTGTGCTCGGCGAAGATCACCGTATCCGCGTGGAGATGCTTGAGGCCGGTCTCGACTTGGTCGCGCAGCGTCATGGCCCGGCTAACGGTTGCCGCCTGATCGCGGATCACCGCCTCGAGGGCTGCGGCGAAACCGGCAGCCGCCGCGACGTTCTCCGTGCCGGACCGCTGACGCCGCTCCTGGCCGCCACCGTTGATCAGCGGCGCAGGGGCGAACGCCTCGCTGTGCACGACCACCGCGCCGATGCCCTTGGGCCCGCCCACCTTGTGGCCGGACACAAACAGAATGTCGGCACCAGATGGCAACGACGCGCGGCCGGGCACCTGCACCGCATCGCAGACAAGCACGGCCTCGTGCTCAGCAATCGCGGCAGCGATGGCGTCAACTGGCTGCAGAACGCCGGTCTCGTTGTTCGCCGCTTGGAGGGCGATCATCACCGAGCCCTTGCCGTGCTGCGCCGTCAGCGCCGCGACGCGCGCGGCTGCCTCCTCAACATTCGCGATGCCGTCGCGATCGACCGGAAGCGTGTGTACCGCAGCTTGCGGGAAACGATGCCCCGCGAGCACGCACGGATGCTCCGTCGCGCCCATCAACAGCGCGCGGAGGGGTGAGGTCAGCCGACCCGAGGCCGCCGACGGCGACAGCACCCAGTTCGCCGCTTCCGTGGCGCCGGAGGTGAAATAGACATGCCGCGCCTTGGCACCCAGCGCCTGCGCGATGCGCTCCCGCGCGCCCTCGAGGATGGCGCGAGCCCGCCGCCCCTCGCCGTGCGGCGAAGACGGATTGCCCGTCACGTCCATGGCCTCGAGCATCGCCGCCCGTGCTGCAGGATGCAGCGGCGCCGTCGCATTCCAATCGAGGTAGGTACGCTCAGTCATTCGGCCGCCCTTGCCACCTGAGCCATGGGCGCGGCGCGCTCGGCTTCGCGCAACGGACCGCCGTCGATCACTTGCTGCAGCGTGATCGTCTCGAGGAACGTCTCGATGTGGTCGCTCAGCGCGTTCCACAGCCCGTGGGTGACACAGCGCCGGCCGGGCAAGCACGTGTCCGCCTGGCCGCCGCAGCGCGTCATGCGCATGTCCTCGTCCACCGCCGTCATGATCTGGGAAACCGTGATCTCGGCGGCGGGCCGCGAGAGCCGATAGCCGCCGGCACGGCCACGCGCGCTCTCCACGAGCCCCGCGCGGCGCAGCTTCAGGAACAGCTGTTCAAGATACGCGAGCGAGATGAGCTGCCGTTCGGCGATCGTCGAAAGGGCGACGGCACCCTGGTCGGCATTCATGGCGAGCTCCGCCATGGCCGTCACCGCATAGCGTCCCTTGGTATTGAGCTCCACGCGCTGCCTCACATCATTGGAACCGCAGAACCGGAGGCGCCGAGCTGAGACGGGAAGGCGGGCGCATGTCTGCGCTTGCATTTGCCACCCCGCCCCGTGCTACACCACGCGCCGCGCGACCCTTTCTCGAAAGGTGTCCAACGGGTCCGGCACCGCCGGATCGACACCGGAGACACTTTCGAACGGTTCTAAACTTCACGGGTTATATGGAAATTCCGAGCCGCCTAGTCAAGTATAAATGCGGCCGTCCGACCCGTGTGCCCCGGCTGCCGATCCGGTAGCCGTTCACAATCCCTTGAGGCCGGAGACGTCCCTATGCCTGAATTGATCATCAACGGCCCATCCGGCCGCCTCGAGGCCCGCTATCACCACGAATCCTCGTCCAACAGCCCGATCGCGCTGATCCTGCACCCCCACCCGCAGTTCGGCGGCACCATGAACAACCAGGTGGTGTACGCACTCTATTATATGTTCGTGGAGCGCGGATTTTCCGTTCTGCGCTTCAACTTCCGCGGGGTGGGCCGCAGCCAGGGCTATTTCGACAACGGTCCCGGCGAGCTGGCGGACGCTGCCTCGGCACTCGACTGGCTGCAGCTGCAGAACCCG
>RXJK01000222.1 GCA_003963125.1 Hyphomicrobiales bacterium
GCATGCGCGTCGGCGTGAGTGGCGGCGCCCCCATCGCGCCGGCCGTCATCGGGCTGTTCCTCGCGCTCGGCCTCGACATCGTGCAGGGCTACGGCATGACCGAGACGTCGCCCGTGGTTTCGACCAACACGCCCGACGACAACGATCCTTCGACAGTCGGGCGTCCCCTGCCCGGCGTCGAGGTGCGCATCGGCGAGAACAGCGAGCTGATGGTGCGCGGCGCCAGCGTCATGCAGGGCTACTGGAACAGGCCCGAGGAGACGCAGAAGGTGCTCGGGCCCGACGGCTGGCTGCACACGGGCGACCAGGCGCAGATCCGCGACGGCCGCATCGTCATCACGGGGCGCATCAAGGACATCATCGTCACGTCGACGGGCGAGAAGGTGCCGCCGGCGGACATGGAACTCGCCATCCTCGCCGATCCGCTGTTCGAGCAGGTGATGATCGTGGGCGAGCAGCGGCCGTTCCTGTCGGTGCTGGCGGTCGTGCAGGCGCGCGGGCTGAAGGAGCTCGAGGCGCAGGTCGGGCCCGATCAACTGGCGGACGTGCTGCTGCAGCGGGTCAACCGCACGCTCAGCGCGTTTCCATCCTACGGCAGCCCGAAGGCGATCTGGTGGACGACGGAGCCGTGGACCATCGAGAACACGCTGCTGACGCCGACCTTGAAACTGAAGCGGCTCAATCTCGAGCAGCGCTTCGAGAAGGAGATCGCGGCGATGTATTCGCGGCGGCCGCGCGGGAGCTGAGAGGGCTGTCGCAGCTTCGCGTCACGAAGTTCTGCCAGCGGTGCTGCCAAGTAACAGGCAGGTGCTGGCGCCGTGCGCCTTGCGAACGCCACTCCATCCGGGCGCAGTTACTGCAGGCCCTCATCCATCAGGGTTTTTTCGTTCCTTTCGGCGCGCAACCTAGTCTGACGATCCGAATGCGCCCTACCCCGTGCCTGTGACGTCTGCAAAGGCGGCGCGCCAAATTCCGTAACCTGATCAATTCTCTAGGGCGGTCGCATCTGCAATTCAGTGGTTAAGAATCGGTTAACTCCCCGAGCCTGCGAGGACTAACACATTGCGGGGAAAATAATCAGGATGCGGACTAAAAATTGTCGGCGGTGGCTCGGGTGCGCCGCCTTGATCGGAGCCGTTCTATCCTCTTCGCAGGCGATGGCCTCAGCACCTGCGAGCTGCGGAGGCATCAGCTCGATCAGTCAGACGGTCGCTCCTCACGGTAATTTCTACGCCAGCTCGTCCAACTTCAGGGTAGGCGATACGATTACCGTCAGCATTCCCGCGGGACCAGATGTGGAAGCGGCTATTTGGGCCGGCTCTTCCAGCTTTCTTTTGAGCTACTGGTCCAACAGTGGCTACTCCACGACTTTCACCCTCGGCACAGGGCAGACGACGCTCGATATCGAATACGCAAATTATTCGACCTCGTCGGTCACGATCACCGCGACGTGCAGCTCGCCAACCGTCGCATCGAACGACAGCGACAAGGCGCGGGCGGTGCAGAGCATCGGCAGCCGGCTCGTGGCGCGGCAGTCGTCGACGTCGATCAGCGACGCGACGAACAGCGCGATCACGGGGCAGCTCTTCGGCGCGCCGGCGGGGCTGAAGCCGTCGCTGCCGCCCTCCAACCTCGGCGGTCCGGGCGCGCCCGAACGGGCCGACCGGCTCATCGCGGACGACAGTGCGGATGACCGGTCCTATCTCGGTGGCGACGCCCGCATGCGACCCTCGTTTGCCCCGCGCAGCCAGGTGCGCGTCGGCAACCTCAACTTCTGGTCCGAGGCGCGCGGCACGGGCATCCTCGACCGCGAAAGCGGCTCCGGGGGCATCTCCGGCGGACAGCTCAACGTGACGTCGGGCGTCGGACTGCAGGTGCGGCCCGGGCTGGTGGTCGGCGCGCTGACCTCGTTCGAGCACCTCGATTACGAGTTCCGCTCGCTCGGCGGCACGCTCAAGGGCAGCGGCTATTCCGGCGGCCTCTACGTCGGCGGCAAGATCGTGCCGTCGGCCTGGTACACGCTCGTCGGCACCTATACCCGCCTCGGCTACGACGTCACCGCCGGCTCGGCCGCGGGCAGCTTCAACGCCGACCGCTGGATGGTCTCTGGCACGGTCGCCGGTCGCATGCCGCTGCGCGGCGGCGCCGCCTACGCGGAGCCCAGCGCCAACCTGCTCTACGTGCGCGAGACGCAGGCTGCCTGGCGTGACACCCTCGGCGCCGACCAGAGCGGCCGCACGTTCGACGAGGGGCGCTTCAGCGTCGGCTCGAAGATCGCAAAGGACATGCGCATTGCGAGCGGCCTCCTGACGCCGCACGTGGGCGCCTATGCCGACTACTACTTCGGCCACAACTCGGACGTGCCCACGGGCATCGACGGCCTCGGCATCAACCACAACTGGTCGCTCAGGACCGTGGCCGGCATCAGCCTGGCGATGGACGACGGCTACACGATCAAGCTCGACGGTTCAATCGGCGGCATCGGCGACAACGTGCAGACGTACTCGGGACGCGCGAGCTTCACGACGCGGTTCTGAGCCGTCATGTGAAACTCTCGCGGGAAAGATCCCGGCTCTCGCTGCGCTCGGCCGGGAAAGCAAAGTGTTAGATGAGCGGCGCCTGCCTTCCTCGTGGAGGCGGGCGTCTTTGCGCTGCGTACGGATCTCAAACTCTTTCCGACTTGCATGGACGCTACGCGCTGCGATCAGATGCTATACGGCCCCACCGGAATGCATTCCCGGAAGGCGTGCGCAAGCACGGCTGTCCGGGATCTTGCAGCGTGGAGCAGGATCGCAACCGGCAAGGTCCCGGACAATCGCGCTCGCGCGCGATTTCCGGGAACGCAAAAGTGGGTATGTTTGTGTTGTTGGGTGCCACCCAAATCCGGAACGCCCTAGCGCAGGTGGCAGGCGACCCAGTGGCCGTTGGCGTCGGGCTTGAGCTCGGGACGCTCGGTGGAGCAAATCGGGTCCTTGCGGATCGGGCAGCGGGTGTGGAAGTGGCAGCCCTTCGGCGGGTTGAGCGGATTGGGCACGTCGCCCTTCAGCACGATGCGCTGGCGCTTCACCTTCGGATCGGGGATGGGCACGGCGGAAAGCAACGCCTCGGTATAGGGATGGCGCGGGTTGGCGTAGAGCTGGCTCGCCTCCGCGATCTCGACGACACGGCCGAGGTACATCACCGCCACGCGGTTGGAGATGTGCTCCACCACGGACAGGTCGTGGGCAATGAACAGATAGGTGAGGTTGAACTTCTCCTGCAAGTCTTCGAGCAGATTGATGACCTGGGCCTGGATCGAGACATCGAGGGCCGAGACGGGCTCGTCGCAGATGATGAGCTTCGGCTCGACGGCGAGCGCACGGGCGATGCCGATGCGCTGGCGCTGGCGCTGGCCGCCCGAGAACTCATGCGGATAGCGGCGCAGGTGATCGGCCTTGAGGCCGACCGTCTCGAGAAGATCGACGACGCGGGCGTCGCGCGCGGCCTTGGACTTGGCAAGGCCGTGGATCTTCAGTGCTTCGCCGATGATGGCCGCAACCGTCATGCGCGGATTGAGCGAGGCGAAGGGGTCCTGGAAGATGATCTGCATGTCGCGGCACAGCGACTTCTCGACGTAGCGGTCGAGCCGCGTGACGTCCCGGCCCTCGAACGAGACCGTGCCGGACGTCGGCTCGATGAGGCGCAGGATGCAGCGCCCCGTCGTCGACTTGCCGCAACCGGATTCGCCGACGAGGCCCAGCGTCTCGCCCGGGGCGATCTCAAAAGAGACGCCGTCGACGGCATGCACCTGCTCCACCTCGCGGCGCAGGATGCCGCCGCGCACGGAGAAGCGCTTCGCCAGCTTGTCGACCTTGAGGAGCGGCTTCTGGGTTGCAACGACCGCGGTCGCCGCGCCTGCGGGTTTGACGATCGTCTCGGTCATAGGATGCACGCCACCTTGTGTCCCGGCCCGACCATCTTCAGCGGCGGCTCGGCCTGCCGGCATTCGGCTTGTGCGAATTTGCAGCGCGGGGCGAACCGGCAGCCTTGCGGCAGTGCGAGGAGGCTCGGCACGGTGCCGGCGATGGCTTCGAGCCGCGTCTTAGCGCCGCCGCCGCGGTCGATGCGCGGGATCGAACGGATCAGGCCCTGCGTGTAAGGATGGCGCGGGTTGGCGAAGAGTTCCTCGACGGGCGCCTCCTCCACGACCTTGCCGGCGTACATGACGACGACGCGCTGCGTCACCTCCGCCACGACGCCCATGGCGTGGGTGATGAGCATGATGGCCATGCCGAACTTCGACTTCAGGTCGGCCATCAGTTCGAGGATCTGCGCCTGGATGGTGACGTCGAGGGCCGTCGTGGGCTCGTCGGCGATGAGAAGCTTCGGATTGCAGGCGAGCGCCATGGCGATCATGACGCGCTGGCGCATGCCGCCGGAGAACTGGTGCGGATAATCGTCGACGCGGCGCTGCGGGTTGGAGATCTGGACAAGCGAAAGCAATTCGATGGTCCGCTCGCGGGCGGCGCGGCGCGACATCCCCTCGTGCCGGCGCAGCACCTCCATCAGCTGCTCGCCGATGGTATAGACCGGGTTCAGGGACGTCATCGGCTCCTGGAAGACGATGGCGATCTCCTTGCTGCGGATGGCATTGAGCTCCTGCGTCGTCATCGGCACGAGGTCGCGGCCCTGCCACAGGATGCGCCCGGCGACGATGCGCCCCGGCGGCATGGCGATGAGCTTCAGGACCGTCATGGCAGTGACGGTCTTGCCGCAGCCGGATTCGCCGACGATGCCGACCGTCTCGCCGCGGTTGATGACGATGTCGACGCCGTCGACCGCGCGGGCGATGCCGTCGTCGGTGGCAAAGTGCGTCTTCAGGCCGTCGATGTGCAGGAGGGGCATGTCCGCGCCGTCGCTCATGCGGGCCTCCCGGTGCGGCGCGGCGTTGCGATGGAGGGGGAGCGCTGCATCAGATCACCCGCCGCGGATCGAGCGCGTCGCGCAGGCCGTCGCCGATGAAGTTGATGGCGAGCACGGTGAGGAAGATGGCGACGCCGGGGAACAGCGCGAAATGCGGCGCGAAGTCGAGGTAGTCCTTGGCGTCGAAGAGGAGGCGGCCCCAGGTCGGGATGTCGGGCGGGAAACCGAGACCGAGGAAGGACAGCGTGGATTCGGCGATGATGGCGGCGGCGACGTCGATGGTGGCGGCGACGATCACGGGCCCCATGGCGTTGGGCAGGATGTGGCGCAGCACCTGGCGCAGCTTGGAGGCACCGAGCGCGCGGGCGGCCTCCACGAACTCCTTCTCGCGCAGCGACAGGAACTGGGCGCGCACGAGACGGGCGACGGGCATCCAGCGCAGGCCGCCGATGACGATCACCACCATGATGAAGATGCCGGCCTCGAGCCCGAAGATCGCCTTCAGGCTGTCGCGGAAGAGGTAGATCACGAGCAGCAGCAGGGGGAGCTGCGGCAGGGACAGGAACAGGTCGGTCAGCCACATCAGGGCCGAGGACACCCAGCCCTGCGCCATGCCGGCGACGGAGCCGACGAGCACGCCCAGCACCATGGCGACCGACATGGCGGCAAGTCCCACGGCCAGCGAAATGCGGCCGCCGTAGAGCATGCGGGCGAAGAGATCCTGGCCGAGGTCGTCGGTGCCGAAGGGGTGCTCGCGCGAGGGCGGGGCGAGACGCGCCGTGAAGTCGATCTCGTTGATCGGCACGCGCCAGATGTAGGAGCCGAACAGGACGGCGAGGATGATCAGGAGCAGAACGAACAGGCTCGCCACCGCGAGGCGGTGCTTGCGGAAGCGACGCCAGGCGTCCTTCCACGGCGAGATCACCGGCTGGGCGGCGCCATAGGCGCCCACCTCAGCCGAACTTGATGCGGGGGTCGAGCCAGCCATACAGCAAATCTGCGATGAGGTTGAAGAGAACGACGAGGCAGGAGAACACGAACGTCACGGCCATGATGACGGGCGTGTCGTTGGCGAGGATGGAGCTGATGAGCAGCGAGCCGATGCCAGGGATGCGGAAGATCTGCTCGGTCACGATGGCGCCGCCGAATACGGCCGGCATCTGCAGCGCGACGAGCGTGACGACGGGGATGAGCGCGTTGCGCACGACGTGCTTCAGGATCACGCGGCGCTCGCCGAGGCCCTTGGCACGCGCCGTCGTCACGTAGTCGAGGCGGATGACGTCGAGCACGGCGGAACGCACGTAGCGCGTCATGGAGGCCGCCTGGAACAGGGCCAGCACCATGATCGGCATGATGGCCTGGCGGAAGTTCTCCCAGTACCAGCGCCAGCCGGTCGCGGCGAGATCCGAGCGGTAGACGAAGGGCAGCCAGTCGAGCCAGATCGAGAACACCAGGATGAAGACGAGGCCGGTGAAGAACGTTGGCAGCGAGAAGCCGATGAAGGCGAAGGTGTTGGCGATCTGGTCGAAGATCGAATAGGGGCGGCGGGCGGCGTAGACGCCGACGGGGAGCGCGATCAGGAGGGCGAGGATCTGCGCGCTGCCGATGACGAACAGCGTCGCCGGCAGGCGCTGCAGGATGAGCGTGTCGACGTTGACGCGGCTGACGAACGAGAAGCCCCAGTCGCCCTGCAGCATGGCGAGCAGCCAGCGGCCGTAGCGCAGGAAGATCGGATCATCGAGGCCGAATTTCTGGCGCAGGGCCTGGGCGACTTCCGGCGGCACGTTGGGATTGGCCGCGAGTTCGCCGAAGGGATCGCCCGGCGCCAATGCCAGCACGAGGAACAGCACGAGGCTGATGCCGAGAAGGCTCGGGATGGCGATCAGGAGCCGCCTGATCAGGTAGTTCGCCATCGCCTTACCCTTTGCACGCGGCGGAAAGCGACGCGGGCGCGGCCGCAGGCAGCCGCGCCCCATGACGGATCGGCATCACGCCTCGCGGTACCAGCTGGCGATGCCGCAGAGGTTGCTGTCCCAGCCGCTGAAGAGCGCCCGCAACGTCAGCGACGTGGCCTGCACCATCGGGCGGTAGACGACCGGGATCACGGCGACGTCCTCGATCGCCTGGTCGTGGGCCTCGATGAGGAGGGCCGCACGCTTCACGGGATCGAGTTCGGCGCCAGCGGCGGCGTAGAGCTTGTCGAAGGCCGCGCTCTGGTAGCGCGTGTAGTTGCGGCCCTGCCACTTGTTGTCCTTGGACTTGACGTCAGTCGAGACGAACTGGCCGAGGAACTCGTGCGGGTCGGGCTGGGGCTGCGTGGTCGTGAACATCTGGATGTCGGTATAGAATTTCGAATACGTGTCCGGGTTGCCGACATCGGAGGAGAAGAACACGGAGGCGACGATCGATTTCAGCTCGAGATCGATGCCGGCCTTCTGGCAGGCCTGCTTGATGATGGCCTGCGTCTTCTGGCGGGGCGCGTTGATCGAGGTCTGGAAGACGAACTTGAGCTTCTTGCCGTCCTTGGCGCGGATGCCGTCGGAGCCCTTGGCCCAGCCGGCCTCGTCGAGGAGCTTGTTGGCCTTGTCGATGTTGAACTCGAACGTCTTCTTCGAGCGATAGCGGTCGGGCTTGTTGACGAAGGCGGCCGTAGCCATGCCCGTGCGGCCGTAGATGAATTTCTCCACCGCGGTGCGGTCGACGAGGAGGTTGAGCGCCTTGCGGACGGCGGGGTCCGTCAGGGTGGGGTGCTTGGTCTTGAGGCTCGAGCGCTCGCCATCGACCTCGGTCCAGGGATCGGTGAAGTTGATGCCGATGTGCTCGATGTTGCCGCCTTCGACGATGACGATCTTGCCCTTGCCGTTCTGCTCGAGCTTCAGGAGGATCTCGTCCTCGACCTGCATGTTCCAGGCCATGTCGAACTCGCCGGTCTGGATGACGGCGCGGGCCGCCGAGACGGCGTCGCCGCCACCCTTGATCTCGACCGTGTCGAAGAAGGGCTGGTTGGCGATGTGGTAGTTGGTGTTGATCTCGCCCTTGACGAGATCGCCCGGCTTGAAATCGACGAACTTGAAGGGGCCGGTGCCGACGGGCTTGAGATTGGCCGGGGCCTCGCGCGACTTGGCGCCGGTATAGGCCTCGAACTGGTGCTTCGGGATGATCATGCCGAAGATGCCGACGAAGGCCTGGGCCCACACAGCGGTCGGCTTATCGAAGGACACCTTAACGGTGTACTGGTCGACCTTCTCGACCTTGATGTCCTTGTAGGCGGCGATGGTGGTGGCGGCGGTGGCCGGATCCTTCGCGTATTCCCAGTTGAAGACCACGTCGTCGGCGGTGAAGGGCTTGCCGTCGTGCCACTGCACGCCCTGCTTCAGCTTCCAGACGACCCACATGCCGTCCTTCGCAAGACCACCGTTCTCGACGGTCGGGATTTCAGCGGCGAGGATCGGGACGAGGTTGCCGTCCGCGTCCCAGCCGGCGAGCGGTTCGTAGAAGACGCGCGAGCCGTCCTGGTCCTTGGTGCCGACGGCGAAGTGAGGATTGAGAAGCGTGGGGCCTTGCCAGTAGAGGATCTTGAGAGGCCCGCCGCCGCCGCGCTTGGTCGGCTTGTATTCGAATTTCGTCTGGGCCTGCGCAATGCCGGAGTAGGTCAGCATCTGGGTGGCGAGGGGGGCCGAGATGCCTGCGGCCATCATGCGTGCGATGAAGGTTCGTCGCGATACGCGGCCATCACCGACGGCCTTGATCATCCTGCGAAGATGTTTCTCTTTCATGCCGACCATCCCGGTGCTCAGGGCGGATCAACGGCGATCCGATGCGAAATCTCCCCCGCCC
>RXJK01000362.1:0-14221 GCA_003963125.1 Hyphomicrobiales bacterium
GGATCGCGGCGAACATCACGACGGGAAAGGCAAGACCGTTGCCGAGCAGCATGCCGACGCGGTCTCCCGCGCCGATGCCGGCAGCCCGTAGTCCTGCAGCGCAGCGCCGGACCAGCGTCTCGAACGCGCGATAGGCGATCCGTTCGCGGCCCAGCACCAGGGCCTCGCCCTCGGGATTTCGGCGGGCGGCATCCGCAAGCAGATCGTACGCGCTCCCCGGCCGCTCGGCGAAGCAGCGCACGATGCGATCGCCGTAATGCCTCTCGGTACGCATGGCCGGGACCGGCCCGAGCCAGGCCGTCGCGCTCTCCGTCACGGCACTCCTCCACGATGCAATGTTTTCGTTCACCTTAAACCAACGGCCGGCGGTTGCGGCAGCAATCCTGCACCCTTCGGCAAGACCTCGTGAGGCAAACAGTTGTTCCGCGGGGAACACCGCCTCTGCGGCGACTAGCTTACGCTGCGCGCCGCCTCAGACTATCGCAGGGAGAGACAGGCATGCCCGTCGGCGACATCGTTTCAGACGCCATTTCCGATACCGTTTCGGACACGGTCTCGGACGCCGTGGGCGATACGTTCACCGAGACCACGCACGTCGGCTTCCTGCAGAAGCTATGGAATTCGATCGTCGGCTTCTTCATCGGGCTGATGCTGATCGCAGGCGCGGGCTTCGGCCTGTTCTGGAACGAGGGCCGCGCCGTCACCACCGCCCGCTCGCTCACCGAGGGCGCGGGCCAAGTGGTTCATGTGGAGGCCGATCGCGTTGCGGCCGAGAACGAAGGCAAGCTCGTGCACGTGGCGGGGCCCTTCGCCACCAAGGCGCCGCTCGTCGACAGCGATTTCGAAATCTCGATCCCGGCGGCCGTCCTCGTGCGCCACGTCGAGATGTTCCAGTGGGAGCAGGAAGAGAAGACCGAGACCAAGAAGAATTTCGGCGGCTCCGAGGAACAGGTGAAGACCTACCACTACCGCAAGACGTGGTCGTCCTCCGTGATCGATTCCAACCGTTTCCGTTACAAAACCGGCCACATCAACCCGCCGATGCGGCATAGCGGTCGCACCGTGGTAGCGAAGGATGCGACGGTCGGCGCCTTCCGCCCGAGCGAGACCGTCATTGCGCGCCTCACGCCGAGCGACAGCCTGCCGGTCGGCACGCAGGTGCTGGATGCCCTGAAGCAGCGCTTCGGCGACAAGGTGCACGTGGTCGACGGCGAGATCTATCTCGGTGCCGATCCGGCGAACCCGGCCATCGGTGACGTGCGCGTCAGCTACAAGATCGCCAACCCATCGACGCTCACCATCGTCGGCAAGCAGACCGGCAACGACTTCGCCGCCTTCCAGACCAAGGCCGGCGATGCGCTGCTGTTCGTGAAGAGCGGCGCCGTCGACGCGGCCCAGATCTTCGCCGACGCGCAGCGCGACAACCGCATCCTGACCTGGATCCTGCGCGGCGTCGGCCTGCTGGTGATGATGTTCGGTTTCACGATGCTGGCCGGCCCCATCGTGGCGATCGGCGACATCGTGCCGTTCATCGGCAACCTGCTGGGCCTCGGCGCCTTGTTCCTGGGGATGCTGCTCACGGCCGTGGTGGGCCCGACGGTGATCGCGGTCGCCTGGTTCTGGTACCGCCCGCTGGTTTCCGTCGCGGTGATCGCACTCGGCCTCGGCGTGGCGTTTCTCGTGAAACGTTACGCCCCGGCCCGCAAGCCCAAGGGGGCCGCTGCAGCCGCGGGCGCGGCAGCCTGATAAGCCTTCAGCCGATCTTGAAGTGCCCGAGCGCCGCCTTGTTGGCAGCATAGGCGCGGTCGTATTCGATCACGGCCGCGACTTCGGCCGCGGCGTCCTCCCCGTACACCTGCCCCAGCAGGTACAACGTGGCGTCGATGGCGAGCGAGACGCCGCCACCCGTTACGACCGGCCCATCCTCCACCACCGCTGCCGGAACCCCGCGTGCCTTCGGTGCCATTTCTTCCAGGGCGGCGAGTGGCGCAATCGTCTCCGCACCGACCGCCATGCGCCGCGTCGTTGCCGTATGGCCGTCGAGCACGCCAGCGGCACCGAGGATGAGCGCGCCGGTGCACACGGACGCGATGTGACGGCTCGGGGCTTTGCGCAGGAAGTCGAGCATCGCAGGCGTCTTCACCTGCGTGCGCCAGCCGGGCCCTCCGCATACGATGAGACGGTCGCACGTGGCGGCATCCGCGAAGGACGCCTGCGCCATCACTTCGAGGCCGCCCGCGAGCACGACCGAGCCGCGGCGCTCTGCGATCGTCACGCTCTCCACCCGCGGCAGAACGCGGCGCGCCATCGACAGGACGCCCACCGTGCCCCCGATGTCGATCGGCTCGACGCCATCGTAGATGACGACGCCGAAAAGGGAGTTCACGGCGCGATCTCGCATGCGGGGCCTCCAGAGCGAAGGTGACACCATCTCCCCTTGCACGCCTGCCGGCAAGTGTCGTGCACCGGTGATGGCGTGATCCACGCGCCACCGCACCGCAATTGTGCAACCCCATCGGGCAGCGCCTCAGACTTGGGCGGATCGACGTCGGATCGCGAGCGATCGTGGCCCGTTGCCGAGTGGCACATCGGTTGCAGGCCGTTGGGACCTGCCCCTGATCCGGCTCCCAGCCGCGACGCGGGCTCCCATTCTTCGCCGGCCTTCACGCCGCCCACTGCCCAAGGAGCCTCCATGCATCGCCGCAAATTCCTCGCCTTCGGCGCCGGTGCCTCGGCCGCTGCCACGACGCTTGCCGCGCCCGCGATCGCGCAGTCGATGCCGGCCATCAAGTGGCGCATGACGTCGAGTTTCACGAAGAGCCTCGACATCACCTACGGCGCCGGCGAGACCTTCGCCAAGTACGTGTCCGATCTGACGGAAGGCAAGTTCCAGATCCAGCAGTTCGCCGCTGGAGAGATCGTGCCGGGCCTGCAGGCGCTCGACGCGGTGCAGGGCGGCAACGTCGATGGCGCGTACACGGGGCTTCTGTTCTATGTCGGCAAGGATCCGACCTTCGCCCTCGGCGCCGCGGTCCCCTTCATGATGAACCCGCGCCAGCAGCACGCCTGGTTCTACTACGGCGGCGGCAACGACATGATGAACGAGTTCCTGGCCAAATATAACGTCTACGCACTGCCGTGCGGGAATACGGGCATGCAGTGGGGTGGCTGGTTCCGCAAGGAGATCAAGAGCGCCGCCGACCTGCAGGGCCTGAAGATGCGCATCGCGGGCCTTGCCGGCAGCGTCGCCGCCAAGGTCGGCGTCGTCACGCAGCAGATCGCGCCCGGCGACATCTATCCCGCCCTCGAGCGCGGCGCCATCGACGCCGTGGAATACATCGGCCCCTATGACGACGAGAAACTCGGCTTCAACAAGGTGGCGAAATACTACTACACGCCCGGCTGGCAGGAGGGCGGCACCGTCTTCCACGGCATCTTCAACCTCGAGAAGTGGAACGCGCTGCCGCCGCTGTACAAGCGCGTGCTGCAGGTTGCGGCTCAGGCGACCACCACCGACATGCTCGCCCATTACGACGCCAAGAACCCAGAGGCGCTCGCCCGGCTGCTGGCGGCTGGCGTGACCGTGTCCGTGTTCCCCCAGGACGTGATCACCACGATGTATGGAGCGGCCGAGGATCTCTACAAGAGCATCATCGCCAGCAACCCCGCCTTCGCCAAGATTTACACATCGCAAAAAGAGTTTCGCGACAAGACCTTCAGCTACCACCAGGCGGCCGACTTGCAGTACGATCTCATGATGGCGCAGCTAAAGCGCAAGACCTGAGCTCCTGGAGGGCCCGATCACGATGGCGGACGAGACGGCATTCGACCCTGACAAGATCAGCTACGTCGCCTCCTTCGACGACGTGCGCGCCCGCCATCCGAAGCCGATGACGCGCGCGACCGGCAAGGTCCTGCCGCGGCTCGACAAGCACTGCAAGGCGATGATCGAGCGCTCGACGTTCTGCGTCATCAGCACCTTCGGTCCGCACGGCGCCGACGTCTCCCCGCGCGGCGACCCGGCGGGCTTCGTCCGCATCCTCAGCGACTCCCACCTCTTGCTGCCGGACCGGATCGGCAACAACCGCTTCGACACGATGGGGAACCTGTTCTCGAACCCCGCCGTCGGCATGCTGTTCCTGATCCCCGGCATGGCGGAGATCCTGCGCGTCAACGGCACGGCCAAGGTGACGGACGACGAAGCGTTGCTCGCCCCGTCCCTGGTGCAGGGGCGGGCGCCGAAGGTGGGGCTCGTCATCACGGTGCGCGAGGCCTACTTGCATTGCGCCAAGGCCGTGAACCGCGCGGGGCTGTGGGATGCTTCGAAGCACATCAATCGCGCGGAGCTGGCGAGCTATGGCGACATGCTGGCCGATCAGGTCGAAGGCCTGACGCGCGAGGAAAGCGAGCGCCAGGGCGCCGAGATGGCCCGCCGCGGCATGTATTAGGCCGTCGGCGACGCATTCTCTTTCCACTCCGGCAACGAACGGGCCGTGACAGGCCCGCGGCAAGCTGCCAAGTCTTCGGGCGTAGAGCCCGGGCGGGCCGGAGGACGGCGTGGCGGCACCTGCAAGACCCTATCGCATCGGCACCGGGGCGGGCTTCTCCTCGGACAGGCTCGGGCCCGCGCTCGATCTCGTCCGCGACGGCCGCCTCGACTGCCTGGTGCTCGAATGCCTGGGCGAGCGGACGGTCGCCTTCGCCCATCGCGACAAGCGCGCCGATCCGGCCAAGGGCTACAACGCGCATCTCGAAAAGCGCCTGAAGCAGCTCCTGCCGCTGTGCCGCGCCAAGGGCACGCGCATCATCACCAATATGGGCGCCGCCAATCCGCGTGCCGCGGCCTTGAAGACGGTCGAGATCGCACGGGCCTTGGGCCTGACCGGCCTGAAGGTCGCCTGCATCGAGGGAGACGACGTGTCGGCCATCGTGCCGATGTCCACGCCCCTCTACGACGAGCCCGGCACACTCGCTGACGTGGGCCTGCAGCTGGTCGGTATGAACGCGTACCTCGGCGCGGATGCGGTCCTACCGGCGCTCGAAGCCGGCGCGGATGTCGTCATCGGCGGCCGCCTCGCCGATCCCTCGATGTTCCTCGCGCCTCTCATGCATCACTTCGGCTGGCGCGCCGACGATGCTGCACTCGCCGGAGCCGGCACGCTGGTCGGCCACCTGATGGAGTGCGGGATGCAGGTCACCGGCGGCTACTTCGCCGACCCGGGCGTCAAGGAGGTCGATCGGCTGGCCGATTGCGGCTTTCCGATTGCGGAAGTCGCGGCTGACGGCACGGCCGTCATCACCAAGCTGGAAGCCGCCGGCGGCTGCGTCACGCCTGCGACCGTCAAGGAGCAGCTGCTCTACGAGGTGCACGATCCCGCGCGCTACCTGACGCCCGACGTGACGGCGGATTTCAGCAGGGTGCGCGTGGAAGAGATCGCGCGTGATCGCGTCCGCGTCTCGCAGGCGTCGGGCCGCGAACGTCCGGCAAGCCTGAAGGTGACCGTCGGCTTCGATGACGGCTGGCACGGCGAAGCCGGTGTCAGCTACGCAGGACCCGGCGCGCAAGGCCGCGGCGAACTCGCCGCCCGGATTATCGAGGAGCGCATACGCAAGGCGCACGCGGTCGCGGCGGACCTGCGCGTCGACGTGATCGGCGCGAGTTCGCTCTTCGCCACCGCCGGCCTGAAGGCGCAAGCGGCCCAGGACGTGCGCGTGCACGCCGCGATGCGGTCGCGCAACCGGGAAGACATCGAGACGCTGTTGTGGGAGGTCGAGTCGCTGCTCTGCTGCGGGCCTGCAGGCGGTGGCGGTTATCGCGGCGCGATCACGCCCTGCGTGATGACGAAGTCGGTCCTCGTGCCGCGCGAGAAGGTCCGCCCCACGCTGGAGGTGATGATCGCATGAGCGAGATCGGCCACAACGCGCGGCGCCTGATCCGCGACATCGCGCATGCCCGCGCCGGCGACAAGGGCAACACGTCCAACATCTCCGTCTGGGCCAACGACCCGGCGGATTTCGCGCTCCTGAAGGCAGCGCTGACGCCCGAGCGTATCAAGCGGACCTTCCCCGCGCTCATCAAAGGACGCGTGACGCGCTACGAGCTGGAGCATCTGTCGGGCCTCAATTTCGTGCTCGAGGAGGCGCTGGAAGGCGGCGTCAACCGGTCGCTCAACCTCGACTCGCACGGCAAGTCGTTCAGCTACCTGATCCTCGGCCTGCCCATCGAGGAGCATTAGGGCCTGCTGACACGGCGCCCGTTTGGCGCTAACCAGGGGCAAAGCAACTCAACGGGGTGAGCCCGCATGTCGAGCCACGACCACGACCACGCCGATCACCACCACGATCACGGCCATGAGCACCATCACCATGGCGAGGTGTCCGAACTGTCGGACCTGCAACTGAGGGTGCGCGCGCTCGAGACGGTGCTCGCCGAGAAGGGCTACCTCGACCCCAAGGCACTCGACATGATGGTCGAGTATTACGAAACGAAGATCGGCCCCCACATCGGCGCGCGCCTCGTCGCCAAGGCCTGGAAGGACAAAGCCTTCAAGGCCGCGCTCCTGGAAGACGCCAACAAGGCCATCGCCGGCCTCGGGCTCGAGCAGAAGGTCGGCGACCATCTTGTCGTGGTCGAGAACACACCCGGTCTGCACAACATGGTCGTGTGCACGCTGTGCTCCTGCTACCCGTGGGACGTGCTGGGCCTGCCGCCGGTCTGGTACAAGTCCGCGCCCTATCGGTCCCGCACCGTCAAGGACCCGCGCGGCGTGCTCGCCGATTTCGGTGTCACCCTGCCTGCGACGACGCGCATCCGCGTGTGGGATTCGACGGCAGAAACGCGCTTCATGGTCCTGCCGATGCAACCCGCCGGCACCGAGCATATGACCGAGGAGCAGCTTGCAGCCCTCGTGACGCGCGATGCCATGATCGGCACGGGGCTGGTCGAGGCTAAGGCCAAAGCCTGACGTCGCTACGGCAACGCGAAACATTTAATGCGTGTTATTTTATATTGAATATCGATTAACCTGCTGCACACGAATTAATTAACTCAATGATGCTAGAAGCCTTCTTGAGCCCTCCGCGGCTCGAAGGGGCTCGTCATGCGTATACGCCGCTTTGCTTCGCTTCTGGCCGCTGCCATCACGTCTTTCGGCGTGCTGCACGGCGCGGTAAGGGCTGCCGGTCCCGAACCCATCGAGCTGAGGATCGTCGGCGGACTTGCCGGCGTGAAGCAGTACGTCGCGCTTGAGGAGCCTTTCTGGTCGCGCGAGATCGGACAGCTCACAGGCGGCCGCATCACGGCCATCGTGCACCCCTTCGACCGCAGCGGTTTGCGCGGCCAGGACATGCTGCAGCTCATGCGCCTCGGCGTGCTGCCCTTCGGCACGGCGCTCGTGTCCATGGCGGCGGCCGACGAGCCCCTGTTGAGCATTGCGGACCTCCCGGGGCTCAATCCGGACTTCGCCGCCCTGCAAAGGAACGTCGCGCTCGTGCGGCCCCGCATGGAGGCCCTTCTGCGCGAGCGCTACAATATCGAATTGCTCGCCATCTACACCTATCCGGCCCAGGTCGTGTTCTGCGCCAAGCCCTTCGCCTCCCTGCAGGACCTGTGGGGCCGCAGGGTCCGCGTGTCGGCGGTGGCGCAGGCCGAGATGTTTGCCGGGCTGGGCGCAATCCCCATCGTCGTCCCCTTCGCCGAGGTGACGCGCGCCATCAGCACAGGTGTCGTCGATTGCGCCGTCACGGGCACGCTGTCGGGGTTCGAATCGGGTCTGGCCGGGGTCACGAGCCATATCCACGCCATGCCCGTCTCGTGGGGCATTTCGATCTTCGGCGCCAACACCACCACGTGGGACGCGCTACCCGACGACGTGCGCGCCCTGATCCGCGGTCATGTGGCCGACCTCGAACGGCGCATCTGGGATGCGGCCCAGCGCGATACGACCCTCGGTCTCGAATGCGCTGCGGCCAAGCCCGTCTGCGAGCGGGCTCCCGCGCAGCGGCTGACGATTGTCCCCACGTCCCCTCAGGACGAGGCGCAGCGCCAGCAGCTACTTGAAAAGTTCGTGGTGCCGTCGTGGATCGACCGTTGCGGGCCCGAATGCGAGCGCTTGTGGCAGGAGACCTTCGTGGGCGCCTACGCGGACGGCTCCGCCTGGGTGCACGCCACGAGTGCCTCGGACCAGCCCAAGCAGTAGACGCCGCGCATGACGGGCTTGCCCAACATTCTCGACTGGCTGCGCCGCTTGCGGGCGTGGACCCACGCGCAAAAGGGAAGCGGGAAAGTGCGCACCTCCCTTCTGGTCGCGATCGCGTGCGTGGCCGTCCTCGTCCTCATCGGCCGCTTCGGCTTCACGTTCGTGTTCCTGAGCGAGACGCACAGGGCAGCCATTCGCAATGCCGAGGCCGACGTCGAGCGCAGCGCCAGGCTTGCCGAGACGATCGTCAACCGGCATCTCCTTCAGGTCGACAGTGCCCTGGCGAGCATCCCGGCGCTGCTCAAGGCCGCCGCCAAGTCGGGTGACGGCAGCATCACCTCCGAGCGGGCGTCCGACCTGCTCCTGAGCCTTAACTTCCACGCCTACGCCTATCGCGACCTGATGCTGCTGACGCCCCAGGGCGAACTCTGGGCGACGGCACGCCCGCGCCCGCGCAAGCGGCCTATGCCCATCGACATGAGCACGCGATCGAGCTTCAAGCAGTCGACCAACGTGCTCGGTCCCTTCCGCAATACGGCGACGGGCGAGTGGTCGATCTATCTCGCCCGCGAAGTCCAGGTGCCGGGCGTCGGCCCCATGGAGGCCGTGGCGGAGGTCGCAGTCGCGTCGGTCTACCGGGCGCTCGCGGACATCGCCGACAAGCACGGCACGCGCATCTTCATCGAGCGCGAGGGCGGCCGCGTGGTCGCCAGCATCCCGCACAACGAACTCCTGATCGGTGTGCCGCGCCTGCGCTCGCATCCGGCGGCCAATCCCGACGACATCATCGAAGCCCGCCGCCTCACGCTCTACGCCGACCTCGCCATCGTGATGCAGATGGACAAGTCCGTGGCGCTCGCGGACTGGAAGCGCGACCGCGACAACCTCCTGGTCCTCGGCATGCTCGCCGGCGTGATCGTGCTGCTGATCGCGGGCGGTCTCGCCGCCGCCCTGGTCCACAAATCGCGCCAGGAGGCCGCGCAGAAGGCATCTCTGGCGATGCTCGAAGAGGCCGTCGAAGCGATGTCCGACGGCTTCGTCATGTGGGACGAGAACGACCGCCTCGTCGCCTGCAACACGAGCTATCGCAAGATCTACGAGAAGAGCGCCCCCTTCATCAAACCGGGCGCCACCTTCGAGGAAGTCGTCCGCGCCGGCGCGCTGGCGGGCCAGTATCCGCAGGCAGGCGACGACATCGACGAGTTCGTGCGCGGCGTTGTCGAATGGCACGCCAATACGCGCGGCTCCTACGAGCGGCTGCTCCCGGACGGGCGCTGGGTGCTCGTCACCGAGCAGCGGACGGCGAGCGGCGGCGTGGTCGGCATTCGCGCCGACGTCACCAAGCTCAAGCAGGCCCTGAGCGAACTCGCCCTCGCCAACGAGCGCGTGCGCGACGCCATGTCGAAGCTGCAGATGCAGAACGACGCCCTGCGCGACCGCGACCTGACGCTGCGCACGCAGTATCTGCTCTTCGACACCGCGCTCAACAACATGTCGCACGGCCTGCTGATGGCGGACCCCGAGCAGCGGGTCATCGTCTGCAACAGCCGCTTCCGCGATCTTTTCGACATTCCCTCGGACGCCCGCCTCAATGGGCTGCGCCTGCGCGACGTGTTTGCCCGGCACGTCCGCAACCACCACGAGGAAGCCTGCGTCGCCGAGATCCGCGACCGGCAGCAGGAATTCGCCCAGGGCAAGGCCTCGGGCACCTTCGTCATCTACATGCAGAACGGGCAGGCGATCGCCATCACGCAGCGGCCGACCCAGGACGGCGGCTTCGTCGCCATCTACGAGGACGTCACGGAGCAGAAGAAGGCGGAGAGCCGGATCCGCTTCCTCGCGCATCATGATTCGCTGACGAACCTGCCCAACCGCGTCATGTTCCGGGCAAGCCTCGACACCATGGCGGCGACGCTCGCGCCCGGGGGCCAGGAAATCGCGATCCTCTATCTCGACCTTGATCGGTTCAAGGACGTCAACGATACGCTGGGCCACCAGACGGGGGATGCCCTGCTCGAAGTCGTCGGCTTGCGCCTGCGCCAGTGTCTCAGGGACAGCGACATCGTCGCGCGTCTGGGCGGGGACGAATTCGCCGTCGCGTTCGTTTCCTCGGATGCCGAGAACGGGGCGGCCCTTCTGGCGCAGCGCCTCATCGACGAGCTGAGCAGGCCCTATAACATCGGCGACCACGTGGTCTCGGTCGGCGTGTCCGTCGGCATCGCCACGGTCGGCCACGGCGAGATGGACGTCGGCACAATCCTGAAGTGCGCCGACATGGCGCTCTACGGCGCCAAGGGCAAGGGCCGCGGCCGCTACTGCATCTTCGAGCCCCACATGGAGGCCGAGCTCAAGAACCGTCTCAAGAGCGAGCACGACTTGAAGGCCGCGCTCGCGCAAAAAGAGTTCCGCATCGTCTACCAGCCGCTCGTCGATCTCGCGAGCGAGCAGGTCATCGGCTACGAGGCCCTGCTGCGCTGGGAAAGCGCCACGCGCGGCACCGTGCCCCCCGCCGAGTTCATTCCGCTCGCCGAAGAGCTCAACATGATCGGCGCCATCGGTGCCTGGTGCCTCGAGGAGGCCTGCCGCAGCATGGTCGCACTGCCGACGGACGGCAAGCTCGCGGTCAACCTCTCGCCCGTGCAGTTGCGCAACGACGAGATCGTCGAGGTGGTACGTTCGGCGCTGAGCGCGTCGGGCCTCGACCCCGCGCGGTTGGAGCTCGAGATCACGGAATCGGCCCTGCTCGAAGGCAGCGAACAGATCATCGCGCGCCTGCACCGCCTGCATGCGCTGGGCGCCCGGATCGTGCTCGACGATTTCGGCACCGGCTTCTCCTCGCTCAACTACCTGCGCAGCTTCCCCTTCGACAAGATCAAGATCGACAAGGTGTTCGTCGGCGAGGCGAACTCGCGGCCCGATTGCGAGGCCATCGTGCAGTCCGTCGTGGAACTCGCGAGCCGCCTCGGCATGACGACGACCGCCGAGGGCATCGAGACCAAGGAGCAGCTCGAACTCGTGCGTCGCCTGGGCTGCGACGAAGGCCAGGGCTACCTCTTCGGCAAGCCCCAGCCGATCCTGTCGATCGTGGCGAGCCTCGAAGGCCGGGGCCACGACGTGCACGCGGAAGCCATGAAGGCCATCGCAGTTTAGGATGGCGGCCCGCCGCGAACGAAAATAGGATGCGCCGGAAGCTCCGCGAACAGGGAACGGCGCGATGAATGGCATACACGACATGGGCGGCATGGACGGCTTCGGCAAGGTCGATGCGCCCCCTGCGGAACCGGCGTTTCACGAGCCTTGGGAAGGCCGGGTGATGGCCATGAACCGCGCCCTCGTCGTCTCCAAGGAGTGGAACATCGACGAGGGCCGCTTCGGCATCGAGGTGCTCCCGGCCCACCTCTACATCATGACGAGCTACTACGAGCGCTGGTTCCTGCGGCTCGAGAACATGTGCGTCGAAGCGGGCCTCGTGACGCGCGAGGAGATCGCCAAGGGCCACGCGGAAGAGACGCGCCGTCCGCTCAAGGGCGAGCCGCTGACGCCGGCCAATGTCGGCAAGACCTTCGCCCGCGGCTCGTTCGAACGCGCGCCGTCCGCACCCGCGAAGTTCAAGATCGGCGATCGCGTCCGCGCCAAGAACATCAATCCCGTGTGCCACACGCGCCTGCCCCGCTTCGTGCGCGGCCATGTCGGCGTGATTGAGCGCGTGCATGGCGCGCACGTGTTTCCCGACATCGCCGTATCAGAAAAGCGCGAGGTCCCCGCGTGGCTCTACACGGTCGTCTTCGACAATCGAGACCTCTGGGGACCGGATGCCGATCCGACGGTCGAAGTCTCCATCGACGCCTTCGAGCCGTATCTGGAACACGTGTCGTGAAGCCGGCGCCTCCTGAAACGGCCGCCGTGGCCGAGGCGACGCGACAGGTGCCGGGCATCCCCTGCGGTGTCGAGGGCCCCGTGTTCAAGGAGCCCTGGGAGGCGCAAGCCTTCGCGATGGCCGTATCGCTGCAGCAGCGCGGCGTCTTCACGTGGGGCGAGTGGGCGGGCCTGCTTGGTGAAGAGATCAAGAGGGCGCAAGCTGCCGGCGACGCCGACACGGGCGAGACCTACTACCACCACTGGCTCGCCACGCTCGAACGCATCGTGGCCATGAAGGGCCTCACGGACCACGAGGCCCTGTCGCGGACGCGCCACGCCTGGGAGCATGCCGCGGCGCGCACGCCCCACGGCACGCCCATCGAATTGCGCGACGACGATTTTCATTGAGACCGGCGGGCGCAACCGTGCGCCCGCCGCGCATTGCGTGCACTTAAGGCTTCGACGGATCCACGACATTGATGGGCACGATCATCGGCATCTGCGTCGCGTTGGCGCCGATGATCTGCGGCATCGCACCCTTCCAGTTCAGCGCGGCCTGCGCCTGCATCTGCCGCGCATAGCCGTCGACGCCGCCGGCGGCATCGATCTTCGCTTTCAGCGCGCTTGCTTCCGCGTCGCCGCGCAGCTTCGTGGCCTCGGCCTCCGCGCGCGATTGCGCGAGCACGGCCCGCGCCTGGCCTTCCGCGCGCGCCAGCGCGCTATCGGCCTCGCCGCGCGCCTTGACAACGACGGTTTCCGCCTCGACCTTGGCGCGTTCGCGGTCCTGCTCCGCCTGCACGCGCTGGGCGCGCGCGAGCGTCGCGCGGTTCACGGCGTCCTTGTACTGCTGTGAGAAGTCGAGGACCGGGATCTGCACGTCCTCCACCTCGACGCGGAACAGGCGCTTCAGTTCGCTCGCGATCACCGACTTGATCTCGTCCATGATCCTCTCGCGCCCTTCGCCGGCAAGCTCCGTCACGTCGCGGCGGCTGACGATGGATCGCGTGCGATCGTTGGCGACGGACTCGAGGTTGTGCGCGATGTCGACGTTGCCCGATCGACCGACTTCGTAGAGCAGGTGATAGGCAGCCATCGGCGGCACGTGATAGGTCAGCGAAAGCTGCAGGCTCACTTCCTGCGTATCGCGCGTGAAGGCCTTCATCGCCGGGATTTTCACCGTATCCGTCGAGACGGAGATGCGGTCGTCGTCATCGGCGAACGGCAGCTTGAAGTGCAGGCCCGGCTGCAATGGCCCCGACTGCGGACTGATCACCTGTCCGAAACGCGTCACGTAGGCGACCTCGTTCTGCCGGACGCGGAAGAACGCGTCGCTTGTCACGGCGGCGAGCGCAATGAGAGACGCACCGACCAGCATATGGCTGCGGGTCGGATGCAACGCGGGCATCGACGAAAACATGGCTATAGCGGCCCTTGTTCGGGGCGTCCTCTGGGAGGTTTTGGGAAATGAAGGCGCTGGCCGCGATCAGGGCGCGTCTGCCTTCGGGAGAGCCTCGATCAGGCTCTAGGGACGAGCATCAAGCATCAGCTTGCTCCAGCCGGAACTCCGGCGAAGCTGAGATGTGGCCCCCGATTGCGGCTTCCACAAGATCACGGCGCGAAAGAAAAAATACAGCCAGATCAGTGCATTGCTTCACGGTGCGTGGTGAGCGCTGCTAACTTGATTTGCATGCGGATTACTCCGCCGCTTGCCACGTCGCAGGCATCAGAGGAGTTTGGCGGCGCGCTCGACAAGGATCAGGGAGAGAGACACATGGCAGGGGAATTCGCGGACGCGCTCGCCATCCGCAAGCTCGTGGAGGACTGGGCCGTCTGGCGCGATGCCGGCGACTGGGAGCGCTTCCGCACGGTGTGGCACGCCGACGGGCGCATGATGGCGACGTGGTTCCAGGGCACGGCCGACGCCTTCATCAAGGTGAGCCGCGAAGGCTTCGACAAGGGCGTGAGCATCCTGCACTTCCTCGGCGGCCACAGCGCCGACATTGCGGGCCATCGCGCGATCGCGCAGACCAAGATGACGATCAATCAGCGCGCGAAGGTGCACGACGTGGTGGTCGACGTGGTGTGCACGGGACGCTTCTACGACTTCCTCGAAAAGCGCGAGGGACGCTGGGGCGTGGTGCTGCGCCAGCCCATCTACGAGAAGG
>RXJK01000362.1:14271-49892 GCA_003963125.1 Hyphomicrobiales bacterium
CTTCTCGCGCGCTTTCCCGAAGGCTATCGGCATCTGGCCTACCTGCAGACGCAGAACGGCTTCATCGTGAAGCCGGATATGCCGGGCCTGAAAGGCCCCGAAGTGCAAGCACTCTACGCGCGCGGCAAGGCCTGGCTCGCCGGCGCCCCGCAACCGGATTAGCCCCTGGGTCCCGGATCGGTGCTGCGCACCGTCCGGGATGACAGGCGTGCGGTAGCCCGTGCTGAGCCAATCGCGCGCGGCGAGGCAAAGGCTCGCCGAGTTGGGGTCTCCACCGACGGCTCGTGCGGGGTGAGCCATTGCGCGAGCCGGGTCTTTCCAACTGTCATCCCGGCCGGAGCGCGAAGCGCCGGGACCCAGGGCAATTACATTCCAATCGACAATGCGGTGCCGTCACGCGGAGACGCAAAGCTCGCGCATTGCCGTCGCAAGATGTTTCTCCCGCTGCTAGTGAAATGCCTTCCCGGAAGCCGTGCGTCAGCATGGCTATCCGGGATCTTTCCGGGTGGGGTAGATCGGCATTGCAGAAACATCCCGGCTCTCGCGTTGCTCGGCCGGGAACGCAAAGCTTTGGAGGCGCGTGCGTCCTGGGGCTGCCCTAGGCCTTTTCGGCGCGGGCGGGTGCACTGGACTGCGCGGCGGGAAGTCCCGCCACGACCGTCGTGTCGCCCACGCGCTTCCGCTGCATGCGCTGCGCGAGGCCGTTGCGGGCGAGATCGATGCGGTGCCGGCACTTGGACCTGAGCCCGTTCATGCGCGGACCGAAGCCCACGTGCACCACCATCTTGCTGCGCATTTCCTGCACGAAATCGACGGCCGGCACGAAGTCGCTGTCCTCCGTCACGAGAATGGCAATGTCGTAGACGTCGAAGGTCGCGTCGCCGATGAGATCGACGGCCACGTGCGTATCGAGCATCTTCTCCGGCGCGATCGGAATGCCGCCCGAGGTGTAGTTCGCCGAGTAGAGATTGTCCTCCCGCGGCGTGCGCCGCAGGATCGGGATGACGAGATAACCCGTCTCGCCCTCGATCGTGCGCATCAGTTCCACCTTGTGCGCCTCGTTCTCCTCCCGCCAGCGGTCGATCGTCTCCTTGCGCAGGCGGAGGGGCAGCGGCAGCTTTTCGGGGTTGGCCGCTTCCGTCGCGAGCATGCCCTCGAGCAGCTTGAAGTAGTCGTCCTGGAATAGCGTGCCGTAGACGTTCGTGCCGCGATACACGAGCGCCTGCGGCGCCTTGCGCTGCGCCGTCAGCCAGTCGGACACTTCCTCCATCAGCACGGCCGGAAGTGCTGCCCAATCGATATCGTGCTCCTGCGGCCGGTCGCGCCCGTGCACGGACTGCGTCCAGCTGCGGATGAAGTTGGAATGGTCGATATAGATCTTGACCTGCACGTAGGCGCCGGTGCGCAGCTTGCGCATGCGCGCCTTCACGTCTTCCGCGCTCTGGTTGACTTTGCGCACGAACGCGTCGATCTCGCTCATCTCGCGCACGCGCCGGTTGGCGGCGGTCGACGCGAGGAAGATGCGGTCAACGTCGCTGGGCGACACGCGGCGGCGGCCGAGGAGCAGGAACCCGGTGGCGATCAGCAGGGCAGCGAGGACAAGGATCGTCCACAGGAACGGCGCCTCCGGTGCCCCGGGCGAGAGCATGCGCCCGGCCAAAGCCCACGTGCTGCCCGCACTGTCCAGTATCCACTGCAACCCGAACGCTCCGCCGAGCCTGGGGCGGCGCGGGCTCCAGGGCTCGACCGCAGGCCACTCTTGTGTCTTGGGACCTGGCTGCAGCGCTCTGCGCGATTTGGGCAGATCCGGGATTATTCCCGGGCTTCCGACGAGGTCTTGAGAAAACGCTAAAGCTTCTCGTCCGGACCGTAAATATTTCGAGGCTGATCAGAGGGTTCAGGCCGCCTGTTCCTGGCCGGGCATGGCCCTTTTGCAACGCTTTTCACGCAAACCCGGGACGTGCGGCCCCGGGAGCTTGGATCGATGTGCCAATCGGCTTATGGTCGTTCAAGCCCCTGATCGAGACAGATTTGCCGTGCCTCGTCCGTTGTCGAGGGTGCGCGCGGTCTGCTGAGGGAGAGACAGAGCTTGCGATCCATCAAAGCGCTCGTGCTTGCCGTCGTGACCGCGTGTGCCGGCGCCCTTTGGGCCGCCCCCGCGTCCGCGCAGGATGCGCCGCGTCCGGGCAATTTCGAGATCAAGGGCGGCGTCCTCTGGCACGACGTGCCGGGTCTGTGGAGCGGCTTCAGCCTGGAAAAGGGCGTGGACGTCAACGCGGAAGTTCTGGTCGGTCCCGGTTGGTACATTCTCGGTGGCTACCTGCGGCCGGCACTCGGCGGCACCTTCAACTTCCAGGGCTACACGAGCCGCGGCTACATCGACGCCCGCTGGGAAGTCGATTTCGCCAACCGCATGTTCCTGGGGCTCGGTCTCGGCGCGGCCGTCCACAACGGCGAGCTGGCCCCGATCTACAACGACCACAAGGCGCTCGGATCGCGCGTGCTGTTCCACGTGCCGGTGGAAATCGGTCTGCGCCTCGACGAGCGGCAGAGCATCTCGATCTATTTCGAGCACATGTCGAACGGCAACACCGCCCGCTACAACGAAGCCCTCGACAGCCTCGGCCTGCGCTACGGCGTCCGGTTCTGAGCGAGGCGGGCCTCTATATCCGGAGGGGAAGACACACCCTCTCAGCTGCTTTCCCGGCCGAGCGGTGCGAGAGCCGGGATCTCTCCCCTTCGAGATTCACGGCACGGCGAAAGATCCCGGATAGCCGTGCTGGCGCACGGCTTCCGGGAACGCAGTTCGCAAGGCGTGTGCGCAGATTGCGCGACGGCGAGGTGAACGCCCTCCGATCCACCTACCAATGCATTCCCGGAAGACGGGCCGGAGGCCCGGCTGTCCGGGAACTTGCCGGTTCGGATAAACCTCGACCGGGCAAGGCCCCGGACAAGCGCTCCGCGCTTTCCGGGGACGCAGTGGAGAGGGGACCGTAGATACCGCTAGGGCGCGAAGGGGAGGATTACTGCGCCCCAACTCGTGCTTTCCCGGAGGTCGGGCTGCCGGCCGCCATGACACAAGAGCAAAGCGCAAGGGAATACCCTCCAACTGTCATCCCTGAATTTGGCGCAGGCAAATATCAGGGACCCAGGGGCGTCATCCGAAACGCTTGAATTCCAACTCTGAGCGCGATGGGCGCGCGCACCCGCTCAAAGCGGATCCCAGTTGAAGATGTCGGCGGAGCGGTCGAGGCCGTAGAACGAGCTCTTGAAGGCCGGCAGCATGGTGTCGGCGATGGCCTGCGGCGTCCACCCGCCGTCCTTGTGCGCGACGCGAATGGGCCGCGACTGGCTCATCAGGAAGATCTCGTCCTTGCGCACGGTGAAGATCTGCCCCGTCACGTCCTGGGAGAGATCGCTCGCCAGGAACACGCAGATCGGCGCGATCTTGGACGCCGTCATCGTGTTCTGCATGCGCTCGACGCGCGCTTTCTGCTCGGGCGTGTCGGTCGGGATGGTGCCGATGAGTCGCGACCAGGCGAACGGCGACACGCAGTTGGAGCGCACCTTGAAGCGCGCCATGTCGAGCGCGATCGACTTCGACAGGCCGACGATGCCGAGCTTGGCCGCCGCGTAGTTCGCCTGCCCGAAGTTGCCGATCAGCCCCGACGTCGACGTGAAGTGCACGAACGAGCCGCTTTCCTGCTCCTTGAAGTAGGGCGCGGCGGCCTTCGACATGTAGAACGCGCCGTAGAGATGCACCTTGATCACCGCGTCGAAATCAACGGCGCTCATGCGGTGGAAAATGCGGTCGCGCAGGATGCCGGCGTTGTTCACGACGCAATCGATGCGCCCGAAGTTCTCGACCGCCGTCTGGATGATGCGCTCGGCGCCCTGCGGGTCCGCGACGCTGTCGCCGTTCGACACCGCGATGCCGCCGGCCTTGCGGATCTCGTCGACGACCTGGTCGGCGACGCCCTTGTCGGCGCCCTCGCCCTCGGCCGAACCGCCGAGATCGTTCACGACCACCTTCGCGCCTTCGGCGGCGGCGAGCATGGCAATCTCCCGCCCGATGCCGCGCCCCGCGCCCGTCACCACGATCACTTTCCCGTCGACAGTCTTCGAAGTCATTCCTGTTCCTCCTTTGCGGCTGTCGGCGTTCTTTGCACCGCCGCCCAATCCGCACGCATTCAAAGATTGTGTTTAAGCGGATCGTCCGCCTTCGACTTGCGTGGACCCCCGCCTACGCGGGGGTGACGTTGAGTGTGTGATTGCGCCGGTCGATCCAAACTGGCGTCATGGCCGCGAAGGCGGGCATCCACGCCACTATCGGTCCGCTATTCGCGCTGGGGCCTCGGGACAAGCCCGAGGACGACAAGGCGCGTCAGGCCCCGTGCTTGCCGATGATGGAGATGGCCGCGACGTTGCGCATCGGCATGCCGCCGAGGTTGTGCGTGAGGCCGAACACCGGATCGACCTTGCGCTGGCGCTCGCCGGCGCGGCCTTGCAGCTGGAGGTACATCTCGTAGATCATCCTCAGGCCCGAGGCGCCGATCGGATGCCCGAAGCACTTCAAGCCGCCGTCGATCTGGCAGGGCACCGTGCCGTCTGCGTCGTAGAAGCCGTCGAGCACGTCCTTGATCGCCGTGCCTTCGGCCGAGATGTGCAGATCCTCCATGGTAACGAGTTCCGTCACCGAGAAGCAGTCGTGCACCTCGATGAGGGAGAGCTGCTCGCGCGGCTTCTCGATGCCGGCTTCCTGGTAGGCGCGCTTGGCCGCGATGCGCGTCGTCGCGAAGTAGCTGCCGTCCCAGGAGTTGTGCTGAGCCTCGAGGCCGTTCGACACGGAGAGCTGCAGCGCCTTCACGCTGATCAGGTCCTTCTTGCCGAGGCTGCGGGCGATCTCGGGCGTGGTGACGATGGCGCAGGCCGAACCGTCCGACACGCCGCAGCAGTCGTAGAGGCCAAGGGGTTCCGCAACCGTCGGCGCGTTCAGCACCGTGTCGATGGTGATCTTGTTCCTGAGGTGCGCCTTGGGGTTCTTGGCTCCGTTGTCGTGGCTCTTGACGGAGATGTGCGCCATGGCGCGCTTGAGTTCTTTCGGGTCCACCTTGTGCTTGGCGGCATAGGCGGCGGCGAGCTGGGCGAAGTTGCCCGGCGCCGAGCCGTTCGGGTTCGTCATGTCGTTGAGGGGACCGCGACCGCGCTGCGGCAGGCCGCCGTAGCCCGTGTCCTTCAGCTTCTCGACCCCGAGGGCGAGCGCGATGTCCGCCGCGCCGGAGGCGACCGCGTACACGGCGCCGCGGAAGGCTTCCGTGCCACTCGCGCAGTAGTTCTCGACGCGCGTGACCGGGATGAAGGGCAGGCGGAGCGCCACTGCCAGTGGCGTCGCCGACTTGCCGACGTGCTGCTCCTCGATGGCCGTGGAGAACCAGGCCGCGTCGATCTGCTTGGGATCGATGCCCGCGTCGGCGAGGGCCTCCGTGTAGGCCTCCACCATGAGGTTGTCGGCTTCCTTGTCCCAGCGCTCTCCGAACTTGGAGCAGCCCATGCCGATGATGCAGACTTTGTCCTTGATGCCTTTTGCCATCTGTTTCCTCCCTTGCGCGCCGTGCGCGGGCTTGGCGTTCGTGTTTGGCCGTGACGATCAGGATTGCGGTACTGGCGATGCCTTCCAGAAGTAACGTCGGAAGCCGCGCGTCGTATCGATGTCCTTGATGCGGAACATCATGCGCATGGGCTGGCCGACCTTGAGCTGCTCGGGCTCGATGTCGGTGTAGTCGATCATCACCCGGCCGCCTTCCTCGAACTCGATCATGCCGTAGCAGGACGGTGGATCGGGCGAGTAGGTGAGGCGGTCCGCCGTGAACGAGGCGATGCGCCCGGTTTTCTCGGCGAACGGATGCGGCTCCTGCGTACCGATGGCGTTGCAATTCGGGTTGACGCAGATGTCCGTCTTCGGGAACTGCAGCGTGCCGCACTTGGTGCACTTGCCGCCGACGAAGCTCGTCACCGTGGCCTTGTTGCGCCACAGCGAGGACAGCGCGGTTGCCTTGTCCGTTTCGGACCGCATGCCGCGCTCGAGTTCGATCAGGTCGTTGAAGGCGAGATAGCGGCCGTAGCTCGTCTCTTCCTTGCGCCGGGCAAGGCTGCCGGCAACGCCCATGCGCTTCGGCAGTTTGGCGATCTCCGGCGTTACCTCGAACAGGAGCGCATCGGCACCCTGGCCGAAGCCGACGACGAGGATCTTCTCGCCGGGCTTCGCCTTTTCCAGCGTCGCGGCGAGCAGCACGAGGGCGTGCGCGGCACCCGTGTCGCCGCAGTTGGCGTGCAGCGGGTCGGCCACGGCCGTCTCGGCGACGCCACAGGCCTTGGCGACGGTATTGGCGATCTTGGACAGCGTCCCTGGCATGCAGAAGTGCGTCACCGCATCCGCCGAGACCTTGGCCCGCTCCAGGCACGTCTTCACGACGGCAGGGGCGATTTTCATGTAGCCCGCGTCGCGGATCCAGCGCTCTTCCCACTGGTAGTCGTACTGGTTGTCGAGCGAGCGGAAGTGATCGACGAAATCGGCCGTGCGCGAGGCCTTGCCGAGCAGCACCGCGATGGGCTTGCCGCTGCCGACGAGGAACGCCGCCGCGCCGTCGCCGCTCTGCATCTCGTGCGGGCTCGCAGCTTTTGCATCACGCTTTTCGGCCGCGACGACGAGCGTCTCACCGTCCGTCGCAAGTGCCTCCATCAGCGCACTGGTGCCGGCCCGCTGCGTGGCGGAAAGATCGAGCGCCACGACGTCCTCGCCGAGGTTCAGCGCGCCGGCCACGATGCCGGAATGCAGGCGGTCGAGGAATGGGAAGGTGGTGGAGGCGAAGCGCAGCGTCTCGATCGAGCCGCGATCACGGCCCTTGAGCGCGTCCCGCGAAGCCTCGACGGCCATGGTGACGGCGTCTTCATCCCAGTTGCAGAACGCGCGCTCGCCCTTGGCCATCCCCTTGAGGCCCGGATTGAACCAGGTATGCGTCTCTGCGATGGCTTTGCGTTGCAACCGGCGCCGTGGAATATAGGCGCCGAACGATAGGATCCCTTTCGTCATCTCCCTGTCCTGCAATTGTTCTTGGTTGCCTCTATTGAGCATGAGACGCGCCCCGCGCGCCATCTTTCTTTGCATAGCTCACGCACAAGCTCTGACCCGCGCTCCCAGCTGTCATCCCGGCCGAAGCGAAGCGGAGCGCCGGGCCCCAGTGCCACATCTCACGACCTCTCGGAATAGCCCTGGGCCCCGGACATTTGCCTCCGGCAAATTCCGGGGTGACAGGTGGGTAAGATGAGAGGTGAGTGGTGTATTGCTCCGCCCCAACTGTCATCCCGGCCGGAGCGAAGCGGAGAGCCGGGACCTAGGGCCACCTGCTGTGTCCGTTTGGGATAGGCCTCTGGGTCCCTGATATTTGCCTCCGACAAATTCAGGGATGACAGGTGAGGGGGCTTCTCGCGCTCTAACTGTCATCCCGGCCGAAGCGAAGCGGAGAGCCGGGACCTAGGGCCACACGCGCAACCCCTTCGGATAAGCCCCTGGGTCCCTGATATTTGCCTCCGGCAAATTCAGGGATGACAGGTGAGGGGTGTTTCTCGCGCTCTAATTGTCATCCCGGCCGGAGCGCGCAGCGCGGAGAGCCGGGACCCAGGGGCCAATCCAGCACCCGTGATCTTCTAGCGCCCCTTGAACTGCGCGGGGCGGCGGGCGTTCACGGCCTCGACGCCCTCCTTGAAGTCTTCCGTCTGGCGCAGGGCAAGCTGCTTCTCGAGCTCGATGTTGGTCGCTGCGAGCACCTTGTCGGCGAGGCCCGCGCGCAGCGTGGCGCGGGTCTCGACGACGCCAAGCGGCGCGCATTCCGCGATCTCGGCGGCGAGCGCCTGCGCCCGGCTGCGCACGTCGTTCTGGGCGACGAGCACGTCGGCAAGCCCCATCTCCACGGCCTCCGAGCCCGTGAAGCGGCGGCTCGTATAGAACATCAGGGCGGCCCGCGACGGCCCGATCAGCGCCGGCAGCGTGACGGTCAGCCCGAAGCCCGGGTGGAAGCCGAGCCGCGTGAAGTTGGCGCAGAAGCGGGCCTCGTGGCACGTGACGCGCAGGTCTGGGACGAGCGCCAGCCCCAGTCCACCGCCGACCGCCGCGCCGTGGATCGCGCCCACGATCGGTTTCTTCGTCCGGAAGAGCCGCACCGCCTCGTGATAGAGGCTGCCCGTGTCCTTCGCCTCGCTCTTCTTGACGAGCAGGTCGCCGATGTCGCTGTCGCCGCCGAGCTTGGCGCCGGCGCAGAAGGCCGAACCCTGCGCCGCCAGCACGACCGCCCGGCAGGAGGGGTCGGTGTCGAGGGTCTCGCAGGCTTCCGCGATTTCCCGCACCATCTCGATGTCGAAGAAGTTGTGCGGCGGCCGCCGGATCTCGATGGTCGCCACGAAGTGGTCGCGGCTGACGCCGATGGTGTGGAATGCTTTCATGGAGCGCCTCCTCTTTGCACCGAACCTAGCGCGGGATAGGGAGAGGCTCAAAGGCATTCACCGCGATGCCCGGGGACGGGGACAGTGCGCACATGAAAACACTTTTGAGCTGGAGCACGGGGAAGGATTCCGCCTGGGCCCTGCACCTCCTGCGCCGGTCGGGCGTGGAGGTGGCGGGGCTCTTCACCACGGTCAACAGCGCCTTCGAGCGCGTCGCGATGCATGCGGTACGCCAGGAGTTGGTGACGGCGCAGGCCGCGAGCGCAGGCCTGCCGCTCGAGGAAATCCCGATCCCCTATCCATGCTCGAATGCGGACTACGAGCGCATCATGGGCGACTTCGTGGCGCTCGCCCGGGCTGCAGGCGTCACGCACATGGCCTTCGGCGACCTGTTCCTGACTGATATCCGGCACTACCGGGAAGAACGGCTCGCCGACACGGGCATCACGCCGATCTTCCCCGTCTGGGGCATCCCGACGGATACGCTCGCCCGCGACATGATCGCGGCGGGGCACAAGGCGCGCATCACCTGCCTCGATCCCGGCAAGGTGCCCGAGCGGTTTGCCGGCGAGGAGTTCGCTGCACTCGTTGATGCCGCTCTGCCGGGCGTCGATCCCTGCGGCGAGAACGGCGAGTTCCACACGTTCTGCTACGCGAGCCCCGCGTTTGCTCGGCCCATTCCTGTCATCAAGGGCGAGGTCGTGACGCGCGACGGCTTCGTGTTCACCGACTTTGCGCTGCAGGACGCTGCCCGCCCATGAACCCGCATCTTTTCGTCTACGGCACGCTGATGTCCCATACGGGCACCGAAAAGGCGCGTGCGCTGATGGCCGAGGCCGACAGCCTGGGTCCCGCGACCATCCCGGGCGTGCTCTACCGCATTTCCTGGTACCCGGGGCTTGTGGAAGGCACGAGCCTCGTACACGGCGAGGTCTTCAAGTTGCGCGACCCCGCGCGTTCGATCGTGTGGCTCGACGCCTACGAGGGCATCGTCCCCGGCGACGGCCCCGGCAATCGCAACGAATACGAGCGCGTCGAACGCACCGTGAGGCTTGCCACCGGCAGCGATGTTACGGCGTGGGTCTATCTCTACCGCGCCGACATCACCGGCTGCGCCCCCGTGGCAGACGGTCGCTGGATGACCTAGATCAGGGTGCATCGTACCAAAGCAGCGTTGCAAAGCATGGGTGCGGGGAAGAGTGTGCCGCGACCGATGCGACGGCGCCCGGAAGAGGCGCTCCAGGGAGGCAGGGATGACGAGCCGCTATCACGAGGTCTACGAGGCCTGGCAGAAGAACCCGGAAGCCTTCTGGGCCGAGGCCGCCAAGGAGATCGACTGGTATCGCCCCTGGGACAAGGTGTTCGATCCCTACGCCGGCCAGTACGGCCGCTGGTTCGCAGGCGCCGAATGCAACACCGCCTACAACTGCCTCGACCGGCACGTCGAAAAGGGGCGCGGCAGCCAGGCCGCCTTGATCTACGACAGCCCTGTCACCAATACCGTCCGCACCTATTCCTATGCCGAACTGCGCGACGAGGTGGCAACGCTCGCGGCCGTCCTGTCGGACCTCGGCGTCAAGCGCGGTGACCGCGTCATCATCTACATGCCGATGATCCCCGAAGCGCTGATGGCGATGCTCGCCTGCGCGCGCATCGGCGCGGTCCACTCGGTCGTGTTCGGCGGCTTTGCGGCGCCGGAGCTGGCGACCCGCCTCGACGACGCCAAGCCCGTCGCGATCCTGTCCGCGTCCTGTGGCATCGAACCGGGCCGCGTCGTCGCCTACAAGCCGCTGCTCGACGCCGCCATCGAGATCGCCACGCACAAGCCGACGAGCGTGCTCGTGCTGCAGCGGCCGATGGCGCAGGCGTCTCTGGTGGAAGGCCGCGACCACGACTGGGCCCGCGCCGTCGCGGTCGCCAAGGCAGCTGGCAGCAAGGCCGGATGCGTCGCGGTGAAGGCGACCGACCCGCTCTACATTCTGTACACCTCCGGCACCACCGGCCAGCCAAAGGGCGTCGTGCGCGACAACGGCGGGCACATGGTCGCCCTCAAGTGGTCCATGAGCCATCACTACGGCATCGCGCCGGGCGAGGTATTCTGGGCCGCATCCGACGTCGGCTGGGTGGTGGGACACTCCTACATCGTCTACGCGCCGCTTCTGCACGGGAGCACGACGGTGCTGTTCGAGGGCAAGCCCGTCGGCACGCCCGACGCCGGCACCTTCTGGCGCGTCATTTCCCAGCACAAGGTCGCGGCCCTGTTCACGGCGCCGACGGCCTTTCGCGCCATCAAGAAGGAAGACCCGCAGGGCACGTTCATCGGCAAGTACGACATGACGGGCTTCCGCACGCTGTTCCTCGCAGGCGAGCGCGCCGACCCCGAGACCATCAAGTGGGCCGAGGCGAAGCTCAACGTGCCGGTCTATGACCACTGGTGGCAGACCGAGACGGGCTGGCCCATCTGCGGCAATCCCGTCGGCCTCGGCGCCATGCCGGTGAAGTACGGCTCCCCGACCGTGCCGATGCCGGGCTACGACCTGCACGTGCTCGATGCGGCAGGGCATGAGGTGAAGCCCGGGGAGACCGGCACGCTCGCCGTGAAGCTCCCCCTGCCGCCCTGCTGCCTGCCGACGCTCTGGAACAACGACGACCGCTTCCGCAAGAGCTACCTGTCGGATTTCGCGGGCTATTACACCACCTCGGACGCGGGCTATCGCGACGAGGACGGCTACGTCTACGTCATGGCGCGTACCGACGATGTCATCAACGTCGCAGGCCACCGCCTTTCGACCGGGCAGATGGAAGAAGTGGTCGCCAAGCACAAGGACGTGGCGGAATGTGCCGTCGTCGGCATCGCCGACACCATGAAGGGCCAGGTGCCCGCCGGTTTCATCGTGCTCAACGCCGGCGTCAACCGGCCGACGAAGGAAATCGAGGCCGAGGTGGTCAAGCTGGTGCGCGACGAGATCGGGCCGGTTGCCGCGTTCAAGTCCGTCATGACCGTGAAGCGCCTGCCGAAGACGCGCTCCGGCAAGATCCTGCGCGCCACCATGCGCCAGATCGCGGACGGCGAGACCTGGAAGGTGCCGGCCACCATCGACGACCCCGCTAGCCTCGAAGAGATCGGCGAGACCTTGAAGAGCTACGGCTTTTCCAAGCAGGGCTGAGGGCGCATGGCGCCGGATCACATGCGCGTGATGGACGCCTGCGCGTTGACGATGTCGTACTCGCAGTGGACGCTGCCGTTGCGCTGGCCTGCGCTCAGCAGCAAATAGGGGTTGCGGTAGCGCGCCGCCCAGCGCTCGTCGTCGACCTGCCAGAAATAGACGTCGACGCCGCCCTTGCCGATCTGCAGGCGGATCGAGGCGGGGTTCGACCACGACAGCGGGCTGATCCCGAGCAGCACCCCGCGACTGTCCTTCTGGCAGGCTTGCGCCGCGCGGTCGCGATAGGCCGCGATCATCGCGTCCTGCGCCGCGATGCGGAACAGGTACTCCTGGTAGCCGAGTTTGGCCGCCACGAGAAAAGCCAGGAAGAACACGATGGCTTTCATGGGTTGAGCCCGAGCACGCGCGTGGGATCCTGCCCCACGTCCACAGCTCGGCAAGGATGACCGGGGCTGGTTAAGAAAGCGTGAGCGCGCGTTTCAATCTTGCCGGGCGGCACGATGCGCGCAGCCGGGATGCCTGCTAGAAACGTCGACAAGGATTTTCGGGAGGAACACGCGAATGGCCAGGATCGGCTTCATCGGGCTCGGCAACATGGGCGGCCCCATGGCGGGCAACCTCGTCAAGAAGGGGCATACCGTCATCGGCTTCGACGTCGTCCCCGACTTCGTGGCGCGTGGGCGCGATCGAGGCGTGACGGGCGCCGCGTCTGCCGCTGAGGCCGTGAAGGACGTCGACGTCGTCGTCACCATGTTGCCCGCCGGCCGACACGTGCTGGAAGTCTATGGCAACGTGCTCGGCGCGGCGAAGCCAGGCACGCTGTTCATCGACAGCTCCACGATCGATGTGGCGTCTGCTCGTACGGCGCACGATCTCGCCAAGGCGGCCAAGATGCTCTCTCTCGATGCCCCCGTTTCCGGCGGCGTCGGTGGCGCGGAGGGCGCCACGTTGACCTTCATGGCCGGCGGCAGCGTCGAGGCCTTCGAGCGGGCGAAGCCCGTGCTGGAGGCCATGGGCCGCAAGATCGTGCATTGCGGTGATGCCGGCGCGGGCCAAGCCGCGAAGATCTGCAACAACATGATCCTGGGCATCAGCATGATCGGTGTGAGCGAGGCCTTCGTCCTTGCCGAGAAGCTCGGCCTGTCGCACCAGGCGCTGTTCGACGTCGCCTCGACGTCATCGGGCCAGTGCTGGTCGCTCACCACCTATTGTCCTGTGCCGGGGCCCGTGCCGGCCTCGCCCGCCAACAATGGCTACAAGCCGGGCTTCGCCTCCGCGCTGATGGTCAAGGATCTCAAGCTCGCGCAGGAAGCGGCGGCCTCCGTCGGGGCGAACACGCCGCTCGGCGCCATGGCCGCGCAGATCTACGGCCTGCACAACGCCTGGGGCGAGGGTGGCTCCGACTTCTCGGGCATCATTCATCTCATTCGCGGAAAGGGCCAGGGATGAGCGGGATCTTCGTCTTCGACGCGTACGGCACGCTGTTCAACCTGCACGCCGCGGCGGAGCAGCACCGGGCCGCGATCGGCGAGGAGTGGCAGCGCTTCTCGCACACGTGGCGCACGAAGCACATCGAGTACACGTGGCACACGACCATCGTCGGCCGCCGCCAGACCTTCTGGGCGCTGGCCGAGCGCAGCCTCGATTTCGCCATCGCCGCGCACGGCCTCACCGTGGCGCCTGAGACGCGTAGTGCGCTGCTCGCAGCGTACAGGCGCATGCAAGCCTATCCCGAGGTACCCGAGGTCTTGACGGCATTGCGCGCGCGCGGGGCAAAGCTCGCCATCCTCTCCAACGGCGATCCCGACATGCTCGACGATGCGATCAAGGCCGCCGGCCTCGACGGCAAGCTCGATGCGGTGCTATCAGTGTCGGCGGTGGGGGCTTTCAAGCCCGCGCAGCCGGTCTATAAACTCGCAACAGATTATTTTTCCTGCACGCCGACTGACATTTCCTTCCAGTCGTCTAATCGTTGGGACATTGCCGCTGCCAAGGCGGCCGGCATGCGCTGCGTCTGGATCAACCGCACCGGCGCGCCGGAGGAGTATCCGGACCTCGCACCCGACCGTATCGTCAAGGACCTGAGGGGGCTTCTGGTGTAGCCCGTTGGAGCGCATGGCCGCCGAGTACGAGCCCTTCTCGCCGATGTTCGACTGGCCGGCTGCTTTCGCCGACCGCGTCGTCGTTGCGGACGGCGCGGGACGGGCGCTGCAGGGCCACGAATTCGCAAACCTCGTCGGCCGGACGGCTGCGCTGATCTCCTCCCTCGGCGTGAAGGCCGGCGACCGGGTCCTGGTGCAGGCCCCGAAGTCCGTCGAGGCGTTGGCCGTGTATCTGGGCCTTCTCCGCGCCGGTGCCGTGTTCTCGACCGTGAGCGGGGATGCGCCCATCCAACGGCTCGAAGAGGTGGTCGATCACGCGATGCCGGCGCTCGTCATCGCCCCGCGCCGCACCCTCGATGACCTTGCCGGCAAGTTGCGCGTGAGCCGCGTGCGCCTCGCCATGTCGCTCGAGGCCGACGGGAGAGGCTCGTTCGCCGACATGGCCCGCGGACAGAAGCCGGCACGCGCCGCGCCCGCCCTGCGCGCCGGCGATCTCGCGGCGATCCATTACACGGTGAAACAGGCCGGGCAGCCGATGCAGGGCGTCAAGCACGCCGTCGCGGGGCTGCGGCGGCAGATCGAGATGGCGATGGCAGGCCTGGCGCTTGGGCCGCAGGACGTGCTTGCCCACGGCCTGTCGCGCTGGACGGAGCCTGCCTCTCTGGCGCTGGCCGGCGCGGCGCTGGCCACGGGCGCGCGACTGCTTTGGGTACGGCCGACCGATGGCGCCGATCCGTCGGTCGGGGAGGCCGCCGCGGCGACGGTCGTCGTCTGGAACACCGCACGGCCGTTCGCGGAGCACGCCCTGCCGGCCGCGACGCGGCATGCGCTGTGCCGTTCGGAGCCCGATCCGCGCTGCCCGCGCATGCGGCGTTACGTGGCGCTGCCCGAGACCGGTCTCATCGGCATCGAGGAGGATGACGGCTTCGCGCCGCTGCTGCCCGGCGGGGAAGCGCGCTTGCTTCCAGCCGCCGGCGATCTTGTGGAGGGAGAAGGCACAGGGCTGCTGGAGGTGGCCGGAGCCCATCTCTTCACGGGCTATTGGCGACGCGCGGAGGCGACGCGGGCCATCGCCGACAACGAGGGCTTCTTCCCCACCGGTCTGCGCGGACGGCGCCGGCCCGACGGCGCAATCGGCGTTGCGCTTCAGCCGTAGCTGCGCTCGTCGGCGATCACCTTGCCGTCGTTGGGCAGGCTGCCCGGTGGCACGAGTTCGACCTCGCCCTTGAGCTTGGTCAGCGCCTGCAGCGTCTCGGCGATGCTGGCTTTCGCGGCAGATGAGACATCGGCGCTCTCTGCCTTGAGCGTCATGGTGTCCTGCTCGCCCGCGCGCCCGACGACGAGGCGCAGGCGCCCGAGTTTCGGATGCCGCCGCGCCAGTTCGGCGATCTGCTCCGGCCGCACGAACATGCCTTTGACCTTCGTGGTCTGGTCCGCGCGCCCGAGCCATCCCTTGATGCGCATGTTTGTGCGCCCGCACGGGCTCGGCCCCGAAAGCACCGCCGACATGTCACCCGTCGCGAGCCGGATCATCGGATAGTCGCGGTTGAAGGAGGTGACGACCACTTCGCCGACATCGCCCTCCGGCACCGGATCGCCGGTGCCGGGCCGCACGATCTCCACGATCACGCCCTCGTCGACGATCATGCCTTCGCGCGGTGTGCTCTCGTAGGCGATGATGCCGAGATCCGCCGTCGCATAGACCTGGTAGGTATCGACGCCGCGCGATTGATACTCGGCCCGCAGCGAGGGAAACAGCGCGCCCCCGCTGACCACGGCCTTGGTGATGGAACTGGCGTCGCGCCCGGCCTCCTTGGCCTTGTCGAGCAGGATCTTCAGATAGTCCGGCACGCCGACGTAGGCCGTGGGCTTGAGGTGCGCGATGGCATCGAGCTGCTGCTCCGTATTGCCGGGGCCGGCGGCGATCACGGCGCACCCCAGCGCCCGCGCACCGGCATCGAGGATCCAGCCGCCCGGCGTCAGGTGATAGGCGAACGTGTTGTGCACGATGTCGCCCTTGCGCAGGCCCGCGGCATGGAGCGCCCGCGCCGTCCGCCACCAGTCGCTGCCGTGGCCTTCGGGCTCGAAGATGGGACCGGGAGACACGAACACCCGCGCGAGCCCACCGAGCCCTGCCGTCGCAAAGCCGCCGAGCGGCGGCTCGGCCGCCTGCCGCTCGAGAAGCTCGGACTTGCGCAGGATGGGGAGCTGCGCCAGCGCCTGGCGGGACGTGATCGCCGCGGGATCGACGCCTTTCAGGTGCCGCGCCCAGCCGGGCGACAGTTCCAGCGTCCGGCGCAGGAAGTCCGGCATCAGCGCGAACTGCGCGCGCTCGCGCTGCTCCGGGTCACGCGTTTCGAGCTGGTCGAAATGGGTCATCGGTGGGTTCTCGGATGGCTGATCGGTCAGGCGAGCCAGCGCTTGCGACGCTTGTAGGATTTCACTTCGCGGAAGCTCTTGCGGTCGCTGCCGCCCACGCCGAGGTAGAATTCCTTGACGTCCTCGTTCTCGCGCAGCGCCTTGCAGTCGCCGTCCATCACCACCCGGCCGCTCTCTAGAATGTAGCCATAGGTGGCGTACTTCAGCGCCATGTTGGTGTTCTGTTCGGCGACGAGCACGGACAGGTTCTGTTCGCTGTTGAGGCGCCGCACGATCTCGAAGATCTCGGCGACGAGCTGCGGCGCAAGCCCCATCGACGGCTCGTCGAGCAGCATGAGATCGGGGCGCGACATCAGCGCACGTCCGATCGCCACCATCTGCTGCTCGCCACCCGAGATGTAGCCGGCCTGCGAGCCGCGGCGCTCCTTGAGGCGCGGGAAATAGGCGTAGACCTTCTCCAGCTCATCGGCGATGGCCTTGCGCCCATCGCGCCGCGTGAAGGCGCCGGTGAGCAGGTTCTCTTCGACGGTGAGGTGGCCGAAGCAGTGCCGGCCTTCCATCACCTGCACGCAGCCGCGCCGCACGAGATCGTTCGGCGTCATGCCGTCGACGCGCTCGCCCTTGAGTTCGACGCGCCCCTTGGTGACTTCCCCGCGCTCGCCGCGAATGAGGTTCGAGATCGCCTTCAGCGTGGTGGACTTGCCGGCGCCGTTGGCCCCGAGCAAAGCGACGATGCCGCCGCGCGGCACATCGAGCGACACGCCCTTCAGCACCAGGATCACGTGGTCATAGATGACCTCGATGTTCTTCACTGAAAGGATGGGGCTCGCGGCCTCGGGCTTTCCGGCTGGTTCGCTCGACATGGTCGTCTCCGCGGCAATGCTTGTCGGGGTGTGGGCGGAGGCGATTTCGCCGCCTCCGCCGCCTTGCCTTGTCAGTCGGCCTTCGAGCAGTCGCGCGGCGTGATGTTCTTCTCCTTCGCGTACTGCGCGGCGGAGGCCTTCACGAGGCGGTCCTGCATTTCGGCATCGGCCTTGTAGAAGTCGGAGATGATCTTCCACTCCTTGCCGTCCCACTGGTGGACGCGGGCTTCGTCGGCACCCTGGTGGTCCTGGCAGGTGAACTTGAGCGGCTTCAGCAGGCCCTCGAAGCCGAGTTCCTTGATGCGGTCCGCCGTCAGGTCGAGGTGCTCGAAGCCCCAGCGCACCTGCTCGCCGGTGAGCGGCTTGTTGCCGTACTTCTTCTGCGCGGTGCGGATCGCCTCGACGCCGATCATGGCGTTGATCAGGCCGCGATTGTAGAGCACGTGCGCGAACGTATCCTTGCCCGCCGACTTGCCGGTCGAGATGATGTACTTCTCGAGGTCGTCGTGGATCTTGAAGCGGCCGGCGGGGTGCTGCAGCATCAGCGCCTTGTAGCCGATCGCCTGGTCTCCGGCGGGGATCACGTCGGGCTCGGCGCCCGACCACCAGCCGCCGATGATCTTGTCACGCGGATAGCCGACGGCCGCCGCTTCCTTGATCGAGGTGGAGTTCATCACGCCCCAGCCCCACAGGATCACGTAGTCCGGCCGGTCCTGGCGCACGGCGAGCCACTGCGATTTCTGCTCGACGCCCGGATGCGTGACGGGGATGGCCTTGAAGACGTAGCCGTAGCTCTTGGCCATTTCCTCGAGCGCCGGGATCGGCTCCTTGCCGTACGGGCTGTCGTGGTAGACGAGGCTGATCTTCTTGCCCTTCAGCTTGTCCTTGCCGCCGAACTCTTTCGCGATGTGCTGGATGGCGGCATCCGCTGCCGACCAGTAGCTGCCGACGGCGATGAAGTTCCACGGGAACACGCTGCCGTCCTTGCTGTCGGACCGGCCGTAGCCGAGCGTCAGCAGCGGGATCTTGTCGCCCGGCACCTTCTCCGTCAGCGCGAAGGTGATGCCGGTCGACAGCGGTGCGAAGAAGCCCGCGCCGGTGGGTCCCTTGCTCTTCAGGCGCTCGTAGCATTCCACGCCCTTGTCGGTCGCGTAGCTGGTCTCGCATTCCTCGAACACGATCTTGACGCCGTTGATGCCGCCGTCGCGCTCGTTGATGAGGGTCCAGTAGTCGGCCGTGCCGTTCGCCCAGGGAATGCCGTTGGGAGCATAGGGGCCGGTGCGGTAGACGAGGGCGGGCAGGAACTGCTCGTTCTGCGCAAGCACCGGCTGCGCCAGGGCGCTTACGCCCGTGACGGCGGCAGCGAGCGCCAGGACTTTGCGGATCATTCTTCTCTCCTCCATTGCTCCGGCGATGCCGGAGACCGTTGCTGCGAGCTGTTGTTGTTGTCTTTGCCGGTCGTGCGCCGCTCGGGAGCGCACGACCCGATCAGGTCCGGGCCGTCCTCAATAGGGGAACGGCCACAGACGCAACTTCTCCTTGGCGATGCCCCACAGCCTGGCAAAGCCGCGCGGTTCGACGATGAGCAGGTAGCAGATGAGCCCGCCCGTCACGATGAAGACGAGGTGTGAAACCGTCTCGACCGACACGGGGATGCCGACGGCGTGCGGGATCTGGTCCAGCATGATCGGCAGGATCAGGATGAATGCCGCGCCCAGGAAGCAGCCGAGGATCGAGCCGAGGCCGCCGATGATGACCATGAACAAGAGCTGGAACGACCGGTTGATGTCGAAGGCGAGCGGCTCCCAGGCGCCGAGGTACATGAAGGCGAACAGCGCGCCCGCCACGCCGACGATGAACGACGAGACGGCGAAGGCCGAGAGCTTGGCGTAGAGCGGGCGGATGCCCATCAGCTCCGCCGCGATGTCCATGTCGCGGATGGCCATCCATTGCCGGCCGATGTTGCCGCGCACGAGGTTCTTGGCGAGCGTCGCGAAGATCACCACGGCGGAAAGGCACAACAGATAGCGCTCGACCGGCGTGTTGATGTGGATCGGCCCGAGATACATGTCCGGTGCCGAGACGGAACCCGAGCTGTTGTAGTTCACGAACCACTTCACACGAATGAACACCCAGTCGAAGAAGAACTGGGCGGCGAGCGTGGCGACGGCGAGATAAAGGCCCTTGATGCGCAGGCTCGGGATGCCGAACAGGATGCCGACGAGCGCCGCCATCAAACCGCCGAGCGGGATCGAGATGAGCCCGGGCAGCGGCGGAATGCTGATCGCGGTGCCGAGCCAGGCGAGCGGAATATGCACGCCGGTCGCGAACTTGTAGGCCGAATAGGCGCCGATCGCCATGAACGCGCCGGAGCCGAGCGAAATCTGTCCGCAGTAGCCAATCAGGATGTTCACGCCGACGGCGGCGAGCGACAGGATCAGGAACGGGATCAGGATGGCGCGAACCATGTAGTCGGTGCGGAACGGCCAGACCTGCGCCTCCGCCATGAACGGCACGGCGATGAAGGCGACGGCGACGAGCAGCGCCAGCGCGATCCGGTCCTGGCGGATCGGGAACACCGCCATGTCTGCGGCGTAGGTGGTCTTGAACTGGCCGGCTTCGCGGTAGAGCATGTTATGTCCTTCGGACGGGAATAGGGAGTAGCGAATAGGCAGTAGGGAAGCGTTGCGCGGTCATCGGTCCCTATTCCCTACTCCCCACTCGCTATTCCCTACTGCCTAGATTCTCTCGATGATCCGCTCGCCGAACAGCCCCTGCGGCCGCACGAGCAGCACGGCGAGCGCCAGCACGTAGGCGAACCAGTATTCGATGCCGCCGCCGATCTGCGGCCCGAGGTAGGCTTCAGCGAGTTTCTCGCCCGCGCCCACGATCAGGCCGCCGACGATGGCGCCTGGAACCGACGTGAACCCGCCGATGATCAGCACCGGCAGCGCCTTGAGGGCGAGGAAGGTGATCGAGAACTGCACGCCGAGCTTGGTGCCCCAGACGGTGGCGGCGACGAGCGCCACGAGACCCGCCACGAGCCACACGACGAACCAGATCCAGCTGATCGGGATGCCGACCGACTGCGCGGCGGCGTGATCGTCCGCCACTGCGCGCAATGCGCGTCCGGTCTTGGTGCGCTGGAAGAAAAGGGCGAGGCCCGCGACGAGAATGGCGGCGATCAGCCCGCCCCACACATCGAGCTTGTTGACCAGGATGCCACCGGGGAACGCGCTTTCGAACAGGAACCACGCGTCCGTCGGAAACAGCGGCAGCGGATAGACGTCGGAGCCGAAGATCATCTGCGCCGCGCCTTCCAGGATGAAGGTCGCGCCGATCGTCGACATGAAGAGCGTCAGGCCGTCCTGGTTGACGAGCGGCCCGAGCACGAAGCGCTCGATGAGCCAGGCCGTCAGCGCCATCACGAGGCCGGCGAACATCAGGCCCATCAGGATCGCAACCGGCATCGGAATGCCGCGCGCGACGAGGAAGTCCAGGCTGCGAACAAGCGCGAGGCCGGCGAGCAGCACCATCGCCCCTTGCGCGAAGTTGAACACGCCCGAAGCCTTGAAAATCAGGACGAAGCCCAGCGCCACGAGCGAATAGAGCACGCCCGATAGCAACCCACCGATCAGGATTTCCAGGAATTGGCCGAATTCAACCACGGCGGATCTCCCGCGAAAGAGCTTGTTCGCGCAGCTCCGCCAGCGTAACGCGAGAAACGGGCAGAAGCCCGATGCCTCGGCTTGTTCCCCTTCGGGCTTGCGTGGATGCCCGCCTGCGCGGGCATGACGTCAGTGTGATCCGCGCCGTCGGCGACAACCGCGCCGTCATCCCCGCGAAGGCGGGGATCCACGCCACGTGCGGGCGACGACGACGCGCAGCCCAGGCGTGCGCCCCCGAAGCGGACGCCGCGGCAATCGTGCAGAGCGAAAAGCGTACGTGCATCGGTTCGAACCTAGTGCGGGATGCCGAGGTAGGCGTCGATCACGGCCTGGTTGGCCTGGACTTCGGCCGGCGTGCCGTCAGCAATCTTGCGGCCGTAGTCGAGCACGACGACGCGGTCGGACAGGTCCATGACGACGCCGATGTCGTGCTCGATGAGCGCGATCGTGGTGTTGAAGGCGTCGCGCACGGTCAGGATGAAGCGGCTCATGTCCTGCTTCTCCTCGAGGTTCATGCCGGCCATCGGCTCGTCGAGCAGCAGAAGCTCGGGCTCGGTCGCGAGCGCGCGGCCGAGTTCGACGCGCTTCTGTAGCCCGTAGGGCAGCTTGCCGACCGGCGTCTTGCGGATGTGCTGGATCTCGAGGAAGTCGATGATCTCCTCGACGACGCGCCGGTGCTGGATCTCTTCGCGCTGCGACAGGCCCCAGTAGAGCGCCTGCTGGATGATGCCCTTGCGCATCTTGAGCGTGCGGCCGGTCATGATGTTGTCGAGCGTCGACATGCCCTTGAAGAGCGCCACGTTCTGGAACGTGCGCGCGATGCCCTGGCTCGCGGCGATATAGGGCCGCATGGCCCGCCGCTCGCGCCCCTTGAAGCTGATGGTGCCCTGCTGGGGATGGTAGAAGCCGTTGATGACGTTGAGCATCGACGTCTTGCCGGCGCCGTTGGGGCCGATGATGGCGCGGATTTCGCCCTTGCGGATGTCGAGCGAGACGTCGCGGATCGCCTTCACGCCGCCGAAGGACAGCGACACGTTGGAGACCGCGAGCAGCACGTCGCCGTTGGCGACCACGGGACCGCTGCGCGCGACGGGCTTGGGATTGACGTCGGCTTTCATTCCGCGGCCTCGCGCATGACGCCGGCAGGCGCCGGATAGGTCTTCAGATCGAGGATGCGCACCTCGCCCGAGAGCGTGCCCTTGCGGCCGTCCTCGAACGTCACTTCCGCCGACATGCTGGCTTTCCCGGAGCCGTCGTAGAGCGCCTTCACGAGCGGCGCGTAGCGCTCGGCGATGAACGAGCGGCGCACTTTCTGCGTGCGCGTCATCTCACCGTCGTCCGCGTCGAGCTCCTTGAACAGGATCAGGAAGCGTTGGATCTGGGACGCCGCCATCTGCGGCTCTTCAGCCAGCGAGCGGTTGATCTCGTCGAGGCGCTTGGCGACGATGTCGTAGACGCGCGGATGCGCGGCAAGCTCCTGGTAGCTGGCGTAGGAGACGTTGTTGCGCTCCGCCCAGCTGCCGACCGAGACGAGGTCGATGTTGATGAACATCGTCACGTAGTCGCGCCCATGGCCGAAGGCGACCGCCTCGCGTACTTCCGGATAGAACTTGATCCGGTTCTCGAGATACTTCGGAGAGAACAGCGCGCCGTTGTTGAGGCGGCCGACGTCCTTGGCGCGGTCGATGATCTTGAGGTGGCCGTGGCTGTCGAGGAAGCCGGCGTCGCCCGTGCGCACCCAGCCGTCCGGCGTCTTGGTCTCGTTCGTGGCTTCGTCGTTCTTGAAGTATTTCAGGAACACGCCAGGGCTGCGGTAGAGCACCTCGCCCGCATCGCTGATCTTGATCTCGACGTCGGGGCCGGGCTTCCCGACGGTATCGGCGAAGACCTCGCCATCGGGCTGCAGCGTGATGTAGACGCTCGCTTCCGTCTGCCCGTAGAGCTGCTTCAGGTTGATGCCGAGGGCGCGGTAGAAGCGGAAAAGCTCCGGCCCGATGGCCTCGCCCGCCGTGTAGCCGACGCGCAGACGCGACAGGCCGATCTGGTTGCGGAGCGGCCCGTACACGAACACGTCGCCGATGCGGTAGAGCAGCCGATCCTTGAGGGACACGGGCTTGCCGTCGAGGATTTTCTCGCCGCACCGGTCGGCCACCTTGAGGAAGTAGTCGAACATCGCCTTCTTGACGCGGCCCGCATCCTCCATGCGCACGCGGATGCGCGTCAGCATGTTCTCGAACACGCGTGGCGGGGCGAAGAAATAGGTGGGCGCGATCTCGCGCCGGTCTTCCGTCACGGTCTCGGGCCCCTCGGGGCAGGCAAGGCACAAGGCGCCGGCGAGCGTCTGCCCGTAGGAGAAGATGTGGTCGCCGACCCACGCCATCGGCAGGTAAGCGATCAGCGTATCGTCCGGCGTGAAGCGGTCGAACGCGTTGCCGTTGCGGGCCGAGATCACGATGTTGTCGTGCGTCAGCATCACGCCCTTTGGGCGCCCCGTCGTGCCGGACGTGTAGAGCATCACGGAGACGTCGCTGCCCTTGCCTTGGGCGATCTCGTCGAGCCACCAGCCGGCCGCACCCGGATTGACCGATAGCTCCTTGCGACCGAGGCCCAGCACCGTATCGAGCGCGTGCAGCCGCGTGTGATCGTAGGCCGTGAGCCCGCGCTCTTCCTCGTAGATGACGCGCTCGAGTTTCGGCAGCTGCTCCGACACCGCGATCAGCTTGTCGACCTGCTCCTGGTCCTGGACGATGGCAAAGCGCACTTCTGCGTGCGCGAGCACGTAGGCCATCTCGTCGGCGACGGAGTCCTGGTAGATCGGCACCGCGATGCCGCCGAGGCTCTGCACGGCGGCGAAGGCAGCATAGAGCTTGGGCCGGTTGTCGCCGATGATCGCGGCCGTATCGCCGCGCATGAAGCCCATCTTCCGGAGGCCGATGGCGAACGTCATGACGAGATCGCTGAACTCGCGCCAGGTCAGCGTCTGCCAGATGCCGAAATCCTTGTGCCGAAGCGCAGGGCGATCCGCGAACTCCCGTGCGTTGCGCACGAGGAGCTTCGGCGTCGTGTCGGGCGTGGAGCCCGAGCCGGACATGCTGCTGCCAACCGCTTGAGACGCGCTCAAGTGATGTCCTCCCATTCAATCCGCCGCCCTTGCCGGGCAGTCGTTCTTGCCGCCGCCCTTTTCGGGCGGCTGTTCTTGATTGCGGTCGTTGCCGCCAAACGGGGCGCGAGGTTTTGCCCCTCGGCCGAACCGGCAGTTAGCCAGAGGGGCAGGCCCCGCTCAACGGGATAATGGACAGACAGGAAACAATTTGTCTGCTAGACTAAGGGGTCGGACTTTTCCGGCCCATGCCGCCGCTGGCCCCTTAACCGTCGAATTGGCCGAGGGCCTCGACGTCGAGCACCTGGATGCTTCCCCGGTCGACCTTGATCAGCCCCAGCTCTTCCAGCCGCAGAAGGCTCTTGTTGGCGATCTGGCGCGAGACGCCCGCGAGCAGCCCAACTTCCTCCTGCGTCATCTCGATGCGATCCCCCGCGTTCGGATACAGCACCGGGTTGAACAGCCACGCGATGTGCCGGGCGACGCGGGCGGCCGGGTTGTGCAGCCGGTCGTATTCGACCATGGCGATGAACTGGCCGATGCGCTCGTTGAGCTGGTGCACCAGGAAACGGCCGAAGCCGGCACTCGTGTCCAAGAGCCACATGAAGATCGGGCGCGGCACCAGGGCGAGCGTCGTGTCGCGCAGGGCCAGCATGTCGTATTTGCGCGGCTCCGCCTTGAGGACGGTCCCCTCGCCGAACCAGCCGCCCGAGCGCACGCCCGCGATGGTGATCGCCTTGCCTTCGGCCGAAATCGCACCGAGCTGCACGAGCCCTTGCGTTACGCCGGTCCAGGCGTCGAGCCGGTCGCCCCGGTGGCAGATGTAGCTGCCGGCGGAGTAGGTGCGTCGCACGAGCGCCTTCAGCGTGCGCGCGGCTTCGTCCTCGGAAAGCGCATCGCCCCAGTAAGCGATCTGTCGAAGTTCGTCTTTGGCCGTCACGCGGTCCACCGATTGGTGCAGCAAGCGCGACCTTACGGGACAGGACCCGCCCCGCTCAAGGCGCTGCGACATGACCAAAAGGCCGCAAGAAGGGCAGCTTTGCCCTGCGGCACAAGCGCTTGCGTGGGCCGGAGCATGCGTGTTACCGCACCCGCCATACCTTTCCGCGAAGCGCACGAACTGGAGGACGCTCATGCTCGACTACGGCCATTTCATCGGCGGCAAGAGGGTCAAGGGCACCAGCGGGCGCACCGGCGACGTGTTCGAGCCCATGACGGGCGAGGTCCGCGCCAAGGTGGCGCTGGCCAGCAAGGCCGAGGTGGCGGCCGCCGTCGCCAATGCCCAGGCCGCGCAGCCCGCCTGGGCCGCAACCAACCCGCAGCGCCGCGCGCGCGTGCTGATGAAGTTCCTCGAGCTCGCCCACCGCGACTACGACAAGCTGGCCGATTGCCTCGCCCGCGAGCACGGCAAGACCATCCCCGACGCCAAGGGCGACATCCAGCGCGGCCTCGAAGTGGTCGAGTTCGCCATCGGCATCCCGCACCTGATGAAGGGCGAGTACACGGAAGGTGCCGGCCCCGGCATCGACATCTACTCCATGCGCCAGCCGCTCGGCGTCGTCGCCGGCATCACGCCCTTCAACTTCCCCGCCATGATCCCGCTGTGGAAGTGCGCGCCGGCCATCGCCTGCGGCAACGCTTTCATCCTGAAGCCCTCCGAGCGCGACCCGGGCGTGCCGCTGATGCTCGCCGAACTTTTCATGGAGGCGGGCCTGCCGGCCGGCATCCTCAACGTCGTCAACGGCGACAAGGAAGCCGTCGACGCCATCCTCGACGATCCCGTGATCCAGGCCATCGGCTTCGTCGGCTCGACGCCGATTGCGGAGTACATCTACGGCCGCGGCTGCGCGAGCGGCAAGCGCGTGCAGTGCTTCGGCGGCGCCAAGAACCACATGATCATTATGCCGGACGCCGACATGGATCAGGCGGTCGACGCGCTGATCGGCGCGGGCTACGGCTCCGCGGGCGAGCGCTGCATGGCGGTCTCCGTCGCCGTTCCCGTCGGCAAGGCAACCGCCGACAAGCTGGTCGAGAAGCTCATCCCCCGCGTCGAGAGCCTGAAGATCGGCCCGTCCACGTCGGCCGACGCGGACTTCGGCCCCGTCGTCACGGCGGCGCACCTCAAGAAGGTGAAGGACTACGTCGACATCGGCATCAAAGAAGGCGCCAAGCTCAAGGTCGACGGCCGGAACTTCAAGATGCAGGGCTACGAGAACGGCTTCTACATGGGCGGCTGCCTCTTCGACGAGGTGACCAAGGACATGCGCATCTACAAGGAGGAGATCTTCGGTCCCGTCCTCTCCGTGGTGCGCGCCAAGACCTACGAGGAAGGCCTGAAGCTGGCCAACGACCACGAGTACGGCAACGGCGTCGCCATCTTCACGCGCGATGGCGATGCGGCGCGCGACTTCGCGGCCAAGGTGCAAGTCGGCATGGTCGGCATCAACGTGCCGATCCCGGTGCCGCTCGCCTACTACACGTTCGGCGGCTGGAAGCGTTCGGCCTTCGGCGACTTGAACCAGCACGGGCCCGATTCGGTGCGCTTCTACACCAAGACCAAGACCGTCACCTCGCGCTGGCCCTCGGGCGTCAAGGAAGGCGCCGAGTTCGTCATCCCGACGATGAAGTAGGCTGGGGCGGACGGCCTCGACGCTGCACTTCCTCCCCCTCTCCCCGCCCAGCGGGGAGAGGGCCGGGGTGAGGGGCAGCCCCACGAAACCGGTCAAAATTTTCTGCCCCTCACCCTAACCCTCTCCCCATCCGCTGCGCGCATGGGGAGAGGGAACTGTCTTTTGAGCCGTTTGCTCGGGCCCAAGCGCAGTGGGCCTGCCGCCACACTCGGTCCGCTTACGGACGGCGGATGCTGCGCCGCAAGTTTCGCGCGACCGACCTGTCTTAAAGCTGTTACCCGAGCGAATTCATGTTGTTCCGTCACGACTCGTTGCATGCGCCCCTCCAGGGGTGCGTGAGCCCCTGGAAGCAGTTGGACATGATGCAATTGACAATCATTCGCAACTAAGCCACCAAAGTCGTGGCCGTGGCGACCATGAGGGGTTCTGTTCGACATGCAGGGGGCGGGCAAAATGCCGGCGCGCCGTCGCGGTGCAGGCCGCGTGGCCCGCAGCCGGCGCGCCCTCGCCGCAGGCCTGTGGCCGTTGTCGGCGGTCCTGGCAGTGGCCGTCGTAGGCCCGCAGGGCGCTGCAGCGCAGGAAGCGGGCAAGGCATCTTCGGACAAGACGCCCGCCAACGCCTGGTCCGGCAGTTACCTGGGCGGCGGCCTCGGCATCTCCTGGGGACAGGGCAACTGGCGCACCGAGGGCCCGGCCGGCGAGACCGCCAGTGGCCGCTTCAACTTTTTCAACGAGTTCGACGCCTTCAAGGGCACGGGTAGTTACTCGGTCGCCATCCAGGGCGGCCGCGACTGGCGGCTTCCGTCGGGCGTCGTGCTCGGTGTCGTCGCAGACGCGCAGGCCTCTAGTCTTGTCCAGGGCCGCGAAACCCAGACGACGGCCAACGTCGGGCAGGCGCGCATCGCCGAGGACGTCGCCCTTCTCGGCACCGTTCGCGGCCGTCTCGGCGTCGTCCGCGACAACTGGCTCTGGTACGGTACGGCCGGTTGGGCCTGGAGCTGGAATCACTACACCCGTGATCAGCTCTCCGGAACGCCGACGGGCGGCACGGCTACGCCGGGCACGTCCGAACTCGTCAACGTCTTTCGCAGCGGCTACGCGGTCGGCGGCGGCGTGGAGATGCCCGTCGCGCGCAACTGGACGGCCGATTTCCAGTACCTCTACACGAGCTTCGGCACGACGAGTGCCCACTTCGCGCAGGGCGCGCAGACGATCTCGTCCAATCTCGATCTGCAAACCGTGCGCCTCGGCCTCAACTATCGCTTCGACGCGGACGCGAAGGGCGAAGAGCAGCGCCTGCCGCAGCCGCCCAAGAGCCTCGATTGGAGCGTGCACGGGCAGACCACCTACGTGCAGCAGTACGTGCCGGGCTTCCGCTCGCCGTATGTCGGCACCAACAGCCTCACCCCCAACCAGACGCGGCAGACCTGGGACGCGACCTTCTACCTGGGCTTCCGTCCGTGGCAGGACGCCGAGGTCTGGATCAATCCCGAGATCGACCAGGGCTTCGGCGTGTCCGGCACGTTGGGCCTGGCCGGCTTTTCCAGCGGCGAAGCGTACAAGCTCGGTTCCGAGCATCCTTACGCGCGCATTCACCGCAGCTTCATCCGCCAGACCTTCAACATCTCCGGCGAGAGCGAGAAGGTGGAAGCCGGTCCCAACCAGCTTGCCGGCACCCAGCGCGAGAACCGCGTCGTGGTGACGGTCGGCAAGTTCGGCGTGCCCGACATCTTCGACACCAACAAGTACGCGCACGATCCGCGCGCCGACTTCCTCAACTGGTCGCTGATCGACACGGGCTCCTTCGACTACGCCGCCGATGCCTGGGGCTACACCTACGGCGCCGCGGTGGAGTTCTATTCTAAGCGGTGGGCGCTGCGCCTTGGCCTGTTCGACCTGCCGACGGTGCCGAACTCGACCCAGCTCGACCCGACCTTCGGCCAGTTCCAGTGGGTCGGCGAGATCGAGCGCCGCTACGAAGTGAATGGCAACCCCGGCAAGGTCGCGTTGACGGCCTTCCTCACGCGTGCCCGCATGGGCCGCTTCTCCGACGCCATCGCGCTCGCCAATGCCACGTCGCAGCCGGCCGATATCACAGCGGTGCGCGCCTATCGCAGCCGCGGCGGCATCAGCTTCAACATGGAGCAGCAGATCACGCCGACCATCGGCTTCTTCGCCCGCGCCGGCTGGGCCGACGGCAGCTCCGAGCCCTTCGCCTTCACCGACATCGACCGCACGGCCGCGGCGGGCCTCGTCTTCAATGGCAAGGCCTGGGGCCGGCCCGACGACACGCTCGGCGTCGCGGGCGTCGTCAACGGCATCTCGCGCGTGCACCAGGAGTTCCTGAATGCCGGCGGCCTCGGCATCCTCGTCGGCGACGGCCGCCTGCCGAGCCCCGCGGGCGAGCGCATCCTCGAGACCTACTACAGCTTCCCCGTCGGCTCCTTCCGCGCCACGCTCGACTACCAGTACGTCGAGAACCCCGCCTACAACACCGAGCGCGGCCCCGTCTCCATCATCGGCACCCGCATCCGCAAGGCGTTCTAAGCCCCCAGCCCGGGCTTATGCGCATCCCCTACGGCAGCGCACCACCCTCTGCATTCCCGGAAGGCGCGAAGCGCCTGTCCGGAATCTTGCGGGGTCGAGTTCATGCGCCACGCTGCAAGGCCCCGGACAGCCGCGCTTGCGCGCGGCTTCCGGGGACGCAAAATGAAGAAAGGTCGCAGCGTGTCTTTCAGTGCCGGCCGGGGACGAGCGGCACACCGACGTTGAACATCACAGAGGCATCGGGGCTGTCGCGGCCGATGCCGGCGAAGGCACCGATGCCGATCTCGACGTGCCGGCCGGGCTCGATCTCCGCTTCGAGGAAAAGGGCAGGTCCGACGCGGTGATCCTGCATCGAAGGTCCGCTCCCGGCGATGTTGGTGATGCGGCCGAAGCCCATGCTGCCGAGCGCGAGACCGTGCGCGACCTCCGTCTTGCCGCGCCAGATGTAGCTGAAGTCGAACCCCGGCTCGGCGCCGCGTCCGAACGTTTTCTCGACGAACGGATTGACGAGCAGCGATGTCGGTCCGCGGCTCCAGTGCAAAAGCGGACCGGTGATGAGCGCATTGTGGATGCCCTCGCTGGTCGCCACTTCCACCGAGTTGAACCAGCCCAATGCCAGCCCTTCTTTCCGGACGGGGATGAGCACGGAGATGCTCTCGAACGAGAGGCGCGCGAGCCGCGTGGCCTCGCCGTCGGACTTGTCGACGAGCGCGCCGACCTCAAGCATCCAGCGGTCCGAAACGCCGTAGCCGAGCTTGAACTCGTGCGCGTTGCGAGGACCGGTGCGCGGGTCTCCGAGATTGATCCCGCTCAGCGCCTCGCCTTCGAGCGCGCCTCTGCTGACCTCGGGCGCATGAATGTCGAACGATTGGGCGTTGCATGGCGCGGTGGTGCAGGCGAACAAGCTCGTGATCGCGAGAACCTTCGGCAGGCGCATGAACATCGGCCTCTGAATAGCGTCGACGCACTGTCACGGCCCCGCGCGGAGCAATGTAGCGGAGTTCACGCCGATTGCGGTGTTCACGGAGCAACAGGCGCGTGTGTTCGCGATGTTGTGATGGGCGTGTAGGTCAGTTCGACGCGCAGCGGAGCGGTCGACGCCCCCGCTTGGTCATCCCGGTGCTCGTCACCGGGATCCAGCCATCCGCAGACTCCGGCGAGAGAGGAACGATGGACCCCGGCAACAAGTGCCGGGGTGACAGGAGTGGAGCGGCACACGGTCAATACGCCGCTTGGCCTCCCAACATCGCTGCGCGGAACGTCAAACGTCGAGGTTCGAGACGGAGAGCGCGTTGGCCTGGATGAACTCGCGGCGGGGCTCCACCACGTCGCCCATGAGGCGCGCGAAAATCTCGTCCGCCTCGCCGAGGTCGCCGAGCTTCACTTGCAGCAGCGTGCGCGTGTCGCGGTTGAGCGTCGTCTCCCAAAGCTGCTCGGGGTTCATCTCGCCGAGACCCTTGTAGCGCTGCATCGAGATGCCCTTGCGACCGGCCTCGAAGATGGCTTCGAGCAGCGAGCGCGGTCCGTGCACCGGCGTCTCCCCGTCCTTGCGCTTCAAAGTGGCCGGCTGGCCGTAGATGTCCTCGAGCGCCGTGTGCCGCTCCTGCAGGCGGCGCGCTTCGAGCGAGCCGATGAGCTGCCGGTCGAGCGTGTGGGCTTCCGTCACGCCGCGCACCTGGCGCCGGAAGATGTAGCCCTCGTTGCCGAGGCGCCCGTTCCAGCCGCGTTCGGTCTCGTCGGCGATCGCATCGAGCCGCGCGGCGACGGCCTGCGCCTTCTCGTTGGCCTTGTCCGACGATTGAAGGAGGTTCGGATCGAACGCGCCGCCGATCGCCGCCTGCTCGACGACGTAGCGGGCGTAGCGCGAATGCACGTCGTCGACGATCTTGTTGACGATGCGCGCCTGCTCGACGATGTCGCGCAAATCTCGGCCCGCACGCACTTCGCCGTTGCCGAGCGACAGCGTCGTGTCCTCGAGGCCGGCGTCGATCAGGTAGTCCTCGAAGGCGCGCTGGTCCTTGAGGTAGGTCTCCGACTTGCCCTTCGAGACTTTGTAGAGCGGCGGCTGCGCGATGTAGAGGTGCCCCTTCTCCACGAGGTCGGGCATCTGCCGGTAGAAGAACGTCAGCAGCAGCGTGCGGATGTGGGCGCCGTCGACGTCGGCGTCCGTCATGATGATGATCTTGTGGTAGCGCAGCTTCTCGAGGTTGAAGTCGTCGCGGCCGATGCCGGTGCCGAGCGCCGTGATCAGCGTCCCGATTTCCTGGCTCGACAACATCTTGTCGAAGCGCGCGCGTTCGACGTTGAGGATCTTGCCGCGCAGCGGCAGCACGGCCTGGAACTCACGATTGCGGCCCTGCTTGGCCGAGCCGCCGGCCGAATCGCCCTCGACGATGAACATCTCGGTATTGGCCGGGTCGCGGTCCTGGCATTCGGCAAGCTTGCCGGGCAGCGAGTTGATGTCGAGCACGCCCTTGCGCCGCGTCAGTTCGCGCGCCTTGCGCGCGGCTTCTCGCGCCGCTGCGGCCTCCACCACCTTCTGGATGATGGTCTTGGCTTCCTTCGGATGTTCCTCGAACCAGGCGGCGAGCTGGTCGCCCACCACGTTCTCGACGACAGGCTTCACTTCCGAGGAGACGAGCTTGTCCTTCGTCTGCGAGGAGAACTTCGGGTCCGGCACCTTTACCGACAGCACCGCGGTGAGGCCTTCGCGCGCGTCGTCGCCGGTGAGAGCAACCTTCTCCTTCTTGGCGATGCCCGTCTCTTCCGCGTACTTGTTGATGATGCGCGTCAGGGCCGCGCGGAAGCCGGCGAGATGCGTGCCGCCGTCGCGCTGCGGGATGTTGTTGGTGAACACCATCACCTGCTCGCTGTAGCCGTCGTTCCACCAGCACGCGAGCTCGACGCCGATGCCGTTGCCGTCACCGGCGACGATGATGGGCGCTTCGATCAGGGCCGTGCGCGAGCGGTCGATGTAGCGTACGAATTCGGCGAGCCCGCCTTCGTAGCACAGCTCCACGACCTTGCGGTCGGCGTGGCGCTCGTCCTTCAGCACCACCTTGACGCCGGAGTTGAGGAATGCGAGTTCGCGCAAGCGGTGCTCGAGCGTGGCGTAGTCGAACTCGGTGACGTTGTGGAAGGTCTCCGGGCTCGGCCAGAACGTCACTTCCGTGCCGCGCTTGTCGCCCGCGGGTCCCGTCACCTTCAGCGGCGCTTCGGTCGCGCCGTGCCGGAAGCGCACGAAGTGCTCCTTGCCGTCGCGCCAGATCTTCAGCTCGAGGACGGTCGACAGCGCGTTGACGACCGAGACGCCGACGCCGTGCAGGCCGCCGGAGACCTTGTAGGGGTTGTCGTCCTCAGTGCCCTCGTTGAACTTGCCGCCGGCGTGGAGCTGCGTCATCACCACCTCTGCGGCCGACACGCCTTCCTCGGGGTGGATGTCGGTCGGAATGCCGCGGCCGTTGTCGCGGATGGTGGCCGAGCCGTCGGCGTTGAGCGTGACGGTGACTTCGCTCGCGTAGCCCGCCAGCGCCTCGTCGATGGCGTTGTCGACGACCTCGTACACCATGTGATGCAGGCCCGAGCCGTCGTCCGTGTCGCCGATGTACATGCCGGGCCGCTTGCGCACCGCGTCGAGGCCCTTCAGGACCTTGATCGCGTCGGCGCCATAGCTGGTCGCGCCATTGGCTTTCTTGGCTGGCTTATCGTTCATTTCGGAGGTGTTCCACGGGGGGTGATTTCAAGCCGTGGAATCTACACCAAAAGCCCCCGGAGAGCACGCCCAAAAGAGCCGTCGTCAACGCCAAAAAAAGTACGAAATTTCAGGGTCCTAAAAGCCAATTTCGGGCGCTGTGAGCGACTTCAGGCGAACGGCTCCAGACGGCCGTCCTCGACGCGCCATCTCTGCGCCCGTTCGCCGAGCCCCGAGAAGGCCTCGACGTCGGTTCCCGACATCCACGCCTGCGTGCCGAGGGCGAGGATTTCTTCGAAAAGGGCGCCCCTCCGAACGGGGTCGAGATGCGCCGTCACCTCGTCGAGCAACAGGATCGGCGCGGTGCCGCCACTGCGCCGGCCGACGAGGTCCGCGTGTGCCAGGACCAGCCCGATCAGCAGCGCTTTCTGCTCGCCCGTGGAGCACACCTTGGCCGGCATCTCCTTCGGGCCATGTCCCACGATCAGGTCCGAGCGATGCGGTCCGTCGAGCGCGCGTCCCACGGCCCGGTCTCGTTCGCGCACGCGCGCCAGCGTCGCGCAGAAGCTATCTTCGACATCGACCGCGGCTTCGGTGGCGAGCGCCTGCTCCAGCGCGCCCTCGGTTGCGAGTTCGGCCCAGGGAAACGCGGCGCCAGCGCCGGTGTCGCGCCTCACGAGGATCGCCTGCGCGAGTTCGGCGACAGCGGCGGCCCGTGCGGCCGCGATGGCTACGCCAGTTTCCGACATCACCCGCTCGAAGCCCTCGAAGCGCTGCGGCTCCGTGACGTTGTCGGCAAGCAACCGGTTGCGCTGCTGCATGGCCCGTTCGTACTGGTTCAGGAGCTTGCGGTAGCCGGGATCGAAGCAGGCGATCAGGCGGTCGAGAAAGCGACGGCGTTCGGACGCCGCACCGGTGAACAGGCCGTCCATCGCCGGTGTCACCCACATGATCTCGACGACATCGCCCAGCGCATTGGCCGATTGCGTTTCCCCGTCGATGCGCACCGTCCGGCCTGCCCGCCCGGCATCCTGTCCAGGTAGCAGGCCCGTGCCGATGTCCATGGCCCCGACGGGCGTGTGGAGGCGCGCGGCGACCGACCAGCCCGGCGCGCCCATCTTGGCGAGTTCGGCATAGGGCGAGCGGCGCAGGCCTTGGCCGGACGTCAGTAGCGAAATGGCTTCCAGGAGGTTCGTCTTGCCCGAGCCGTTGGGGCCGCACAGGACCACGGGGGCCGGACCCACGTCGAGGCGGGCACTCGCGTAGTTGCGGTAGCTGGTGAGCTGGATCCGCTCGATCCAGAAGCCGGGCGCCGGCGCGCTGGCAGCCTCTCGCATAGCCTCCCCACCCCGCTCGAACTGCGGAGCTTGATCGTCGTCGGCTGGCGCTGGCTGGCGGATGTCGTCCACGGATCCTTAAACGCGCATCGGCATGAGCACGTACAGCGTGCCTTCGTCGCCGGCGTCCTTCACCATCGTCGGAGAGCCGGGATCGGCAAGCTGGAACAGCGCGCTCTCGCTCTCGAGCTGGTTGGCGATGTCGAGCAGGTAGCGCGCGTTGAAGCCGATCTCGAGCGCGGGCGCACCGTACTCGACGGCAATCTCTTCCGTGGCGCTGCCGCCTTCGGGATTGTTCACCGACAGCACCAGCTTGTCCTTCGACAGGTTGAGCTTCACCGCGCGGCCGCGCTCGCTCGCTATCGTCGAAACGCGGTCGACGGCGTTGATGAACTCGGCGTTGGCGACCTTCAGTTCCTTGTCGTTCGCCTTCGGGATCACGCGCCCGTAGTCGGGGAAGGTGCCGTCGATCAGCTTCGAGGTCAGCGCCAGCGTGCCGATCTCGAACCGCGCCTTGGCGGGCGAGATACCGACCATCACCTTGTCGCCGCTGGCCTCGATCAGCCGATGCAGTTCGTTCACCGTCTTCCGCGGCAGGATCACGCCCGGCATGCCTTCGGCACCTTGCGGCATCGGCAGTTCGGCCTGGGCGAGGCGGTGCCCGTCGGTGGCGACGGCGCGCAGCGTGTTGCCGGCCGCGCCCGAGGCGACGTGGAAATAGATGCCGTTGAGGTAGTAGCGCGTCTCCTCGGTGGAGATGGCAAAGCGCGTCTTGTCGATCAGGCGCTTGAGTTCGCGCGCTTCCATCTCGAATTTGTGCGTGAGTTCACCCGTGGCGAGGTCCGGAAAATCTTCTGGCGCGAGCGTCTGCAGCGCAAAGCGCGACTGGCCGCTGGTGATAGTGACGCGTTCCTTCTCGGGATCGCGCCGCATCTCGACCTCGGCGCCGTCGGGCAGCTTGCGCACGATGTCGTGCAGGATGTGGGCGGGCACCGTGACGGCACCCGGCTGGGAGACGTCGGCAGGGGCCTCGTCCTGCACCTCGCGCTCGAGGTCGGTCGCCTTGAACTGCAGCGAGGAGCCGGTCGCTTTCAGCAGCACGTTGGACAGGATCGGGATGGTCGTGCGCCGCTCGACGACGCTGGTGACGTGGCCCAGCGCTCTGAGCAGCTCACCGCGTTCGATCACGAGCTTCATGACTTTTGCCTCACCCTAAATCCTGCGTTCGAACCTTCGGCGAAACCGCACTCCGATGCCCTGGGGCTGGACTGAGCCGGGAACCGGTTCCGTGCCGATCCTGGGGATTGCACTCCTGCCGATCGCACACTCAGGTTGAGCCGAGACGGCATGTCCGCCGATGCGCGAAACGTCCGGGCTCGTTTGAGGATTCGCACGTGGGCGCAAGGTGGACTGCGACGCCCGAATTGGCAAGGGCTGGGCGCTGGGGAGAGCGGCTGGAACGGCGCTTTCCTACGACTTATTTCGCGCCTGGGAAGCCCAAAAAACAGGAGCGGCGCCCGGGGTCCCCCGTTGCACCGCTCCTCCCCGCTCCGGCACGCCGCCGATTGCCCTTGGCGGCGGGCCGGACTTCTCGTTGAGGTGGTCTTCAGCGCGACAGTTGGCGCTTCAGGTCCTCGATCT
>RXJK01000327.1 GCA_003963125.1 Hyphomicrobiales bacterium
TGGCTACAACACTTTGCTCGCGGATCAGCCGTGGCCCCAGGCGGAAGCGGCATTGCTCGTTGACGATCAGATTACCATTGCCGTACAGGTGAATGGAAAGCGTCGCGATGAGCTTACGGTCGCCCGGGATGCGACCGCAGGGGAGATCGAAACGGCTGCTCTCGGCCTCGAGTCGGTCGTGCGAGCACTGGCTGGGAAACCGGTCAAGAAAGTGATCGTGGTGCCGCAAAGGATCGTGAATGTCGTCGGATGAGGGTCAGGCTCGCGTGGGGATTAGCCGGCGCCGCATGTTGCGGGGCCTGCTGCTGGCCGTTGCGGCCACGCCTGCTCTCTCGGCCTGCGGTTCCTCTGGCCTGCAACCCCTCTACGCCAACGGCCCCAACAGCGTGCCTGAGCAGCTGTCCCGGGTCGATATCGCGCCGATCCCCGGCCGCGTGGGCCAGCGCGTTCGCAACGAGCTGATCTTCCAGAACACGGGCGGGCACGAGATCCCGCCGCCGTCCTACCGCCTGGAGATCGCGCTGCGCGATACGCTGCATACGACGCTCGTGCAGAGCGACGGTACCTCGCGTGGGCAGATCTACCTCTTGGAAGCGAACTTCAAGCTCGTCGACGTGAAGAACCCGAAGCGCGTGCTGTTCGAAGGCACGAGCTACGGACGCGGCGCGTTCGAGCGGTTCGACTCGATCTATTCGAACGTGCGCGCGCGTGAGGATGCCGAGAACCGCGTCGCCCGCTCCGTCGCCGACGATATCAAGACGCGCATCGCCGTCTACCTGTCGCGCGCGGCCTGACCTTCCTATCCGCATAGGCCCAGCGTTGGGCTCGCCCCTTGATCTTCGCTGTCGATCCAGGCCAAACACACGGCCATGGTCGCCGTCAAAGCCCACCAGGCCGAAGCCTTCCTCAAAGCCGTCGAGCGCCTGCCGGCGCTGATCCTGCTCTACGGGACCGATGCGGGCCTCGTGGCAGAGCGGGGTGCCGACGTCGCGCGCCGCCTTGCGGCCCGCGATGATCCGCCGGGCGAAGTGCTGCGCATGGACGATGCGAGCCTCGACGAGGACCCCGATCGTCTGGTCGTGGAGCTCAACACGATCCCGATGTTCGGCGGCCGCAAGATCGTGCGCGCGGCGACGGGCCGGCGCATCAACGCGCAAAGCCTGAAGCCCTTGGTGGAAAACGCCAACATTGCCGGGGTTCTGATCGTCGAGGCCGGCAATCTGCGGCCGGACGAGAGCCTACGCGCGATGTTCGAAAAATCGGCCAGCGCGGCGGCCATCGCCTGCTATCCGGACGAAGCGCGCGATCTCGACGGGCTGATGCGCGAGGTGCTCGGCGCGGCCAAGGTCGAGATCACGAGCGAAGCGCGGCGGCTCCTGCAGATGCGGCTCGGGGCGGACCGCGCCATGTCGCGGGGCGAGATCGAGAAACTCGCGCTTTTCGCCAAGACCAAGGGCACGATCGACGAGGATGACGTCGACGCGGTGGTCGGCGACGCTGCGGAGCTGGCTCTCGACCGCGTCGTGATGGCTGCTGCCTCCGGCCGCCTGCGCGACGCGTTGCGGGAACTCGATCGCTGCGAAGCCGGGGGAGAAAGCGCCCAAGGCATCCTCGCGGCGCTGCAACGGCATTTCCTGAGGCTGCACCGGGTGCGGGCCGTGATGGATGCCGGCAAGTCGCTCGAAGACGCCATGCGCCAGATGCGGCCGCCGCCGCATTTCAAGCAGAAGGCCGAGATCGAGGGGCAGGTCCGGACCTGGACGGGCCCTCGGCTCGCGGCCGCGCTCGGCCGGATCGGGGAGGCCGTGAAGGGCGCCCGGCTCAACTCGGCGATGGAGGCGACGCTCGCCAGCGCGCTGATCCTGGACCTCGGACGCCTTGCGAGCCCGACCGGGGGCAGGGGCTGATCCTTTCAGCTCGCGGGGTTCTCCCTGGACTTTGACGCCTTGATCGCCTTCCGATATTCGTCCGCGTGCTCAATTCTCGCGTCGAAGGGCTGCGCGGCCGCCATGGCCACCCACACCAGCACACACTTCCCCTACGACGTCATCGTGGTCGGCGGCGGGCACGCCGGCTGCGAGGCGGCGGCCGTTGCGGCGCGTATGGGCGCCCGCACGGCCCTCGTCACCCACAAGTTCGCGACCATCGGCGAGATGTCCTGCAACCCGGCCATCGGCGGGCTGGGCAAGGGCCATCTCGTGCGCGAGATCGATGCCCTCGACGGGCTGATGGGGCGCGTGGCTGATGCGGCGGGCATCCAGTTCCGCCTTCTCAACCGGTCGAAGGGGCCGGCGGTGCATGGGCCCCGCGCGCAGGCCGATCGCAAGCTCTACCGGGCGGCCATGCAGGCAGCGATCCGGGCAACGGCAAACCTTACCGTGGTGGAGGGGGGCGTCGAGGATCTGATCATCGTCGACGGCGCCGTCTGCGGGGTCGTGCTGGCGGGCGGCGAAGCGCTTCGGGCCGGGGCCGTGGTCCTGACAACGGGCACCTTCCTGCGGGGCGTGATCCACCAAGGCGAGACCCGGACACCTGCCGGGCGTATCGGCGAGGCCCCGGCCCTGGGCCTTTCGGACCGGCTGCTGGCGGCCAACCTCAAGCTCGGCCGGCTGAAAACGGGGACGCCGGCCCGGCTCGAGGCCGGATCGATCGACTGGAAGAGCCTCGAGATGCAGCCGGGCGACGATCCGCCGGTGCCTTTCTCTTTCCTGACGTCGCGGATCACCAACCGCCAAATCGAATGCGGGGTGACGACCACCACGGAAGCCACCCACGCGATCATCCGAGCGAACCTGCACCGGGCGCCGATGTACTCCGGGCAGATTGAGGGGGTGGGCCCCCGCTATTGCCCCTCCATCGAGGACAAGGTCGTCCGCTTCGCCGACCGGGAGGGGCACCAGATCTTCCTGGAGCCCGAGGGCCTCGACGACGATACGGTCTATCCGAACGGGATTTCGACCTCGCTCCCGGTCGAGGTCCAGGACGCGTTCCTGCGCACCATGCCCGGCCTCGAGGCCGTCCGCGTGAAACGCTATGGCTATGCCATCGAGTACGACTACGTGGACCCGCGGGAGCTCGATCCGACGCTAGCCTGCCGGAAGCTGCCGGGGCTCTACCTCGCCGGACAGATCAACGGGACGACCGGGTACGAAGAGGCGGGGGCGCAGGGGATCGCGGCCGGGATCAATGCCGCGCTGAAGGCGGGGGGCGGCGGGTCGGACTTCGTGGTTTCCCGGTCCGAGGGCTACCTGGGGGTCATGATCGACGACCTGGTTACCCGGGGTGTCTCTGAGCCCTACCGGATGTTCACGTCGCGGGCCGAGTTCCGGCTGCGGCTGAGGGCCGACAACGCGGACCAGCGGCTGACGCCCCGGGGCGAGGCCCTGGGCTGCGTGGGGCTGGAGCGGGCAAAGGTATTCGCCGAGAAATCGGCCGCCCTGGAGGCCGGCAAGGGTCTTCTGCAAAGTCTCAGCCTGACGCCCAATGAAGCGGCCAAGCACGGGCTTTCCGTGAACCGGGATGGGCGCCGTCGAACAGCTTTCGAGCTTCTGGCCTTTCCGGAGGTCGATCTGGAGCGATTGGCCGCCATTTGGCCGGAGATTGGCACCCTGCCGCCTGCAGCGGCGGCGCAACTCACGGTCGACGCCCGCTATGCCTCCTATGTGGACCGCCAGGACGCCGACGTTACGGCCCTGCGGCGCGAGGAGGGGCTGAAGATCCCGGCGGAATTCGACTACTCGGCCGTGGCCGCGCTTTCTTCCGAGGTGCGGCAGAGGCTGGAGCGGGCCCGCCCCACGACCCTGGCGCACGCCTGCCGGCTGGAAGGCATTACGCCTGCGGCTCAGCTCCTGCTCCTGGCCCACCTCAAAAAGGGCGGGCAGCGCAAGCTCGCTTGACGGCCGGCGCCCCCGCGCCTCTCATCGGACCAGCCATCCCGAGGTCGGGACCCTTTAAAATTTCCTTGGTGGTAGAATCACTTGGGCGAATTCCGGCACATCCGCGGGCCTGCTGACTTCGCGTCGGTTTTCGATGTTTCACGTGAAACACTTGAAAGGCTTGAACTTTACGCCGCTCTCCTGAAGCAGTGGCAAATGGCGGTGAACCTCGTCGCCCCGAGCACACTCGACGACATTTGGCATCGCCACTTCGCCGACAGCGCCCAGATCGTCCCCCTGGCCGACCGCGCGGCAGGGACCTGGCTCGATATCGGCTCAGGGGGTGGCTTTCCGGCCCTGGTGGTCGCCATCCTGCGGGCAGACCCCCGTTTCGCCCCGCCTCCGTCCGACCCGAATCGCGTGGTTCTGGTGGAAAGCCACGCCCGCAAGTGCGCGTTCCTGCGGGAGGTCGCCCGGCACGTTGGGGTTGCTCATACGGTGGATATCCTGCCGGTGCGAATCGAAAGGCTGCCGACTCAAGATACGGTGGCCGCGCCAGCGGTTATTTCAGCGCGTGCGCTGGCGGCGCTCGAACGGCTCCTGGCCTACTCTGCGCCCCTGTTTGCGGAAAACACCGTCGGCCTGTTTCTGAAGGGCCAAGGGGCGGATGCAGAGATCGCCGAGGCCCGGAAAGCCTGGAGCTTCGAGGCCCGGCTGGTCCAAAGCCTCACCGAGCCCCAGGGGCGCATCGTCGTCATCCGCAAGCTCGCTGCCTCTTGAGGCGAGCAGTCCAATGGCCGCGACCGGCCAAAGCAAAGGAAAGCACCCGTGACTGGCACGACGACCGGCACGACTTGGGGGGGCGCCGGGCCCCGCGTTCTCGCAGTCGCCAACCAGAAGGGCGGCGTCGGCAAAACTACGACGGCCATCAACCTCGGCACGGCGCTGGCAGCCGTAGGTGAACGGGTTCTGATCCTCGACATCGACCCGCAGGGCAACGCCTCGACCGGCGTCGGCGTCTCCATCGAAGCGCGCGGGCAGACCATGTTCGACGTGCTTTCGGGCACCACGACGATCGCCAAGGCCGCGGTGCAGACGCTGGTGCCGAACCTGTCGATCGTTCCGGCCAACGCCGATCTCGTCGGTCTCGAAGCCGAGCTGATCGAGCGCGGTGACCGGCCCTACCGGCTCCGCGACGAGATCGCCCGCCTGCCGTCGGAACTGGCGGCCATGGGTGTCGCCCCGTTCAAGTTCGTCCTGATCGACTGCCCGCCGTCGCTGAACCTGCTCACGCTCAACGCCATGGTCGGCGCCAATGCCGTGCTCGTGCCGGTGCAGTGCGAGTTCTTCGCGCTGGAAGGCATTTCACAGCTCAAGGAGACCATCGACCAGATCAAGGGGTCGCTCAATCCGGGCCTCGAGATCCAGGGCGTGGTCCTGACCATGCACGACCCCCGGGTCAACCTCTCGAAGGAAGTCGCGGCGGAAGTGCGCGCCTTCTTCGGCCCCAAGGTCTACGAGACCATGATCCCCCGGAACATCCGGGTGGCCGAGGCCCCCTCGCACGGCAAGCCGATCCTGCTCTACGATTACGACTGCGCGGGAAGCCAGGCCTACATCCGGCTGGCAGCCGAGATCATGGAGCGGGAAAAGCTGCAACCCCGGGCCGCCTAGGCCATTTCGGATAACAAGAGCGTAGCGACCGAGAAGCACAGGATCGTCGAATGATGTCACTGCCTCAACAGAAGGGCCGGCTTGGACGCGGACTTGCCTCGCTGATCGGGGAGGTGCCGACGGCCGAGCCGCGGCTCCCCGCGCACGGCGAGCAGCGCCTCGTCTCGATCGATCAGCTGCACCCTTCGGCGTTCAATCCCCGCAAGCATTTCGACGATGCGGAACTGGCCGAACTCGCCAATTCGATCAAGACGCGCGGGCTCGTGCAGCCGATCCTGGCGCGGCCCGACCAGGTGCGTGGCGGCTACGAGATCGTCGCCGGCGAACGGCGCTGGCGGGCGGCGCAGCGGGCGGCCCTGCACCAGGTGCCGGTCATCGTGCGCGAACTCAACGACCAGCAGGTCGCCGAAGCCGCGATCATCGAGAACGTCCAGCGCTCGGACCTCAACACGATCGAGGAGGCCAACGGCTACAGCGAGCTGATGGAGCGCTACGGCTATACGCAGGAACAGCTCTCGGACGTGATCGGCAAGAGCCGCAGCCATCTCGCCAATACCCTGCGCCTCCTGAAGCTGCCGGAGGGGGTGCAGAGCCTGATCAAGGAAGGCAAGCTCACCGCCGGCCACGCTCGGGCGCTGATCGGCCGCGAGGATGCGGAGACGCTGGCGAAGCGTATCGTCGAGGACGAGATGAGCGTCCGCGCCGTCGAATCCATGATGCAGGAGATCGAAAAGCCCGGCGCGAAGGCCGCCAAGTCGCGTGAGCCGGCGGCCAAGGATCCCGACACCCGCGCCTTCGAGAAGGACATGTCGGACAGCCTCGGCCTCAAGGTCGAGATCAAAAAAGGCTCGGGCGAGAGCGGCGTCCTCACCATCAGCTACGGCAACTTCGAGCAGCTCGACTACATCCGCACCCGGCTCGTGGGCCCGCAGGAATACTGAGCCCGCCAGGGGGCATCGTCTGGGAATTGGAAGGGCCGGGCCGATGGGCGCCGGCCCTTTTGCTTTTGTTCACGCGAGCCTCAGGCTCGGCATGCGATAGTCCGCGTCCCTCACAGGACCCGTCTCATGCGCCACCCTCTCATCGGTCTCGTCCTCCTGCCGCTGCTCGCAGTGCCCGTGGCGGCAGCGCCTGAATGCCCGGCCAGCAGCCCCCTGCAGATGGATGCGATCGTGCGGGCGATCTCCGCGGCCCCTGGATGTCAGCCGGCCTTCAAGATCATGGAGGCCTGCGCCTTCGGCTCGAGCGCCGACGTGCAGACGGGCAGCGCCGTGGTCGACAAGTGCGAGCCGGGGATCGGCCCACGCTTGAAGGCCGCCTTCGAACGGGAGCGAAAGGCCTGCGTCGCCAAGTACGCGAACCAGGACGGCACGATGTACCGGTCCATGGCGGCCTTCTGCGTGGCCAAGGCGGCGGTGAAGTACAACCGGCAGAGCGGGGCCAAGTAGCGCCCGCGCGGGTATCCGGCCTCAACCGCGTTTTGATCTGATAGCTTGACGCGCCGCAGGCCCCGTAGTTGGACTTGGGCGACCGCCCGGGCCCCGATCTCGGACAGCCGTAGCGACCGCGCGAGAAAGACCACCCCAATGACCGAGACCGTTCTCGCGAACCTTGCGGCGCTGATCCGCTCGCGCCGGAATGACAGCGCCTCGAAGTCCTACACGAAGGAGCTTCTCGACGCCGGCCCCGAGCGCTGCGCCAAGAAGCTCGGCGAGGAAGCGGTAGAGACGGTGATCGCCGCCATGGGCTCGGATCGCATCGCCTTGAAGAAAGAAGCGGCCGATCTGCTCTATCACCTGCTCGTGCTGCTCGAGGTGAAGAGCGTCACGCTGGATGAGGTCCTGGGCGAACTGCAGGCCCGGACGGGCACCTCCGGCCTCGTCGAAAAGGCGCAACGGACAGCGAAGGCGCCATGACCGGCGCCGCCACGACATCCTCGCGAGAAGAAGGCGAAAAGCCCATGCTGTTCACGCTGCCCTCGACGCTGCAGTTCTCGCCCTATCGCGTCTTCAGCCGCGCAGAGTGGGCGAAGCTGCGTGCCGACACGCCGATGACGCTCGTGCCGCGCGATCTCGACCAGCTCTCGGGCATCATGCACGAGCTGTCGATCAAGGAGGTGGAGGAGATCTACCTGCCGTTGTCGCGGCTGCTGAACCTTCACGTCCAGGCCTCGCAGGACCTGCATCTGGCGACCAATCGCTTCCTCGGCCGCAAGGACCGGCGTGTGCCCTACATCATCGGCGTCGCGGGTTCGGTGGCGGTGGGCAAGAGCACGACGGCGCGCGTGCTGCGGGCGCTGCTGGCACGCTGGCCCGACCATCCCCGCGTCGACCTCATCACGACGGACGGGTTCCTGCTGCCCAATGCCGAACTCGAGCGGCGGGGCATCATGGACCGCAAGGGTTTCCCCGAGAGCTTCGACAGCGCGCGACTTCTCAACTTCCTGCACGAGGTGAAGTCAGGCCGCGAGAACGTGCAGGCGCCCGTCTACTCGCACTTCCAGTACGACATCATCCCGAACCAGTTCATCACCGTGGACCGGCCGGACGTGCTGATCGTCGAGGGACTCAACGTGCTGCAGCCGGCGCGGCTCCCCAAGGACGGCGAGGCGATCCCTTTCGTGTCCGACTTCTTCAACACCTCGATCTACATCGATGCCGATCCGAAGGTGATCGAGGAGTGGTACGTCACGCGCTTCCTGCGCCTGCGCCAGACGGCGTTCCGGGACCCGGCCGCCTACTTCCACCGCTACGCGTCGCTGACGGACGACGAGGCGCGCAACAAGGCGCTCGAGATCTGGAAGACGATCAACGAGAAGAACCTCAACGAGAACATCCTGCCGACGCGGCAGCGGGCACGCGTGATCCTGCGCAAGGGCCCCGGCCACACCGTCGACAACGTGGCACTCCGCCGGATTTGAGCGCGGGGGCCAGCCAGCGCGTTGGGACTCGGCCCGCTTTCATACCAGCCTCTGCCCCTCACCAGCTTCTGCCCCTCACCCTAACCCTCTCCCCACTCCGCTTCGCTGCATGGGGAGAGGGAACGGCGACCGCGGCGCCGCACGCTTCACCACTATTTTGAGGCGAACACCGACACAGTGGGGCACGCACACTTCCT
>RXJK01000375.1:0-3174 GCA_003963125.1 Hyphomicrobiales bacterium
GCGCCAGATTTGCTTTCCCGGCCGAGCGCAGCGAGAGCCGGGATCTTTACCCGCTGAGGACAGCCTCGAGCGGCAAGGTCCCGGGCAGCCGTGCCGGCGCACGGCTTCCGGGAATGCAGGAGGAAAGCGCGCGGAGCACCGTCACTTGCTGGCGGGGACGGCGCCTTCGGCCTTGAGGACTTCGTGCGCGGCCTTGAAGGCATCGAGGCCCGCGGGGATGCCGCAGTAGACGGTGGCGTGGAGCAGGATCTCCTTGATCTCGTCGACCGTCAGCCCGTTGGCGAGCGCACCCTTCACGTGCAGCTTCAATTCGTTCGGCTTGCCGAGTGCGGTGAGCATGGCGAGGTTGAGCATCGAGCGCGTCTTGTGGCTCAGGCCCGGCCGCGTCCAGGCGTAGCCCCAGCACCACTCGGTCGTGATCTCCTGGAAGGCCATCATGAAATCGTCGGCCTTGGCGATGCTGCCGTCGACGTAATCCTTGCCGAGCACCTTGCGGCGGACTTCGAGGCCCTTCTTGAACTGCTCGCTCTCAGACATGGGGATCATCCTTTCACTGTGGGCTGCAAACGTCGTCAAAGTCCGAGGTAGGCGCTGCGCACGGCGTCGTTGCCGGTGAGTTCGGCGCTCGTACCCGAGAGCACGATGCGGCCGGCTTCCAGCACGTAGCCGCGGCTCGCGACGGAAAGCGCGAGCGTGGTGTTCTGCTCGATCAGGAGGATGGCCGTGCCGGTCCGGCTCACTGCCAGGAAGGTCTCGTGCAACTCATCCACGATCTTCGGGGCGAGGCCGTGGCTTGGCTCGTCGAGGAGAAGGAGCTTCGGCTCGAGCATGAGGGCGCGACCGATGGCGACCATCTGCTGCTCGCCGCCCGACAGGGTGCCTGCGGCCTGATGCAAGCGCTCGCGCAGGCGGGGGAACATGGTGAGGATGCGGTCGCGGCGCGTAGCGAGGTCGCTGGCCGAGCGCACGGCGTAGGCGCCGAGCATGACGTTCTCCTCGACCGTCATCTCGGGGAAGACATGGCGGCCTTCGGGCACGTGCGCGATGCCGAGGGCCGGGACGAGGTGCGACGGCCGGCCCACGAGTTCCTGGCCGTCGAAGCGGATGCTGCCTTGCGCCTCGACGAGGCCCGAGATGGTGCGCAGCAGCGTGCTCTTGCCGGCCGTGTTGGCGCCGATGACAGTGACGAATTCGCCCTGCCCGACGCTCAGCGAGACGTCGTGCAGGACACGCACGCCGCCGTAACCGGCATTGAGCCCTTTGATGTCGAGAAGCGGCGTCGTGCTGATGATCATGCTCGTTTCCCGCTCAGGCCGCCGAGCGGCCGAGATAGGCCTCGACCACGGCGGGGTTGCGGGAGATCTCGGCGGGCGTGCCCGAGGCGATCACTTGGCCGAAGTTGAGCACGACGAGGCGTTCGCACAGCGCCATGATCGCGCGCATATGGTGCTCGACGACAACGAGGGTCAGGCCTTCGCTGCGCAACTGGCGCAGCAGGTCCATGAACTCGTCCATCTCGGCATGATTGAGGGCGGCCATCGCTTCGTCGAGCAGCAGCACGCGCGGCTCGGTGCACAAGGCGCGTGCGACTTCGACGCGGGCGCGCTCCGGGAAGGACAGGTCGCGGGCGAGCTTGCCGGAGATACCACTGATGCCGACGCGATCGAGGCAGCGGCGGGCAAGCGCGCGGGCGTCTTCCACCGGGTGCCGCAGCAGGCCGCCTGTCAGCACGTTGTCAAGCACCGTCGATTCCAGGAACAGAGCGACGTTCTGGAACGTCTTCACCATGCCGGCCGCGGCGATGCGATGCGGCTTCAAGCCGACAAGGTCGCGGCCGTCGAGCGTGATGCGGCCCATCTCGGGGCGGTGCAGGCCGACGAGAGCGCTGAAGAGCGTGGTCTTGCCGGCGCCGTTGGGACCGATGAGACCGACGATCTCGCCGGCGGAGACGGAGAGCGACACGTTGGACAAAGCCTGCAGGCCGCCGAAGCGCTTGCTCACGCCGCTGACTTCGAGAAGAGGTGCCGACATCAGCGGTCTCCCCGTGCGAACAGGCGCTTCAGGCGCGGACCGATGGCCATGAAGCCTTTCGGCTCGATCAGGATCACGAGGATGAGGAGGACCCCGAAGACGAGCTGCGACAGGCCCGCGGCCTTGGCGGAAAATACCTGGTTGGCCAGTTCCTCGAGCGGGATGACGAAGAAGGCGCCGAGGATCGGACCGGCCGCCGTGCCGATGCCGCCGACGATGGCGATCATGGCCATGCGGATCGAGACCGAGGCGATGCCGAACACGGTGTCTGGATCGAAGAAGAACTGGAACTGCGCGTAAAGCGTGCCGAGGCTCGCGGTCAGCATGCCGGAGATGACGGAGGCGAGGATCTTCGTACGCGTGGTATCGACGCCGATCACCTCGGCCGCATCCTCGTTCTCCTTGATGGCGCGCAGGCGGTAGCCGAGGCGGCTGCGCTTAATCACGACGAAGATGGCCGTCACGACGACCACCGCGCCGAGCATCAAGGCGTAGTAGGCGCGCATATCCTTGAATTGAAGTGCCATCAGGCTCGGCTGGGAAAAGGGCACGGAGATGCCGACGGGGCCGCCGGTCAATCCGCCCCAGCTGTTGCCGATGACGCGCATCACCTCGCCGAAGGCGAGCGTCGCCAAGGCGAAGTAGTGCCCCCTCAGGCGCATCGTCGGCAGGCTGATGAGGAAGGCCGCGAGGCCACCGAGGACCGCCGCGGCGATCATGCCGAGCCAGGGCGTCAGGCCGAAATGGATGAGGAGCAGCGTCGAGGTGTAGGCGCCGATGCCGAAGAAGGCTGCATGCCCCAGCGAGATCTGGTTGGCGAGGCCCGCGACGATATTCCAACTCTGCGCCATGGCGGCGAAGAGGAGCGCGAGGCACAGGATGCGGATGCCGTAGCCGCGCGGGTCGAACAGGAATGGAATCGCAATCGCGACGGCGACAAGCACCGCGATCATGATCCACTGCGTCGAAGACAGGCGGCTCATCGCGCAGCTCCCAGGAGCCCCTTGGGCCGGAAGGCCAGCACGGCGATGAAGACGATGAAGAGCACAAGGTTCTGCAGCTGGATCGGGAAGACGAGCGCGGACAGCGACTGAATGATGCCCACGGCCAGCCCGCCGACGACGGCGCCGGCGACGGAGCCGA
>RXJK01000375.1:3224-7180 GCA_003963125.1 Hyphomicrobiales bacterium
TGAACATCAGCACGGCGAACTGACCGCCGACGGTCGGAGAAGCCGTGAGATAGGGGAGGATGACGGCGCCGCCGAAGGCCGTGAGACCAACGCCCAGCGCGAAGGCCAGCATGTGCATGCGATCGGCATTGATGCCGACGAGGCGCGCGGCCATCGGATCCTGGGCCGTCGCGCGCATGGCCTGCCCGAACCAGCTCGACTTCAGGAACCACCAGAGCACGAGGCCGGACGCCACCGACATGGCGAAGGCCGCGAGATACGGCACGGAGACGAAGAGCGGGCCGATCTGCAGCGAGGAGGTCTGATAAGGCGTCGAGACGGAGCGGAAGCCCGAGCCGAACATCAGAAGGGCCGCCTTCTCGAGCACGATGAGGAGGCCGACGGTCAAGAAGATCTGCGCGACCTCCGGCGCCTTCAGCACGCGATGAATGAGGAGACGCTGGATGAGGGCGCCGAGCGTGAAGACGACGATAAACGCGAGCGGTGCCGCGAGCAGCGGATCGAGGCCGAGCCACGCCCAGGCGTAGTATGCGACGAACATGCCGAGCATCAGGAACTCGGCCTGGGCGAAGTTGACGATACCCATGACGCCGAAGACCAGCGTCAGGCCGATGGAGATGACGGCGTACACGCCGCCGATCATCAGTCCATCGACGATGGCCTGCAGGACCGCCATCAGCGGCGTCCCTTATTCATGCGGAGAACGCTCACGGCCAACTCAGCTCGCCCAAACGGCCTTCGCCTTGGCGACATCTGCCGGCCATACGGTGACCAGTTCCTTGTTGCGCCACTGCACCATGACCGGCACGGAGAGCGTGTTGAGGCCGGTCTTGTCGAACTGCACGGCGCCGCCCGTCATGGCCTTGGTCCAGCCGCCTTCGAAGCGCGTCTCGTGCAGCACCTTGCGCAGATCGTCAGGCTTGGTCGACTTCGCCTTCTCGATGGCCTGCACGAGGACATCGAGGCAGACGGCGTGCTCGAGCGCCTCGTGCACCATGAAGTAGCCGTAGCGCTTGCGGAAGCGGTCGGTGAGTTCCGGCGCGAGATCGTAGTTGGCCGGCGCGATCGAGAGCACGCCTTCGGCGAATTCGCCGAGGCCCTTCTCGAAGTCCGGGATGACGTAGCCCGCGGCGCCACCGATGGCGGGGATCGTGATGCGCTGCTGGCGCATGGCGCGGATGATCTGCAAAGAGTCGTTGAGATACGACACCGGGAACACGGCCTGCGCGCCCGAGGCCCGGAGCTTGTTGATCAGCGGCGTGACGTCGGTGATGCCGAGGGGATAGGCGTCGTCCATCACGACCTGGACCCCGGCGGCCTTGGCGCCCTCGCGGATGCCCGTCGCTTGCGAGGTGCCGTATGCGGTGTCCTCGTACATGATGGCGATCTTCTCGAGCTTCTGGCCCGCGGCACCGGCGATGGCCACGGTGCCGTCGAACTGCGCCTTGCCGATCACGGAGGCCTTGGCGACGACCTGGAAGATGTTTTCGAAGCCGCGGCCGGTGATCTGATCCGAGAACGACATGGTCAGCAGCGGGACGCCGCGGCGCTCGGTGACTTCGGACATGGCGATGGTGAGCGACGAGGCGAAGGCGCCCAGAATTGCCACGACGTCGTTCTGGGTGAGAAGGCGCTGCGCGACGTTGGCGGCGGTCGTGGGCGTGGAGGTTGAATCCGCAACGACGAGATTGATCTTGGCACCACCCAGGGCCTTGATGCCGCCTGCTGCGTTGATCTCGTCGGCAACGAGTTCGATGCCATTGCGTGAGTTGATGCCGAACTGCGCGTTGGCGCCCGAAAGGGGCATGATGACGCCGATGTTGACCGTGCTGCCCTGCGCGTATGCGCTGCGCATCAGGCCAGGCAGGGCGAGGCTGCCAGCGGCGGCTCCGGCGAGAACCTGACGACGATTGACGTGGCGCGGCGACGTGCCGGCGGGCTTGCGGCTCATGGCGACCTCCCTGGAGAAATGGACCTTCTGGCGGGTCTGGCGATCCTGCGGACCGCGACGCCCGGCAGATTGGAGGCGGTCCTCGGGAATGTCAATCTGATTGACAGATTGTCTGATAGTCGAAGTCCGAAACGCAACTCTGAGCTTGGCGAAGCTGGCGGCAGGGATCTGCCCGATCGAGGCCGCAATAAGGGGCGGATTTGCACTCGGGGTGGGCAATCTGCGCGATGGGCGGGCAATTTACCTGTCCTGTCTTCCAGATGATGTCTCGAATCCTGCCCCTTTGCTTGGCACGCGAAGTGCACCATGGGCGGGCTACAGACACTCGCCTAGGGAGCCACTCCATGTTCGATCGCCGCACGCTTCTCAAAGGTACGGCCGCTGCCGCCGGCGTGCTTGCCATGCCCGCCATCGCGCGCGCACAGGCCCGCACCGTCAAGATGGGCTCGCTGCGCCTCATCCATTCGATGACGCCGCACTTCTACGAGAAGTTCGCGCCCGCCGATCTCAAGATTGAGATCACCACCTTCGACAGCCCCACGGACGGCAAGAACGCCGTCGTCACGAAGTCGGTCGACTTCGGCGGCTTCGGCATCGCGGCGGCGACGCTCGGTGCGGCCGCGGGCGAGCCCGTGGTCGTGGTCGGCGCCTTCTGCAACAAGGGCATGGGCATCGTCTCCAAGGCCGGCTCCGACGTGAAGACGATCAAGGATCTCAAGGGCAAGAAGGTCGGCATCTGGCCGGGCTCGACGCAGGAGGTCTTCATCCTCGAGCGGCTGCGCATGGAGGGGATGAGCGTGCGCGACATCCAATCGACGCGTGTTCCCTTCGGCGAGATGCACGCCATGCTCTCGCGCGGCGACATCGATGCCTACGTGGGCGCCGAGCCGGGCCCCGGCTTCTCGCTGTCGAGCGGCGTCGGCCAGCTCGTCGAGTATCCCTACGGCACGACGATGGGCGGCCTGAACATGATCCTCGGCACGCATGAGGATACGGTAGCGAAGGACCCCGAACTCATCCGCACGATGCTCACGATCCACCGCAAGGCGTCGGAATTCATGATGGCGAACAAGGCGGCCGTCGCCGAGATGACGGTGGCGAAGCTCGGCGCCAACAAAGCGGCCGTCGACAACGCGCTCGCCGCCGACAACGTCGAATACACGTGGGAGCTTTCCGACAAGGTGCTGGCGCAGTCGAAGACCTACGCGCAGCAGATGCTGGAACTGAAGCAGATCCGCGCGCTGCCGGACTTCGGCAAGTTCCTCAACCCCACGTTCTCGAAGGCGGTCGCGGCGACGTAACGCCCGTCGCCTTCACCAAGCGTTTGCGCTTCATCCGAGACCGGGATCACAAGAATGGCCGTAACCCAGGCCCCGTTGGAGGCGATACCGAGTGCCGAGGCGCCTGCGCGGAAGGGCGGTGCGGGCTTCTCGCAGCGCCTCTCCTCCGTGCTGCTGGCGCTCGTCGTGCCGGCGCTTCTGCTACTGCTGTGGCAGGTCGCTACGACGCTGCGCTGGACGCGGCTCATCCCGACGCCCTACGAGACGGCCGAGTACATGGTCGATTTCGTGTGGGGCGGCATCTATAACGATGCCTTCTCGGCGACGATGCACATCCACCTGCTGGCCTCGATGTCGCGCGTCTACGGGGGCTTCGCGCTCGCAGCCTTGGCGGCCCTGCCGCTCGGCATCCTGATCGGGCGCGTGCCCGTGGCGCGCAAAACGCTCGATCCGTTCTTCCAGCTCATGCGGCCAATCCCGGTGACGGCGTGGCTGCCGCTGTCAATGATCCTGTTCGGCCTCGGGCCGCGGTCGGCTTTCGCGCTCGTATTCCTCGGCGCGTTCTATCCGATCCTGCTGAACACGATCCTGGGCGTGAAGAGCGTCGATCCGAAACTGTTCGAGGCTGCCGCCATGCTCGGCTGCCAGGGCCGGGCGCAGTTCTATCGCGTGGTGCTGCCGGCAGCGCTGCCGTCGATCTTCACGGGGCTGCGGCTCGGCCTCGG
>RXJK01000375.1:7230-11853 GCA_003963125.1 Hyphomicrobiales bacterium
TGGTTCGTGATCGTCGTCGGCGAGATGACGGGCGTGCCGCAGGGTCTCGGCGCCGTCATCATGGACGGGCGGACCTTGTCGCGCACGGAACTCGTCATTTGCGGGATGATCGTGATCGGCGTCGCAGGCTTCATCTCGGATCGCATCGTCGTTGCCATCGGCAATCGCCTCCTGCGCTGGAACCCCAATCACCATGGCTGACCCCGCCAAGCCGATCATCGAGATCCGTAACGTCTCGAAGACCTTTTCCCTGCAGGGGCAGACGATCCACGCGCTGAAGGACGCCAAGCTCACGATCACGAAGGGCGAGTTCGTCACCCTGATCGGTGCGTCGGGCTGCGGAAAGTCCACGCTGCTGCGCATTATGGCGGGCTTCGAGACGCCGACCAGCGGCGAAGCGCTGATGTGGGGGCAGCCGATCGAGGGACCTTCGCCGCAGCGCGGCATGGTGTTTCAGGACTATGCGCTGTTCCCTTGGCTGACGGTTCGTGAGAACATCGGCTTCGGGCCCGTCTCCCAAGGCTGGCCGAGGGCGCGCGTGCGCGAGACTGTCGATCGGTTCGTCGAGATGGTCGGATTGAGCAAATTCGCCAATGCCTACCCGCACCAGCTCTCCGGCGGCATGCGTCAGCGCGTGTCGATTGCCCGCGTGCTCGCCAACGATGTCGAACTCGTGCTGATGGACGAGCCGTTCGGTGCGCTCGATGCCATGACGCGCGAGCGGCTGCAGGAAGAACTGCTCGACATCTGGCGGGCGACGAAGCTCACGGTCGTGTTCGTGACGCATGCGGTGGAAGAGGCGATCCTTCTCGCCGACCGCGTCGTCGTCATGACGCCGGGGCCGGGCCGCATCGAGAGCGACAACCAGATCACGCTGCCGCGGCCGCGCGACGTCGCCTCCACCGAGTTCAACGTGGTGCGGCGCGACATGGCCGGCCGCCTCCATAGCCATCACAGCAAGCGCGCAGCATGAGTTCGATGCGTCCCGACCAGCGTTTCACCAGTGTTGCCGCTCTGCACTGGGGCGGCCTGCTCTCGCGCAGCGGTCGGAATTCCGGGACGGGCTCTCATGTCTGACGCGATCGTCTGGAACGGCATGACACAAGCCGCATTGAATGTGGCCTACGACAACCGGGCGGCGGTACCGCTGGCTGCGACCTGGGTGCAGACGTGGACCGATCGCTCGGCCGCGCGTCGCGCCTGCCACCCTTCAGAACTCGACGTCGCGTACGGGCCGAAGCCGCGCAACCGGTTCGACGTGATCCGCTGCGGCAAGCGCGGCGCGCCCCTCGTCGTCTTCATCCACGGCGGCTGGTGGCAGAGGAACTCGAAAGAGGTCTTCACCGTCATGGCCGAAGGCCCGATGGTGCTGGGCCTCGATTTCGCGCTGGTCGGGTACACGCTGGCGCCGGAGGCCGGCATGACGCAGATCGCGGCCGAAATCCGCGCCGGGCTCGATGCGATCGCGGCGCATCAGTTGGCGCGTGGACTTCCCGGAAAGGTCGTGCTGTCCGGCTGGTCTGCCGGTGGCCATTTGACGGCCCTGTGCCTCGATCATCCGGCCGTCGTGGCGGGGCTGTCGATCAGCGGCGTGTTCGATCTGGAGCCCATCCGGCTCAGCAACATCAACGACGCGGTGCGCATGAATGCGGCGGAGGCTGCCGCCAACAGCCCGGCCAAGCTGCCGCTCTCGCCGAAGCCGCTTGTGCTCGCCTACGGGACGAACGAGCTCCCCGAGATGCAGCGCCAGTCGGAAGACTTTGCGAAGATGCGTGCGGCGGCCGGGCTTCCCGGCGAGGTCTTGCCGATCGCGGGTGCCGACCACTTCTCCATCTTCGACGCGCTGACGAATTCCGAAGGCCAACTCGCTCAATCGCTGCTGCGGCTCGGCGCGGCAGTGCCACGATGAGAACACGGGCTTAGCGACCAGCATGGCCGCGGCGGACTTCTGCCCCGGTTCGGATGATAGAGTTTCAATCACCCTGCGATGGAGGGACCCTGAATGCGCATGCTCAAAGTTCTCGCAGCCAGCCTGCTGCTGTTGGCTCAGGCGGTGCCAGCGATGGCGCAGGACAAGCTCGTCATCAGCATCTGGGGCGGAAGCTGGCGTGATCTCGTCGCCGAGACGGCGGCCAAGAAGTTCACGGCCGATACGGGCGTCGCGGTGGAGTTCATCACCGGTGGCACCATCGACCGCCTCAACAAGGCGAAGCTCGCCAAGGGCAACCCGGAAGCCGACATCAACTTCACGACGTCGCACGTCGGCTGGCTCTACGCGACGGACGATCTCTACGAGACGCTCGACCTCTCCAAGATCCCGAATGCGGCTAATCTGGTGCCTGAGGCGAAGATCAGCCCCTATCACCTCGGCACGTGGGCCTACGTGTATACGATCGGTTTCCGCCCCGACCTCGTGAAGGACATCAAGTTCACGAGCTGGGAAGATCTCTGGAAGCCCGAGATGAAGGCGCGGCTCGCCGCTCCCGACTTCGATCCGAGCCACCTGATCGTCGTCTCCGCGATGCTGTCGGGCGCGGGCGCTGCGGATTGGGAGAAGGGGCAGGCGAAACTCAAGGCGCTGAAGCCCAACTTCAAGGCCTTCTACACGAACGACGCCAATAGCCAGCAGCTCATCGCCTCGGGCGAGACGCCGGTGCAGGTGATCCTGTCGATGAACGCCCACTACATGATGAGCCAGGGCGTGCCGATCGAGGTGGTGATCCCGAAGGAGGGCGCGGTGCTCGGTGTCGACACCATCGCCATCTTCAAGGGCTCGAAGAAATCCGAGCTCGCCTACAAGTTCATCAATATCATGCTCGATCCGGTCATCCAGGCCGAGGCTGCGAAGCTGAAGCGGGCGAGCCCGGTGGTGACGAACGCCAAGATCGATCCGGAGGTCGCGAAGCTCCCCGGCGTCTTCACCTCGCCCGAGCAGTGGAAGACGCAGGCCATCATCGTCGACCACAAGCTGCGTGCGGAGAAGACCGCCGAGTGGCGCAAGTGGTTCGCCGAGAACATCATGAACTGAGCGCGCTGCCGGCGCGTTCGGGGGGAGGCCCGGCGGAATGAACTCGCGTCCGTTCCTCGGCGTCTTCGTGACGCCGGCCTTCCTGTGCGCCGTCGGTCTCTCGGCGGCGCTCTTCGCCATCCTGCAGTTCAGCGTGAGGGCCTACGTGCCGGGGTCACTCGATCCCGGCGGTTTCACACTCGACAACTTCACAGCGCTTCTGAAACCGCTCTATGCACGGGTGTTTCTCGACACGGTGTGGATCTGCCTGCTGACGGCGGTGGCGACGCTGATCGCGGGCTATCCCGTGGCCTACGCGATGGTGCACGCCCGCAGTCCAATCGCCAAGGGGATCATCCTGATCGTGGTCGTGACGCCGCTATTCCTGGGCGAGGTGGTGCGCACCTATTCCTGGATCATCGTGCTCGGTAACAACGGGTTTCTCAACACGGTGCTGCTGAAACTCGGGCTCGTGGACAAGCCCGTGCAGTTCATGTTCACCACCTTCGGCGTGGTGCTCGCGCTGGTGCACGTGACGCTCCCGGTGATGGTGGTGATGCTGGCCGCAGCTCTCGCCCACATCGATCCCGCCTACGAGCGTGCCGCCGAGAGCTTGGGGGCGAGCCCGTTGCGCGCCTTTCTCACCGTGACGCTGCCCTTGTCGGCACCGGGCATCATCGCAGGGCTGACGACGGCGTTCGCGTGGACGTTCAGCGCGTTCGCGACGCCGCAACTGATCGGGGGCGGCCGCGTCAACATGGTCTCGAACCTGGTCTATCAGCTGGGCTTTGCGAGCTTCAATTTTCCCTTCGCTGCGGCGCTGTCGGTGGCGGGGCTGGCGCTGACCTTCGCGCTGCTGGGGCTGATCCGGCTGGGCACGCGGCGCTTCGAGCGCATCGGGCAGCACTGACATGGCGACCACTTCGCTCCATACGCTGCCCGGGCGCCTGTCGCGTGCGTTCGTCGTCGCCGTGATCGGCTTCCTTATTCTGCCGCCACTCGTCGTCACGATCGCGGCCTTCAACGACAAGGCGCTGCTCGCCTTCCCGCCGCAGAGCCTGTCGCTGCGCTGGTTCGCGAAGGCGCTTACGTACGATGATTTCCGCGCCGGCTTCCAGAACGGGCTGATCGTGACGGTGTGGGCGTCGAGCATCGCGCTTCTCATCGGCGGCAGCTTCGCGTTTGCGCTGGACCGCTACGAGTTCCGCCTGAAGCGGGCGATCGAGGCGGTGCTGCTGTCGTCGCTGCTCGTTCCGCATTTCACGATCGGGCTTGGATTTCTCATCCTCGCCGCGCAGATCGGCATTACGCGCGGCTATGCCGTGGTGATCGCGGCGCACGTGGTGCTGGTGCTGCCGTTCGTGCTGCGTAGCGTCTATGTCTCCTTGCGCAACTTCGACCGGCGGCTGGAGCAGGCCGCCGCAAGCCTCGGCGCGTCGCCGGGGCGCGTGCTGGTGACGGTGACCATTCCGCTGCTCGTGCCGGGGCTCGTCAGCGGCTGGCTGCTGGCGGCGATCCTGTCCTTCAACGAGTTCACGGCCTCGCTGTTCGTCACGGGGCAGCGGACGCAGACGCTGCCCGTCGCCATGTACAACTATGTGCGCGAATATGCCGAT
>RXJK01000120.1:0-6779 GCA_003963125.1 Hyphomicrobiales bacterium
GCGGGCATCTGCTCAACCGCGCGGCAGGGCACAAATTCTTCTGTCTCAAGCCCTTGCCTGTTCTATTTGCCCGCACAGAGTATGACCGGGAACGCTCCCGTGGAGGCGGTGCCCTGAGCTGCGTCGACGCGCGCGTTCGTGCGACGTCAGCTCAATCGGAGGCACTTCCATGCCGACATCGAACGCGCAGGAACTGAAAGCAGACATACACAGCGTCGAGCAGATCCCGGAAAGCGATCGCGACTCGACAGGCATCCAGCAGATGTGGATCTGGGCCGGCGCCAACATCGCGCCGGTGAACTGGGCGCTCGGTGCGCTCGGCATCATCCTGAAACTCAGCCTGTGGGATACGATCGCGGTGATCGTGTTCGGCAACCTCATCGGCGCCGCGATCTTCGCCGCGTTCACGGTGATGGGCCACAAGACCGGCGTGAACCAGATGGTGCTCTGCCGCTCGGCCTTCGGACGGCGTGGCGCCTACCTGCCGAGCCTCCTCATGTTCCTGACGACGCTCGGCTGGATCGGCGTCAACACGTACTTTCCCGTGAAGATCTCCGTCGGCATCCTGGCCCAGTTCGGCATCGCCGAGACGGTGCCGATCACTCTTGCCATCACGACGGCCGTGGTGCTCCTGCAGATGGCGATCGGCACCTTCGGCTTCTACGCCATCCGCACGTTCGAGAAATACACGGTTCCCGCCACCCTCGCGATCATGGTGCTGATGAGCGTGCTCGCCTGGTCGCAACCGGGCGTCGTCAACTGGAACCACTCGAGCACGCTGGCGCCGGGCGCGCGTCTCGCCATGCTGTCGCTGCTCATGACGGCGATCGGCGTGGGCTGGGGCATCTCGTGGGTGACGTGGGCGTCGGACTATTCGCGCTTCGTGAAGCCGACGGAATCCTCCAAGGCGGTGTTCTGGTACAGCTACATCGGCATGTACGTGCCGACCGTGTGGCTCGGCATCCTCGGCGCGACGCTCGCGAGCGTCACGGCGGACGCCGATCCGGCCAAGATGGTGAGCGCCGTGTTCGGCGGCGTGACGACCATTCTCGTGCTGGCGATGGTGCTGCACGGGCCGCTCGCGACCAACATCCTCAACGTCTACTCGGCGGCGCTCGCGGCGCTGAGCATGGACGTGAAGCTGTCGCGCGTTGCCATCGCCGTGATCGTCGGCATCAGCAGCTATCTGGTTGCCATCTACTTCGTGTTCGAGCCTTCGTTCGCGAAGGCCTTCGACAACTGGATGATCAGCCTCCTGCTGTGGATGAGCCCGTTCACGGGCGTGGTGCTCGCCGACTTCTACCTCAAGCGCAAAGGCCAGATCGACGTGCCGGAACTCTATCGCCCCGCCGATACGAGCGCCTACGGCGACATCAACTGGGGCGGCATCATCGCCTTCATCGCCGGGCTGGTGGCGGGCTGGCTGGTGCAGGACGGCCTGGTGCCTGCCCTGCAGGGGCCGATCTCGCTCAATTACTTGGGCGGCGCGGACCTGAGCTGGCTCGCGGGTATCGTCGTGTCGGGTGTGCTGTACCTGATCCTGTCGCCCAAGGCAGTGGTCATGCCGGCGGGCGCGAAGAGCGCGTAAGTCTCCTCACGCAGCAAGACCCCGGACAGCCGTGCTCGCGCACGGCTTCCGGGGATGCAAAGGGAGTAAAACCATGCAGCGGCGAAGGCTGCTGCGGGTCTCGTCAGCGGCCTTCGCGCCACCAGGTGATGGTGAGGACGAACAGGAGCGCAGCGAGCGCCATGGCGCCGGTGAACATCGGTGTCAGCTTGACGCCGCGGGTGACGAAGGCCTCGCGGTCCTTCAAGCCAAGCCATGTCGAACCGGCGAGCACGCGGGCGTTGGCCAGCATCGATACGCGGGGCACATCCACGCTCGCTGCCGACGAAAGGCTCGACAGCACGCCGCCGCTGCGCGTCCAGAATACGCCGCCGCCGGTCTGGTCGACGAGCGGAAGCATCTTCTGGTCAGTCGCGACCACCTCGCTCATCTCGCGCGCGTCCTCGATACCGGCGTGCGCGACGGCGTTGAGCTGACCATTAGGACCCGGCGTCTGCAGCTTGTAGAGGCCCGGCACCTTCACATCGATGGTCGAGCGCCAGACGCCGTCGGAGGCCTTCTCGAGCGAGACTTGGGAGACTTCGCCGCCCGGGGCCGAGATCTCGACCGGCGGCACCTTGTCCTCCATGGAGCGGCGCTCGACGGTGAGCTTGAGGCCGCGGGCGGACGCCATGAGACGCTCTTCCTCGAGATCGGGTTCCTTCATCAGCCAGTGCGAGAGACGGCGCAGGAGGTCGGTGTGCGGGCCGCCGCCGTCGAAGCCGCGGGCCCAGAGCCACGAATGGTCAGACAGAAGCAACGCCACGCGGCCCTTGCCTTTTCGATCGAGCACCAGCAGCGGCTTGTTGTCGGCGCCGCTCATCACGGTGCGCCCGGCAGGCGAGACCACGTCGACCTGGCGGAACCAGCGGCCCCACGCGGGCTCGTTGGCCTCGGCGCCGGGAAGGCCGCGGGTGACGGGATGCTTGTGGCCGTCGACCGAGAGCTTGGCCTTGAAGGGCGTCTCGATCACCCGTCCCGAGGGCACGGCCGGCAGTACGGACGACAGCGGCGTACGCGAGAGCGACATAGGCCCCGCGAAATCGTCGCCGGCCGCGACGAGGAGAGCGCCGCCCTGCTACACGTAGCGGGCGATGTTCTCGTAGTAGAGGAGCTGCAGGATATCGCGGTGCTGGTAGCGGTCGAAGATGATCAGGTCGAAATCCTTGATCTTCTCCGAGAACAACTCACGCGTCGGGAAGGCGATCAGCGAGAGCTGGTGGATGGGCGTGCCGTCCTGCTTCTGGGGAGGCCGCAGAATGGTGAAGTGCACGAGATCGACGGCGGCGTCCGACTTCAGGAGGTTGCGCCAGACGCGCTCGCCCGCGTGCGGCTCGCCGGAAACCAGCAGCACGCGCAGGTTCTCGCGCACGCCATCGGCAACGACGACGACGCGGTTGTTCGCGGGCGTGAGCTCGCCCGGGGCCGTCTCGAGTTCGATCTCGACGATGTTCTGCCCGGCGTGCGGGAACGGCATGGCGAAGGTGAAGGGGCGGCCGATGAGGGCCTGGCGCGTCTCGTCCTGCTGGCCCTCGCGGCGGATGCGCAGCGTGACGCGCTCGCTGGCGCGGCCTGTGCGGCCCGTCTCGACCACGCGCACCTCGACGTCGCGCGTTGAGCCGACGATGCCGTAGCGCGGCGCCTTGAGCACCTCGATGCGGCGGTCGAATTCGTTGGGCTGGCCGGTGAGGAGGGCGTGCACCGGCGCGTCGAAGCCGAGGGCCGCGGCGGACTTCGGCACGTCGTGCACCTGGCCGTCGGTGATCATGATGACACCGGCGAGGCGGTCGGGCGGCGTGTTGGCCAGCGCGCTGTTGAGATCTGTGAAGAGGTTGGTGCCGGAGATGCCTTCGCCGGTGGGCTTCGAGGACGACACCCAGCGCACTTCGAGGTTGGAGATGCCGGCGAGCTTGGCTTCGAGATCGCGCTTGATGGCGGCGGCCTGCTCGGGCCGGCCGGCGATGGTCTGGCTCGTGCTTTCGTCCATCACGACGATGGCGAAGTTGGCAAGGCTTTCGCGCTCTTCCTGGCGCAGCGTCGGGTTGGCGAGGGCGAGGAGGAGCGTTGCGAGTGTGAGCGCGCGCAGGAGCGCGCCACGGCTGCGCTGCCAGAACAGCAACACGACAAACACGAGGCCGAGCGCCGCGCCCACGTAGAACACGAGGTTCGGCACCATCGGCGCAAAGTCGACTGACCAGCTACTCATGCGGTGGCACCTGTGACTTCCGTCTCATCCAAACCCACGCGACCCGTAGGTCATTGTCCGAGCCTTTCGAGGAGGGCCGGGACGTGCACTTGGTCGGCCTTGTAGTTACCGGTGAGGGCGTACATGACGATGTTGACGCCGACGCGGAAGGCCATCTCGCGCTGGCGCTCGCCGCCCGGCACGACCGGATAGATCGGCTGGTTGCGGTCATCGAGCGCCCAAGCCGAGGCGAAGTCATTCGAGGTGATGAGGATCGAGCTCACGCCGTCGACGCGACGAGCCTGGCGGCCCTGGTCGCTGTCGCGCGGCGCCTCGGCCTCGACCCAGAGCTGCCCGCCGTCCCAGCGGCCGGGGAACGAGCGCAGCAGATAGAACGACTTCGTCAGCACGTGGTGCTCGGGCACCGGCTCGAGGCGCGGAATGTCGAGGTTGCCGAGCAGGCGTTGCAAGGGCGTGCCGCCCTGGGCCTGCAGGTTGAAGCCCGTCGGCACGCCCTGGCCGAAGTCCTTCGTGTCGAAGATGATCATGCCGCCCTGCTTCATGTAGGCGTCGATCTTGGCGAGCGTCGGCTCGGGCAGCGTGCGGGAATTGGGCAGGACCGGCCAGTAGAGGATCGGGAAGAAGGCGATCTCGTCCGACTGGATGTTGACGGGGAACGGCTCGCCAGGCTCGACGGCGGTGCGGGCGACGAGGAACTTGTTGAGGCCCTGCAGCCCCACGCGGCTCGCCTCGTCGGTCGCCGCGTCGCCGGAGATGACGTAGCCGAAGGAGACTTTGCCCGTGGCCTGGATGGCGCGGGCGAGATCGGCCGGCGTCGCCGTGCGGGCGGCCGCGGGCGGAGCGGAAGGTGCGGGCTGCTGCGCGCGGGCTGTTTCGGAGCCTGCGACGAGCGCCAGTGTGCCAATGCCGACGGCGACCAGAAGAGCCGTGGTGGCCGAGCGGCCTAGGCGGCGGCCATTGAAGATGCTGCCGGTCATCTGCAGCGCCAGGACGGCCAGCATGTCGGCGAAGAGGAGCGCGAGGGCAGCGGTGAGCAAGGTCGGTTTCATGGGCTGTGCGTTGTCGCCCTCGTAAACGCGCCGCTCGACGCCGAAGGGCAAGGGCGGCAGCGGCTTGATGATGGTCTTGGCCGTGATCAGGTTCAACGCCCGCGGCGTCCCGGCGGGACCGTAGTAGCCGGGCGGGTTCTCGGCCGACGGCTGTGCGTCTGCGATGCGGGCGCCGGAGATGGCCTGGGTCGTCGGTGGCGGATTGCGCAGGGCGCCGAAGCCGTCGAGCACCTGCAGCGGGGCGAGCACATCCGTCGAAGGCGCCGTCTCCGAGCCGTCGGTGGAGAGCGACGCCTGATTGCCGCCGCCCTGCTTGCCGAGGCTCGCCGTGCGGCGGAGCATTTCGACGAAGAGGCCGGACAGGGGCAGGTTGGACCAATCGGAGTTCGCCGTGACGTGGAAGAACACGAGATGGCCGTCGCCGTAGCGCTTGGCGGTCACGAGCGGCGTGCCGTCTTTCAGGCGTGCCCACACCCTCGTCTCAGGGCCGAGGCTTGCAGGGTCCGCCAGCACCTGGCGGTTGACCTGCACGTCCTGGGGTATCGCGAGGCCTGCGAACAAGCTGTCGTCACCGAAAGGTGCGAGCGGCTGCGGCGTGGCCCACGACAGGGCGCCACCCAAGGCACGGCCGCCGACACGGAGCGGCACGGGGAGCAGGTCGTCGCCGCCCTTCTCCAGACGCGGACCGGCGAAGCGGACGAGGACGCCGCCCTTGCGCACCCATTGCGAGAGGCGTTCCTTGATGTCGTGCGGCAGGGTGCCGACGTCAGCCAGCATGAGGCCTGAGATGTTGCGCTTGATCAGCGCTTCCACGGTCGTCTCGAGGTTGGAATCCTCGCTCTTGGCGATCTCGGAGAACGGCGCGAGCGCGCGCTCGATGTAGTAGAGGGGCGCCAAAAGCGGCTGGGCCTGCTCGCGCGAGGCGCCGGAGATGAGGCCGATGCGATGCCATTGCGAGCGGGCGTCGAGCAGATTGACGGCCCCAGCGGAGCGCTCGCCCGCGATCTCGACACGCGTCACCTGGTTGCGCAGTTCGAGCGGCAATTCGAACGTGCCCTGCACTTTCGTTTCGCCGGCACCCAGCGCGAAGGTGGCTTCGCCGAGGCGCTGCCCGCGCGCGGAGACGGCGTGCAGGATGCCCGCGCGGGCCGGGCCGCCGGCACGCAGGACCTGCGCCTCGAGCTTGCCACCGCTGCCGACGCTCGCCGTCACGCCGACGGCCTCCTGGCCAGCCGTTTCCTCGACGACTGTGAGGCCGCCGCCGGCAATCTTCGCCAGGTTAACGATGAAGGTGCGCGCGGCGCCGTCGTGATCGATGCCGTCCGTGAGCCAGACAACCGCGGACTTGCCTTCGGAACCCAACACCGAGCCAAGCGCCTGCGCTACGGCAGCGCGGTCGGGTGCGAACGGCTGCGGCTGGAGGGCCGCTGCCGTCGAGCGTGCCGCAGAGGGCGCCTCGACGCGAAGTGTGTTGGCCTTGGAGACTGTCGCCGTCGGCACGATGACGACGGCACGCCGCTGGCTCTCGGCCTCCGTGATCAGGCGGCCAACAAGGAAGGTGCGCTGCTGCCAGTGGGCTGCCGACGCCCAGCCGTTGTCGACGACGATGGCGACGGGGCCCGAGCCCGCGAGCGCCTTCTCACGGTTGGGGTTGAGCACCGGATCGGCGAGGGCCAGGATCACGAGCGCCGCCGCGAGCAGGCGGATGAGCATCAGCCACCACGGCGTCTGCGCCGGCGTCTTCTCGCGGTTGAGGACGCCCATGAGGATGCGCGTCGGCGGGAAGGAGAGCCGCGTCGGGCTCGGCGGCACGGTGCGCAGGAGCCAGTAGATGACGGGAAGCGCGGCGAGGCCGACGAGGAGCCAGGGGCTCAGGAAGGCGATCGGGCCGAGGGTCACAGGGCACCTCCCGGGGCAG
>RXJK01000120.1:6829-8609 GCA_003963125.1 Hyphomicrobiales bacterium
TGCATGATGAGGGAGAGTAGCGGCTCGGCCGCGGGGCGGTCCGTGCGATGCACGAGGAACGACCAGCCGACGCGGCGTGTGGCCTCAACGATGGCCTCGCGATGGGCCGCAAGGCGCTGCTGGTAGGCTTCGCGCAGCGTCTCGGCGCGGTCGGCGACCCAGCGCTCGCCGCCTTCCGGCGACAGGAATTCGACGCGGCCGTGGTAGGGCAGCGTCTCCTCGGCGGGATCGAGGATCTGGATGACGTGGCCCGCGAGGCCCATCGCCGCCATCTCGTTGATCCGATCCCGAATGGTTTCCGGCGGATCGAGGAAATCACCGAACAGCAGCGCGGTGGAGAAGCGCGACAGGCGGGCCGGCGGCGGCAGGCTCGCGCGCAGCGCTTCCGCATCCTGATGCGAGGCGATCGCTTCGGCCATGCGCGACGTCGCCTTGCGGCTCGCCATGGGTGGCGTGAGCCCGAGGTAGGCAACGCGCTCGCCGGCGCGCACCAGCATCTCGGCGGCGGCGAAGGCGAGGACGAGCGCGCGGTCGCGCTTGTTCACCGGCGCCAGATGGCTGCGGAACTCCATGGACGGCGACAGGTCGGCCCAGGTCCAGAAGGTGTGGGAGGCTTCCCACTCGCGCTCGCGGATGTAGAGCGTATCGGAGGAAGCGGATCGGCGCCAATCGATGGCCGTCGCGGGGTCGGACGTCTGGAACTGACGGAACTGCCAGAAGGTCTCGCCGGGGCCGGCGCGGCGGCGGCCGTGGATGCCGTGGGCGACGGTGTTCGAGACGCGCAGGCTTTCGAGCAGCAGGTCCGGCAGACGATCCGACAGCGCCTGCGCCTCTCCTTCGAGGGCAAACACGCCTTTCGCTCCGGCGTCAGCGCCGGGGCTGGATTTCAGCGAGGTCGATCGCGGCGCCGCCACCCGATCCCTACTCCAGAGCTTTCGCCAAACGGGTAATCACACCGCTCGCCGTCTCCCCTTCGGCGCGCGCTGCGAACGTCAACGCCATGCGGTGCTTCAGGATCGGTTCGGCGAGGCTGATCACGTCCTCAACCGACGGCGCGAGGCGGCCGTCGACGAGGGCCTTGGCGCGAACCGCCAGCATCATGGCCTGACTTGCACGGGGGCCGGGGCCCCAGGCGATCAGGCGGTCGGTATCGGCGCCGGCTCCGGTGCCGGGACGGGCCGAGCGCGTGAGCTTCAGGATCGCTTCCACCACTTTGTCCGGCACGGGGAGCTGGCGCACCAGGCGCTGGATGCTCATCAGCTCCTGCGGGCTAATGATCTGCTCGATGCGGCGCTCCTCGGTGCCGGTGGTTGCGAACAGCATGCGCCGCTCGGCCGCGAGGTCGGGATAGGAGACGTCGATCTGGAGGAGGAAGCGGTCGAGCTGGGCTTCAGGCAGCGGATAGGTGCCTTCCTGCTCGAGCGGGTTCTGCGTCGCCAGCACATGGAACGGCGTCGGGATGTCGTGGCGCTGGCCGGCGACGGTAACGTGATGCTCCTGCATGGCCTGCAGCAGTGCCGACTGTGTCTTCGGGCTGGCGCGGTTGATCTCGTCGGCCATCAGGAGCTGGGCGAAGATAGGGCCCTTGACGAACCGGAAGCTGCGCCTGCCGGCGGCCGTATCCTCAAGCAGCTCCGCGCCGATGATATCGGAGGGCATCAGGTCGGGCGTGAACTGGATGCGCTTGGCGTCGAGACCGAGGATGCGGCCGAGCGTATCGACAAGAAGTGTCTTGGCGAGGCCGGGAACGCCGATCAACAGGGCGTGGCCACCGGCCAGG
>RXJK01000217.1:0-12090 GCA_003963125.1 Hyphomicrobiales bacterium
ATCCCGCAAGCTGGAAGTCGGCCTACGATCTCATGCTCAAGGCCGGTCTAATCAGCGCGACCGCGGACCAGAATTTCTACGATGACAGTGCCCGCAGCCTTGCCTTCTCCTGATCGATCCATGTCCGGCTCGGCCCTCATCGTCATCGATCTCCAGCGCTCGTTTTGCGACGCTGATGGGTCCATGGCGCGGCAGGGCCGGCCGATCGAGGCGCTGCAGCGGGCCGCTGCGGCCGGCAACGCGCTCGCTGCCGACGCGCGCGCGGCGGGCGTGACCGTGATCTGGACGCGCATGGTCTTCGCACCCGACTATGCGGATGGCGGATGGCTCGTCGAGGCCATCCGGCCGAACCTCAAGCGCGTCGGGGCCTTGAGGCGCGGCAGCGGCGACGAGCTCTTGTCGCACTGCGTCGAAACCGGCGCGGGCGACGAGATCCTCGACAAGCCCCGCTTCTCGGCCCTCGTCGGCACAGGCCTCGAACAGCGCCTGCGCGCCGGCCACATCTCGCGCGTCTTCGTCTGCGGCGTGACGACGTCCATGTGCGTCGAAAGCACCGTCCGCGATCTCGCCCAGCGGGATTTCGAAACCTATCTCGTTGCCGACGCCTGCAGCGACTTCGAGGAAGAGCGGCATCAGGCGTCCATTGCCGCCATGGAGTTTGGATTTGCTCGCATCATCGACACTGCCGGCGCCCGGCGCCTCTTCCAGGACGGAGCGCGCCGCTGACATGACCGTACACAAGCCCGCATCGTCCGTCGGCATCAAGCTGAAGGGCATCGAGCAGCGCTACAAGGTGCGCAACAGCGAGGTGCTGGCGCTGACGGGCGTCAATCTCGACATCGGCGCAGGCGAGTTCCTCGTCCTGCTCGGCCCCTCCGGCTGTGGGAAGACGACGCTGCTGCGCATCATCGCCGGCCTGCTGCGGCCGACGTCCGGCAGCGTCGAGGTGGGCGGCCAGCAACTCTGGTCCGGCGACCAGCGCAACGACGCCGTGATGCAGGAATTGGGCGTCGTCTTCCAGGACGCGAACCTCTTTCCCTGGATGACCATCGAGGACAACATCGCGTTGCCCCTGAAGCTGCGTGGCGTGCCGAAGGCCCAGCGCCGCAAGCGCGCCGCCGAGCTGTGCGCGCTCGTCGGCATCGCCGGCTTCGAGAAGCGTTGGCCGCGTGAGCTCTCGGGCGGCATGCGCCAGCGGGCGGCCATCGCGCGGGCGCTGAGCCGCGATCCCCACATCCTTCTGATGGACGAGCCCTTCGGTGCGCTCGACGCCATGACGCGCGACCAGATGAACCTCGAACTGCAGCGCATTTGGATGGAGAGCGGGTGCACGGTAATCCTCGTCACGCATTCGATCCGCGAAGCGGTGTTCCTGGCGGACAGGGTGCTTCTGCTCTCGCCGCGCCCCGGTCGCATGGATACGCTGCGCACGATCGACATCGCCCGCCCGCGCACCATCTATGCGCAATCGACCCCCGAGTTCCAGACGCACGAGATCGAGCTGCGCCAGCGCCTCGACACGTTCGCCTGATGCAACGAGAGAGATAGCCCTGTGTCACGCTCCGCATCCTGGCTGATCACGCCACTCCTGCTCGCCGGCATCGTGCTCGTGTGGGAAGCCTACGTGCGCGCCTTCAATGTTTCGAGTTTCATCCTGCCGCCGCCGCTCGAGGTGTGGAGGGCGACCGTCGTGCTGATGCAGGACCCACGCACCTATTGGCACATCTGGATCACGCTGCTCGAGACCGTGGCGGGGTTCGCCATCGCCGTTGTCGTCGGCATCGTCTTCGGCGGGCTGCTCGGCAAGATCCAGACACTCGAGCGCACGCTGAACCCGCTGATCGTCGGGCTGCAGGTGATGCCGAAGGTGGCGCTGATCCCGCTCTTCATCGTTTGGTTCGGCTTCGGCGTGACGTCGAAGATCGTGCTCGCGGCGGTGATCGCGTTCTTCCCCATCATGACCAACACCATCCTCGGAATCAAATCAGTGGAACGCGGGCACCGCGAGGTGATGCAGGCCTTGAACGCCGGCCGCTGGGCGACGTTCGTCAACGTCGAGCTGCCGAACTCGATGCCCTTCATCCTGACCGGCATGGAGGTCGGCATTGTGCTCGCCACCATCGGTGCGATCGTCGGCGAATACCTCGGCGGCAACCAGGGCCTCGGCTACATGGCAGTCGCCACGCTCAACGCCTTCGACGTCAAGTCGATGTTCGGCGTGATCCTGCTGCTCACGATTCTGGGGCTCGTGCTCTATTTCCTCGTCGTCATGCTCCGCCGCTTCGTGACGCCGTGGCACGAGTCCGTGGCCAGCGGCCGCTAGCCTTTCGCAAACGATGGGAGACCCTGAATGGCCCGAATCATAGACATCAGCGCGAACTTCAAGCCGCATACGCAACTCAAGCTTTATGACGTGCTGGGCATCGACAAGGCCTCGGCCAAGGCGCTCGATCCGGAAGGCTGCATCGCGGACATGGATCGCAATGGCGTCGCCATGACCGGCGTCATCGCCAACGTGGTGCAGAACGGCGTCCGTGGCGAGCTTCTCGCCACCCACGTCGACGAGGTCTATCCGGTCTTGCAGAAGTATCCGGATCGCTTCTTCGGCTGGTGCGGCATCAACCCGCTCGGCGGCATGGAGACCCTGCGCTACATCGAGCGCGCCGTCACCAAGCTCGGCTTCAAGGGCGTGCACGTCTACCCGCACTGGTTCGGCGTGCCCATCAACGACCGCACCTATTGGCCCATCTACGCCAAGTGCTGCGAACTCGACGTGCCGATCACCTTGCAGGTGGGCCGCCAGTCGCCGCGCTCGGGCGGCAAGCTCTGCGCGCGCCCGCAATGGCTTGAGGACGCGGCCTTCGACTTCCCCGAATTGAAGCTGATCGGCCTGCACATCGGCGTGCCGATGGACTACGAGATGATCAGCGCCGCCATCGGCCACGAGAACGTCTACATCATCGCCGACGCCCATCCGCCGTCGACCTGGTCCCCCGCGCTCGTCGACTACATCGCCCAGCGCGGCTTCCTGAACCGCGATGGCATGCAGAAAGTGATGTGGGGCACCGATTGGCCAGTGCAGACGCTCGCGCAATCGCTGAAGGAGGTGCGCGCACTCGATCTGCCGCCGGAAGCCCTCGACGGTCTCCTCGGCGAGAACGCCATCCGCATCCTGAAGCTGAACGTCACCGGTTGACGAGGCGGCCCGGTCGCGGCCACGCGAAGGTGGGCCGCGCCCGCGGCCGGACTATCGCCCGGTCCATACACAGGTGTCAGGAGCGGGGTGCAGCCGGAACCGGGAAGCCCGCCAGGACGCGGAAGTACGTGGGCAGCAGTTTGCGCCGGAGCGCCACCGGCTCCGCGATCTTGAGCGAGTAGTAGCCCACTTGGTGGTAGTACGTGATGCGCGCGCGGATCTCAGCTTCGAGCTCGTCGTAGCCGGCCTGCGCAAGCACGGTCTTCAATAGCGTCATGCGCTCGCGGTCGACTTTGCGGACGAGCGCGTCGACCGCGTCCGACGTCCGCGCCCAGTCTCGCGTTGCGCTTTCGAGCGCCGGATTGAACAACTGCGCATCGAACCAGACTTCGCAAAAGGCCAGGAAAGCAAGGGACGGCGATGCATCCTCCCGCATTACCGCATCCCGGAACGGCGCTACCGCACCCGCTCTCCAGCTTTCGATCAAGGCATCGAGCAGGTCGTCGCGGCTCTTGAAGTGCCAGTAGAAGCTGCCCCGCGTCACGTCGAGCTGGGCGGCGAGCGTATTGATCTTCACCGCGTCGACGCCGGCTGCGATCAGCACATCGCGCGCGGCCTTTATCCAGTCGTCGCGGCCGAGTTGCGCCGCAGAATTCTCGAGCGCGCGTCTCGCGACTGTCCGTATGCTCACCGAATAATCCCCTTGAAACACCGCTTCAACATACACTAGTGTCAGGAAAAGCATAAGGTAGCGCAATTCGGCGCAATTCTCGGCGACGGTCTGAAGCGGCATGCGCGACGACGCGGGCAACCTGTTCACGCAAGGCCTCTGCGGGCATGCCTGCTGAAACCGCGCCTGGCCCCACCCCTCACCCGATCGATGACGAACACGTCGCGGCGGCCTTCGCTTTCGCCACTGGCCGCAGCGTGCGCGATGGGCACGGCGCCAGGGTTTGCAGCGCGGTCGGCGCGCCCCTGCTCCTGATAATGCAGAGTACACCATGACCAGCGGCTCTTCCGGCGTTCGCATCGGCGTCGACATCGGCGGTACGTTCACGGACTTCGCGCTTGTCGTCGGCGAGGGCAGGGGGGCGATCCTGCACAAGCAGCTGACGACCCCGTCCGATCCGTCGAAGGCCGTGCTCGAAGGCGTCGCGACGCTGCTCGCCAAGGCCGCCTGCAAGGCGGGCGACGTGGCGGAAATCGTGCATGGGACCACGCTCGTCACCAACGCGCTGATCGAGCGCAAGGGCGCCGTGACGGGCATGCTCGTGACGGAAGGCTTTCGCGACCTCTTCGATATCGGCCGCGAGCAGCGCTACGATCTGTTCGACCTGCGCATCGAGTTCGCGCCGCCGCTCGTGCCCCGGCCACTCCGCCGCGAGATCCCCGAACGTATCGGCGTCGACGGCGCGGTCATGACGCCGCTCGATGAGGCGGCCGTCCTCGCTGCTGCAAAGGAGCTCGTGGATCGCCGCAAGGTCGAAGCGATCGCGGTGTGCTACCTCCACTCTTATGCCAACGCCGTCCATGAAGCGCGCACCAAGGCGCTGATCGAGGCGGCCTACCCGCACCTCTCTGTCTCGACCTCGTCGGACGTGTTTCCCTATATGCGCGAGTTCGAGCGCTGGACCACGACCACGGTCAACGCCTACGCGCAGCCGATGCTCGATCGCTATCTGGCGCGCCTCGAGGCGGGGCTCGCCGCGCTCGGCTTCCGCGGCCGCCTGACGCTCATGAGTTCCTCGGGCGGCGCACTCACGCCTGCCACCGCGCGCCAGTTTCCCGCCCGCATGCTGGAATCGGGGCCCGCGGCCGGCGTGCTGATGTCCTGCCGACTGGGGCGCGCCCTGGCGATGCCCAACGTCCTGTCGTTCGATCTCGGCGGAACCACAGCCAAGGGCGCGCTGGTGCGCGACGGCCGCGCGCTCCGCAAGTACGAGTTCGAGGCAGCCCACGTCTACAAGCACAAGAGCGGCAGCGGTCTCGCCTTGCGCATTCCCGCCATCGACCTGACGGAGATCGGGGCAGGCGGCGGCAGCATCGCCGAAGTCGACACGCTGGGCCTCATTCGAGTTGGGCCCGGCAGCGCCGGTGCCGATCCGGGCCCAGTCTGCTACGCGCAAGGCGGAACCGCGCCGACGCTGACCGACGCCAATCTCACGCTCGGCTATCTCGATGCGGGCTACTTTCTGGGCGGCCGCATGCACCTCGATCCCGATGGCGCGGCCCGCGTGCTGCGCTCGGAGATCGCCGGCAAGCTCGGCATCGATCTCGCCCGCGCCGCCTGGGGCATCCACGACGTCACCAACGAGAACGTCGCGCGGGCCTTCCGCATGCATGCCGTCGAGCGCGGCTTCGATTATCGGTCCTCCGCGATGGTGGCCTTCGGCGGCGGTGGCCCGCTGCACGGCGCCCGCATCGCCCGCAAGCTCAGGATCCCGCAGGTGATCTTCCCCGTGGGCGCCGGCGTGATGTCGGCGCTCGGGATGCTGGCGAGCCGGATGGCGTTCGAGGTGGCCCGCTCGCTCCGCCGACCGCTCGCCGAGATCACGCCGGAAATCTTTGTCGAAACCTTCGTCGGCATCGAGCGGGAGGCGAAGGAGTATCTCCTGGCCGCCGGCCTGACCGCAGGCGACATCCGCCTCGATCGCCGCGTGGACATGCGCTACCGCGGCCAGGGCTACGAGCTCGAGGTGCCGCTGCCCGACGCGCCGCTCGCCGACATCCACGCGCGCTTGCCGGAGCTCTTTGCCCAGCGCTACCGCGATGTCTTCCACATCACGCTCGACGAGCCCCTGGAGATCGTGAGCTGGAAGGTCGAGGCCGTCGGCCCCGAGCCGGTCCTCGCCGACGTTCTTGCCGATGCCGCCGAAATAAGCACGGGGCCCGCCGCGAAGGGGACGCGAAAAGCCTGGTTCCCCGCGGCCGGCGGGCTCATCGATTGTCCGGTCTTCGACCGCTATGCCTTGAAACCGGGCGCGAGCGTGCGCGGCCCGGCGCTGATCGAGGAGCACGAATCCACCTGCCTGCTCGACGTCGATGATGTCGGCACCATCGATCCCAGCTACAACATACGCGTCGACATCGCGGTCGCGGCAGGAAAGGGGGCAGCATGAGCGCCAGATCCATTGACCCCGTCAGCCTCGGCATCATGTGGGATCGCCTCGTCTCCATATGCGACGAAGGCGCCGCCACCTTGATCCGCACGTCGTTCTCCACGCTGGTGCGCGAAGGCTACGACCTGTCCGTCATGCTGTTCGATGCCGAAGGCCGCATGATCGCGCAGAGCACCAAGTGCATCCCCGTCTTCATCGGCACGGCACCCGTCACCATCAGCCACATGCTGAAGCGCTTCCCGCCGGACAAGCTCAGCCCCGGCGACGTCGTCATCTCGAACGATCCCGTCATCGGTACGGGCCACATGTACGACATCGCCGTGATGCGCCCCGTCTACGACGACGCCACCTGCATCGTCGGCTACACCATGAGCATCACGCATCTGCCCGACATCGGCGGCATGGGCTTCTCGGCAGCAGCCACCGAGCTCTATCACGAGGGCCTGCGGCTGCCGATCTGCAAGCTCGTGAAGGCGGGCGTCATGGAGGAGATGATCCTCGATCTGATCCGCCTCAACGTGCGCGTGCCCGAGCAGGTCGTAGGCGACATCATGGCGGGTGTGAGCTGCACGGAGGTCGTGGGCCGGCAGCTGCGCGACTTCATGCGCGAATATCAGCTCTCCTCCATCGGCGAACTTTCGACCCTCATCCGCGGCCAGACCGAGCGAGCCGTGCGCACGAGCCTCGCCGCCATCCCCGATGCCGTCTACGAATCCGCGTTCGATGTCGAGGCGCTGGGCGATCCCGTGCGGCTTGCCTGCCGGATCGAGAAGCAGGGCGAGGAGATGCGCATCTCTTTCGAGGGCACGGGGCCTTGCGTGCGCTCCGGCATCAACGTGCCGATCTGCTATTCGCGCTCCATGGCGCTCTACTCCATCAAGTGCCTGACGACGCCCAACGTGCCCAACAACGACGGCGCAACGGCGCCGATCACGGTGTCGGCGCCCGCAGGCTGTATCCTCAACGCCATCGCGCCGGCACCGTCCGCGGGCCGCCACATCATCGGCCATTTCGTCATGCCGCTGATCTTTGCTGCTCTCGCCAAGGCGATGCCCGATCGCATCACCGCCGACAGCGGTCTGATCAACATCCTCACCTTCCAGGGCCGCTTGCGCAACGGCACCCCATTTGCGGCCACCTACTTCGCGGCCGGCGGCTTCGGCGCCCTCGATGGGCTCGATGGCCACCCGACGACGCCGGGCTCCTCCAACATGGCCTGCACGCCGACGGAGGTCTTCGAAGACCTCACCGGCATGACCATCCTGCGCAAGGCGATCCGGCCCGACAGCGGCGGAGTCGGTACGTATCGCGGCGGCCCGGGGCAGGAGATCGTCATGCGCAACGACACCGGCTATCCGATCGCCGTGTTCTCCATGGCCAACCGCACCGCGTTCGCAGCACGCGGCGCCGATGGCGGAGGTCCTGGCGCCCTGCGCGAACACAGCATCGACGGCACGCCGATATCACCGACTGGCCGCCACGACTTGCCCGCAGGCGGCATCCTGACCATCCTGGAAGCGGGCGGCGGCGGCTTCGGCGCGCCGGCGAAGCGCCCGCGCGCGGCGGTTCTCGCCGACGTCGAACGAGGCTTTCTCACGCCGGCCGGCGCCAAGGCGGGCTACGGTATCGACATCGCAACGGAGGCCGCGCAGACCGGCCCGCACGAAATTGCCAGCTAGCCGACAGTTCATGGATGAGGATCGCGCCACGCGGCGCATCAGAAAGGATGAGACCAGCATGATGACGCGCAAGACGCCCTTCCTTATCGCCGCGCTCCTGGGGCTCTGGGCCGCCCCCGCCGCGGCCCAGCAGACCATCAAGATCGGCCTGGTCGCGCCCATGACCGGAGCCTTTGCCGCGGCCGGCCAGAGCCACGCCACCGGCGCCGAAATGCGCGTCAAGGAGATCAACGCCGCCGGCGGCAAGTACAAGATCGAGCTGCTGGTGGAAGACGACGCCAGCAACTGCAACCAGTCCACCAATGCCACCGTGAAGCTGATCACGCAGGACAAGGTGCAGGCGGTGCTCGGCGCCGTGAACAGTCCCTGCGCCCTGGCGATGGTGCCCATCACGCAGCGCTACAAGGTGCCCCAGTTCACCTCGGGCGTCGGTACCGCGATCACGCAGCAGGGCTCCGAGTGGGTATTCCGCATCGCCGTCGCAGCCACCGGCCAGACCAAAGTGCTGTCCGAGTTCGCGGTGAAGACATTGAAGCACGAGAAGGTGGCGATCCTCTACTCCGACGACGAGTACGGCGCCTCCATGGCGAACGGCTTCAAGGCTGGCCTCGCCGCCCTCAACCTGCAGCCCGCCGCCATGGAGATATTCCCCCGCAACGACCAGGATTTCACCGGCCAGCTCACTTCCGTGAAGCGATCGGGCGCGACGGCCCTCTATGCCGTCGGCGCCTACACGGCCTCCGCGCTCATAGCGAAGCAGGCAAAGCAACTCGGCATGAACCTGCAGCTCTTGGGCGACACCGGCAATGCCTCGCCGAAGTACATCGAACTCGGCGGCGACGCGGTCGAAGGCGCAGTCCTCGTCGAGCCGTTCACGCCGGCAGACCCCGATGCCAAGAACCAGGAGTTCGTGCAGCGCTACAAGTCGCAGTTCGGCCGAGAGCCCGACGGCTGGGTCGCCGAAGTCTACGATACCGTCGGCATGATCCACGAAGCCGTGACCAAGGCCGACAAGGCCGATCCGAAGGTGATCCGCGATCACGTCGCAGCCTTCACGGAAGGCTCGCCCTACAAGGGCATGCTCGGCAACTGGGCCTTCGACAAGGCGGGCGACGCTAGCTTCCCGCTCTACAAGGTCCAGATCAAGAACGGCGCCAAGACCATCCTCGCCCGTTGAGCCGCGTGATGCGGCCCGCGATGCAGATGCGCCAGTGGGTGAGCCGCAAGGAGTGACATGGATACCGCGACGCTCGCCCAGCTGATCGTCTCCGGCCTCACGATCGGCTGTGTTTATAGTCTCGTCGGGCTCGGCTTCGCGCTGACCCTGAGGGCGACGGAACTCATAAATTTCGCGCAAGGCGAACTGGTGATGCTCGGCGCCTTCATCGGTCTCACGCTGCTGACCGCCTTCAAGCTGCCCTTTGCCGTCGTCTTTTTCGCAGCCATCGTTCTGACCGGGCTGTGCGGCGTTCTCTTCGAAAGCGCGCTTCTTCGCCCGATCATTTCGCGCAAGGCGCCGCTTCTCAATCTCCTCATTGCCACGCTCGGCATCTCGATTGCGCTGCAGGCGCTCGCCATCATCATCTGGGGCCGCGAGCCCCTGCCGTATCCGGAACTCTTCGCTGGCGAGCCCGTCCGCATTTTCGGCATCGTCGCGCGCCAGCAGAACCTGTGGATCCTGGGCCTCGGTCTCTCCGTGATGGCCGCCCTGCAATACTTCTTCAAGCGCACCATGACCGGGATCTCCTGGCGCGCGGCCGCGCTGGATCCCGTCACGGCTGCCCTCTACGGCGTCAATCGCCGCCGCAACCGTGCGCTCACCTTCGGCCTGAGTGCGGCGCTGGCTGGCGGCGCGGGCGTGCTGATCGCGCCGCTGTTCTTCGCCTCCTTCAATCTCGGCCACTCCGTACTGGTGAAGGCGTTTGCCGCGGCGGCCATCGGCGGCTTCGGCATCATGGGCACCATGGCGGGCGGCCTCGTGCTCGGCGTGGTGGAGACGTTGGCCGCCGGCCTCGTCTCCTCCGAGTACAAGAACGTGATCATGTACGTGATCCTGCTTGCGATCCTGCTCTTCTTCTTCCGGCCCGCGCTGCCCGCCGGACGCTCCATCGCCGAAGGCTCCAAGGTTGCGCTCGTCAAGAAGAGTGAAGGGCTGGGATCCTGGACGCCCGTCTTGATCGTCGCCGGCGGCCTCTGGCTGGCTCTTGCCCTCGTCGCCGACACCTACGCCCTGCGCATCCTGAACCTCGCCGTGATCTTTTCGATCGCCGTGCTCGGCCTGCAATTGATTGTCGGCTACACCGGCCAATTCTCCTTCGGTCACGCGGCGTTCTTCGGCGTCGGCGCCTACACGGCAGCCCTGCTCGCCGTCAAACTGAAGCTGCCCTTCATCGTCACCTTCCCGATGGGTGGGCTCGCGGCTGCGGTCATGGGCCTGCTCGTGGCGCCCATCCTGCGCCTCACGGGGCATTATCTCGCGATCGCCACGCTCGCCATGGGCGAGATCATCTTCCTGCTCATCAACAACCTGAAAGGCATCACCAACGGCGCTTACGGTCTCTACGGCATCCCCATGCCCGGCTTCTGGATCTGGAAGATCGATGGCGACGAGGGCTTCTTCATCCTCGCCTCGCTCGTCATGTTCGCCGTGCTGTTCCTTCTCGACCGCCTGACGGAATCGCGCTTCGGTCGCAGCCTCGTCGCCGTTCGCGAGAACGAGCTTGCAGCTTCCGTCTGCGGCATCGATGCGACGCGCCAGAAGGTCGTCGCCTTCGTTATCGGTACCGCCTGCGCCGGTCTCGCCGGTGCGCTCTACGCCCACTACATGGCCTACATTAATCCCGAGAATTTCACCTTCGTCACCTCGGTCGAGATGGTGACCATGGTGGTGATCGGCGGCCTCGGTTCCATGCTGGGCGGCATCATCGGTTCGCTCGTCGTCGTGATGCTGCCGGAATACCTGCGCGCCTTCGCGGACTATCGCCTGATCGTCTACGGCGGCATGCTCATCTTCTTCATGCTGTTCCTGCCCGGCGGCCTCATGGACCTGGTGCGCCGCGTCCTGGCCCTCCGCGTCAAGCGCACCACGGTCGACGCACATGCGGCAACGCCGGTGAAGCCATGAGCCTGCTCACCGTCTCCGGCATCACCAAGCGCTTCGGCGGCCTCACGGCGGTCGATCAGGTGAGCTTTTCCGTGGGCGCCGGCGAGGTGCGCGGCCTCATCGGCCCGAACGGATCTGGAAAATCGACCGTCTTCAGCCTGATCAGCGGCACGCAGCCGCTCGATGGGGGAAGCGTCCGCTTTCGCGACGAGGAGATCGGCACGCTGCCGCCGCACAAGCGCGCCCGCATCGGCATGTCGCGCACGTTCCAGGAGGTGCAGCTCTTCTACGATATGACGGTGCTCGAGAACGCCATGGTCGGCGGGCAGAGCCTCGGGCACACCGGCGTGTTCGGCGCCATGCTGCGCGGCGCCCGCGTGCGCTCGGAGGAGGAGATGCTGCGCGCGCGCGCCATGGAATGCCTCGAACTGCTGGGTCTCGCGGGCTCCGCCCACGAATTCGCCCGCACGATTCCCTACGGCCACCAGCGCCTGCTCGAGATCGCGCGCGCGCTCGCGCCCAAGCCGCAGCTTCTCCTGCTCGATGAACCCGCCGCCGGCATGAACCAGTCCGAGACGCAGCAGCTCGCCACCTACATCCGCCGCATCAACGCGCTCGGCGTCACGGTGCTGCTGGTCGAGCACAACATGAAGATGGTGATGGGCCTGTGCTCCGCCATCACCGTGCTGGCCCGCGGCCAGGTGATCGCCGACGGCACGCCGGAAGAAGTGCAGCGCGAACCGCGCGTCCTCGAGGCCTACCTCGGCAAGGCGAGGGCGTGATGCTGAAGCTCACCGATCTGCACGTCGCCTACGGCCCTGTCGAGGTCATCAAGGGCGTCACGCTCGACATCGAGCAGGGTACCATCACCTGCCTGATCGGCTCGAACGGCGCCGGCAAGACGACCATCCTCAACACCATCTCGGGCATCGTGCATCCTGTCTCCGGCAGCATCGCCTACGAGGGCCGCGACATCGCAGGCCTCGAGCCGGA
>RXJK01000217.1:12140-12383 GCA_003963125.1 Hyphomicrobiales bacterium
GTGCAGGTGCCCGAGGGGCGCAAGGTGTTCCGCAACCTCTCCGTCTACGAGTGCCTCCTGATGGGCGGCCTCAGTCGTCGCGACAAGAGAGAGGTCGCCCACGACATCGAGGTGATCTACGCCCGCTTTCCCCGCCTCAAGGAACGCGCCGCCCAGTTGGCCGGCACCTTGAGCGGCGGCGAGCAGCAGATGCTTGCCTTCGGCCGCGCCCTTGTCGCGCGCCCCAAGCTCCTATTGCTGGAC
>RXJK01000217.1:12445-48755 GCA_003963125.1 Hyphomicrobiales bacterium
CCGCGCGCAGGGCGTCACGGTGCTCCTCGTCGAGCAGAACGCGGAACTGGCCCTCCGCATCTCCGATCGGGCCTACGTGCTCGAGACCGGCCGCATCGCGCTCTCTGGCCCGAGCGCAACCCTCCTCACCAACGACGACGTGCGCAAAGCCTACCTCGGCGTTTAGCCGCCGCGCCGCAATCTGGGCGGCGGAGGGGAGGGCTATCTCCGAGCGGTGGCCTATGCGGCCGACGGCGGGCGAGAGCGGTTCAATAACCGAAGCTGCCGTTGCCGCTGGAACCCGAAGCGGGGCCTCCCTATATATGGCGTGCAGTGATCCGTACTCGTCTAGGGTGGTTTCCATGTCCCGTATCCGCTTGATGGCACTCGCCATTATCCTCGGCACCAGCTTCACGGTCGTCGCCAGCGACTTCGCGATGGCCCGCGCGGGCGGCGGCGGCAGCTTCGGATCTCGCGGCGGACGCACCTATACGGCGCCACCCTCCACGACGACCGCGCCGAAGGCGTCGCCGGTCGAGAGGTCCATGACACCGCGCCCCGGCGCCTCCCAGGCCGTGCAGCCCACGGGCGCGTCCCGCTTCGGCGGCTTCCGCGGCCTGCTCATGGGCGGGCTGTTCGCCTTGGCCCTCGGCAGCATCTTCGGGTTCGGGGCGCTGGCGAGCGTGCTGGGCTTCGTTCTCCAGTTCGCCTTGATCGCGGGCCTCATCTATCTGGCCATGGCCTTCTTCCGGAACCGGCGTCAGCAGGCGACGGCGGGTGGTCCCTCCATCCTGTCCGCCAACACGAACAGGCAATCCGCGCCTTCGGGATCGTTTGCGAGCGCTGCAACGGGCACGCCGGCGCCTTATGCCGTCAGCAATGCCGACCTCGATACCTTCGAGGCGCTGCTCGGGCAGACACAGACCGCCTTCGCCCGGGAGGATACGAGCACGCTCGGACGGATCACGACGCCGGAGATGTTCTCGCACTTCAGCCAGGAACTGGCGGACAACGCCAAGCGCGGCGTGCGCAACGAGGTCTCCAACGTGAAGCTGTTGCAGGGCGACGTGTCCGAGGCTTGGCGCGAAGGCAATGCAACCTATGCCACGGTGGCCATGCGCTTCTCCATGATCGACGCGATGGTGGACCGGGCCACGAAGCGCGTCGTGTCGGGAGATCTCGGGCGTCCGACCGAGGCGGTCGAGTTCTGGACGTTCCGCCGCGACGCCCGGGCAGGCAACGAGGGCTGGCAGCTTTCGGCAATCCAGCAGGCCGCCTAGTCCGGGTCCGTCGCCCTCGCGCGCCCTGCTGTGACATGGGGCGAAGCCGCCGCTAGTCGGGGCAGGCTGCGCCCGTCTCCAGCCAACGCTTCGCTGCCGTAACGAACGCGGCGTACGCGACCGGCGGCACGGCCCGCAGCGTGCCATCCGCTCGGCGTCCAGGGTTCCATCCCCACCGAACCAAGGGCGTGTCGAAGTGTTCGATGATCTTGGCGCCCGTCCGGCCGCCGTTGCGGGCGGGATCCTTGAGCCCCAGGCACAATTCCCGGGGCGTGCGGCCTTCCCAGCCCATGGACAACGGCGCGAGATGCCAGTCCTCGTCGGCGCCCGGTACGCCGCTCGCACTGTTGTTGGCCCGGCCGTGACAGGCGGTGCAACGCTGGCCGGCGGCGCCATGCCCGTCCGATCCGCGCTGCACGTTCATCGCATGCGGATGGCGATCATCGCCCTGTCGCGGATAGCCCGTCTGCGTGTGGCAGTTCTGGCACCGCGGATGCGTCAGCACGCGGGCCACCGTGTCGAAAGCGGCGAGCGATACCGGCCTGTCGGCAGAAGCGGGACTCTGCGCCGCCGAGCGAAGCGCCGTGGCGGCCAATGCCCCGATCAAGATAACGACGGCGGCCGCGCCGGCCGAAAAATGTCGGTTCATCGCATCAGCCCTTTTGCGGAACGGACGTGCCGGCCGCGCGGTGGATGGCCTTGCGGATGCGCGCATACGTTCCGCATCGGCAGATATTGGTGATCGCGGCGTCGATCTCGGCCTCGCTGGGCTGGGGCCGCTCTTTGAGCAGCGCGGCGACGGCCATGATCATGCCGGACTGGCAGTAGCCGCATTGGGGCACCTGCTCGGCGATCCAGGCTTGCTGCACGGGATGAGAGCGGTTCTCGGACAGACCCTCGATCGTGATGACGCGCCGCCCTGCGGCCTCGGAGACCGGCCGGGAGCAGGCGCGCACCGGCTCCCCGTCGATATGAACCGTGCACGCGCCACACAGCGCCGCGCCGCATCCGAACTTGGTGCCGGTCAGCCCGAGGTCGTCACGCAGCACCCAGAGCAGCGGCGTATCAGGGTCCGCATCCACTTCGGCGGGGCGGCCGTTGATGGTGAACTTGATCATGAGATGTCCCTCAAGCCGCCGAAGACGCGGCGAGCGTATACCCGTGGTCGGCAAGCGGCAGGGAGCGCACGCGCGCGCCTGTCGCGGCGAAGATGGCATTGGCAACGGCCGGGGGGATCGAGACCGGACCGACTTCGCCGAGCCCTCCGATCTTCTCCCCCGGACTTTCGACGAAGTGCGTCGTCACGATCGGCGGCGCCTCCCACAGGTGCACGAGATCGTAGCCGTCGAAGTTCTGTTGCACCGTGCGCCCCGCCTCGAACGTGATCTTGCTCTTGAAGGCGCTTGAGAGACCGAACAGGGCGCCTGCCTCCAGATTGGAGGCGCCGATACCCGGATCGAACAAGCGGCCAGGGTCGGCGACCGTCGTGAGACTGTGGACGCGCACGGCCTTGTCCGCGCCGACCGAGAGTTCGACGACCTGGGCGATGATGGTCTCGAAGCCATCGCAGAAGGCGATGCCGCGCGCGCGTCCCTTCGGCAGCGGTTTATCCCAGTCCGACTTTTCCGCCGCGAGATCGAGCACCCGCAGCGCCCGTGAATCCTTGGCGAGCAGCTTGCGGCGGAACCGATAGGGATCCTGGCCCGCGGCGTGCGCCAGTTCGTCGATGAAGCTTTCCAGCGCAAAGATATTCGGCCCGAAGCCCGTGGTGCGCAGCACGGACGTCGGAATGGGAATGTCGAGCTTGTGGTAGTCGAGCCGGAAATCCGCGATGTCGTAGCGCGTGTCCTCCAGCCCCTCGGTGACGCGCGGGTCGACGTGATCGGGCAGCTTGCTGCCGTTCACCGCCTGCAACTGGGTCGGCGACACGAGCCGCGCGGCGAGCGCCGTTGGCGCGCCATTCGCCCCGGGGACAGCCGACAGGCGGGTCAGCGTCGCCGGACGATAGAAGTCGTGGGCCATGTCCTCCTCGCGCGTCCAGATCAGCTTGACCGGACGTTCGACGGCTTTCGAGATCACGATGGCCTGCGCCACGAAGTCGGCGAGCAGCCGCCGGCCGAAGCCCCCGCCGCAATAGGTCCAGTTGATCTTGATCTGCTCGGGCTTGAGCCCCGTCACGGAGGCAGCCACGATCTCGGTCAGTTGCTGGCCCTGCGTCGGCACCCAGAGTTCGCAGACGTCGGCCGTGACCGATGCCGTGCAATTCATCGGTTCCATGGTGGCGTGCGCCTGGAACGGGCTGTCGTAGTCGCGCGTGAAAGCTTGGGCCCCGGCCGCTGCAACGGCGGCGGGTGCGTCGCCGCGGCTGGTGGTCGCCTTCCACTCGGTGCCATTCAGAACGGCACGATAGCGCTCCGCCAACGTCGCGCTCGAGACGTCCGTGTTGGGCCCGTCCGTGAACGTAACGGACAGCGCGTCCGCGGCCGTCTTCGCCTGCCAGAAACGTTCCGCCACCACCGCAACGGCGTTCTGCAGCGGCACGACGGCGATCACGCCGGGCCGTTGCGTGACGCTTGGTGCATCGAAGGCGGCCACCGTGCCGCCGAAGGCGGGCGCATGCCGGATGGCCGCGTGCACCATGCCCGGCACCTTGACGTCGATGCCGAACACCGCCGATCCGTCGACCTTGGCCGGGATGTCGCGCCGCGGCAGGGCCCGCCCCACGAGGCGCAAGTCCGTGTCGCCCTTGATCCGGGGATCAGCCGGGACCGGAAGACGCGCGGCGTCGACGGCGACATCGCCGAACTTGAGCTGGCGCCCCGATGGCCCATGGACGATCTGGCCGTTCTCCGCACCGCACGTATCGGGTGACACGTTCCATCGCTTGGCGGCTACTGCAATGAGCATCTCGCGCGCAGCCGCACCCGCCTTGCGCAAATGCGGGGCGAACGATTGGATGCTTTCGGAGTTGCCCGTGAACATCCAGTTGATGCGTGGATTGCGATAGGGCGCCGCAACCGGAGAGTTCTCGACGTGCACGCGGGCCCAGTCCGCACCGAGCTCGTCGGCGAGGATCGCCGGAAGCGTCGTCGAGATGCCCTGGCCGATCTCGACCTGCGACAGCAGCAGCGTGACCGTGTCGTCTGCCGAGATCCGGACCCAGGCACCGATCTCGGCCGGCGCGGCCGCAGACTGCGCGTGCGCCGCCCTCTCCGACCACGGCAGCCGCAGGCCGACCATCAGCGCCGTTGCGGCACCGGAACCAAGCACGGCGCGCCGCGAGACAGGGTTTGCTTCGTGAAGGGACATGGTCGCCTCCTCTCAATCTGCGTTCACGGTTGCGGGACCCACAAAAACCGGCAGGAAGAACATCACCGGGATGGCGACAAAGATGGCGATCGAGGCAAAGATCGACACGTAGGCGAGGGGAACGGCTGCGGCATAGAGCAGGGTGCCCAGCAGGCTCTTGCCGAGGACGGCGCGGTGCACCTTCGAAAGCTCGGGACTATCCCGCCCCTGGGTAGACGCGTGCCAGCGCAGCAATGTGAATGCACCGGCAGAGGCGGCGAGCACGAAGCCATAGACCGCGTAGGCGTCGGGAAGGCGCGGGTTCTCACCGAGGAAACCGGTGGCAAAAGGGATGAGCGACATCCAGAACAGCAGGTGATTGTTCTGCCATAGGATCGTGCGCGTCGCCCGGCGCACGGTCGCCATCAGCGCGTGGTGGTTCACCCACATGATCGCGACGACGAGGAAGCTCATGGCATAGCTGACGAGCTTGGGTGTCAGTGGCAGGAGCAGGCCATGCACGAGCCCCTTCTCGCCGACGTGCTCGGGAAGCTTCAGCTCCAACACCATGATCGTGACGATGATCGCGATCACGCCGTCGCTGAAAGCCTCGAGCCGGCCAGGGCCCAGATCGTGCTGCGCCATCCTCACGCGTCCTGCGGCTTGCAGACCGCCTCGATGTTGTGCCCGTCGGGATCGAGCACGAAGGCCGCGTAGTAGTGGGCATGGTAGAGGGCGCGAATGCCGGGGCCGCCGTTGTCGTGCCCGCCGCCCCCCAGTGCTGCAGCGTGGAAGGCATCGACCTCGGCCCGACTTTCCGCTGTGAAGGCGACGTGTACAGGCTTTGCGATGGTGGTGTGGATGCCGAACCAGAGGCGGCCGGCGCCGCCCTTGCCGATCATCGCCCAGTCCGCTCCTTCCGCGAGGATCGAGAAGCCGAGCGGTGCCAGTGCGGCGACATAAAAGCGTTTGCTGTGCGCGAAGTTCGAGATGCCGAAGCCGACATGATTGAGCATCAATTCTGCCCTGTTCTGGCGCGAGAACGCCCCCGGCACGGCAGTCGCCTGAATCCGGTGCCGCTTGTTTCACGGCACGAGTGATATAAACAGGACATCATAGATGGAACTGAAAAAGCTTCATGTCCGATATCAACTCTATCAAACTGCGCCAGCTCGACCTGACACTCCTGACCGTGTTCAGCGAGGTCATGCGGCATCGTAAGCTCACGGTCGTCGCCGAAAGGCTCGGGTTGACGCAATCGGCCATCAGCCATTCCCTCAAGCGCCTGCGCCGCGCCTTCGACGACGAATTGTTCATGCGCCGGCCGTTCGGCGTCGAGCCGACGCAACGCGCCATGGAGATTGCCGAGCGTGTCGAACGAATCATCCTGCTGAGCCAGGAGATCGTGGGCGAGGCCCAGACCTTCGAGCCTTCGAGCAGCCAACGTCTCTTCCGCATCGCCGGTGCAGACCAGCAGATCGCGCTGTTTGCACCGCTGTTGATCAGGCGTGTGCGGCGGCATGCGCCGGGCGTCCGCTTGAGCTTCCGGCCCCAGATGCGAGAGGAGGCGCTGAAAGCGCTTGCCGATGGCGAATTGGACGTGGCGATCGGCCTGCAACGCGCGCCCGGCACCGAGTACGTGCATCGCCACCTGTTCAATGAGACCTATCGCGTGCTCGCCCGCAAGGAGCAGCCACAGATCAAGCGCAAGTTGACGCTCAAAACCTATCTCGAACTCGACCACGTGCTGGTGTCATTCAACGGTGGCCTGCGCGGGATCGTCGACGTGAGCCTCGCCAAGCTTGGCAAATCGCGTCGCGTGGTGGCCTCCGTGCCCTCGTTCTTCCCGGCCTTCGCGGTCGTGGCAGAAACGGATGCCGTCGCCACCGTGCCAGCCCGCATGGCCGAGCACTATCGGAGCCATTTCGGTCTCGTTTGCCACGAACCGCCCGTGGAGATCCGCTCTTTCGCGGTCCATGCCCTGTGGCATCGCCGGAACAACAACGATGCAGGATTAAAGTGGCTCGTCGATGGGCTTGCTGCGATCGCCGCGGGCTGACGCAGCAGCGCTCGCGTCGCGCGTGGGATGAATTTCTGCCCGGAGAGTTTCCGCACGCGCCGATCGGCGCTTGCGCATCGCGCAGCGCTGCGATGTTGCACCCTCGACGTCCTCGGAGATACCTTTGACAAGAAATCCAGAAACCCATTTCCCTGTACGTGGACGACACCCTCATGTCCGGCAGCAACGGCAATGAACTCACCCGGTTGACAGCGTGCGAGGCGGTGCGGCTGCTGACGGCCGGCGAGATCACGCCGCTCGATCTGATCGACGCGGCCGAGGCGAGGATTGCGGCCTGCGAGCCGGCCATCAATGCATTGCCGACGCTGTGCCTTGAACGCGCACGCGAGCACGCCGGGCAACTCATGCGCGGCGAACGACTGCAAGGGCGGGCCGAGCGCGGGTGGCTGGCCGGACTGCCGGTTGCAATCAAAGATCTCACGGACGTCGCCGGCGTGCGGACGACGTACGGATCGCCCATCTTCAGGGACCATGTGCCGACAACCTCGCATCCCGTGGTTGACCGTATCGAGCGGGCCGGCGGCATCGTGATCGCCAAATCGAATACCCCTGAATTCGGCGCGGGCGGGTCGACATTCAACGAGGTGTTCGGGCGGACCACCAATCCCTGGAACACCGCGCTGACGTGCGGGGGCTCGAGCGGCGGCGCGGCAGCCGCGCTGGCTGCGGGCGAAGTCTGGCTCGCCCATGGCTCCGATCACGCAGGATCGCTGCGGCGCCCGGCCACGTACTGCTCCGTCGTGGGTTTGAGGCCGTCGCCTGGCAGGGTGACGCGCGGCACGTCGAATAATCTCTGGGCGCCCTTGTCCGTCCAGGGGCCCATGGCGCGCACGGTCGCAGATGTGGCGCTCTTCCTTGATGCAATGGCTGGCTTCTGCCCGCGCGATCCGCTGACCTTCGACGCTCCAAAAGTCTCGTTCTCCGACGCCGTGGCGGCGCCACGCGCGCCGAGGCGCGTTGCCTACACGCCCGATTTCGGCGGCGCCGCCCTTGTCGACCGCGAGACGCGCGAAATCTGCGCGGCCTCTCTGAAACACTTCGCAGCCATGGGCGCGGAGGTGGACGAAGCCACGCCGGATGTCGGCGAGATCGGCGAGGCCTTCATGATCCTGCGCGCGCAGTCCTACGTCGTCGACCGCGAGCTGATGCTCGCAGCGCACCGGGACCTCATCAAGCCGGACATCGTTTGGAACACCGAAGAGGGGCTTAGAGCGAGCCCGAGCCGCATTGCCTGGGCTGAACGCGAGCGCGCCGCCTTCTATCGCAAAGTGGCAGCCTTCTTCGAGACCTATGACGTGCTGGTGACGCCGGGTGCATCGACACCTTCCTTTGACGTGAACAGGCGCATGCCTGAGATGATCGACGGTCGCAAGCTCGAGCACTACCTCGGAGGATCACTGATTACGGCGATCCCCACGATGATGGGTGTCCCGTCGATCGCCGTGCCTTGTGGTTTCGACGGCTTCGGCCGACCGGTTGGGCTCCAGATCGTGGGACCGCCGCGCGGCGAAGCACCCCTCTTGCAGGCCGCAGCTCTCTTCGAAGCCGCAACCGGCTTGGCGAGCCAGGTGCCGATCATGCCGCGACCCGGCACGGTGCCGCCGCAATAGCGCCGATCTGCGCATCTGGGTCAGGGAGCAGGGGGGGGGCTTCTCACCCCCGGCTTCAGTCCCCGAAACCAATGCTTGGCGCCCGCGGCGGAAACCGAGCATGCACATTTATGGCAATGCGACTTTTTCCATTGGCGGAAGGGCGCTTCGCCCACATGCAACAAAGCGTGCAGCCGCGCCAAACGCGAGCGGCTGTGGAAAGGAAGAGCACTAAGTCATTGATTTAATGGCGCGAGCGACGGGACTTGAACCCGCGGCCTCCGGCGTGACAGGCCGGAAAATACCTTGGTCAAAGATGCGGTCAGCACAGTCTACATATGCCGAGAGGCTATCAAAGGTGCCAGAAGTGTGCGGCGAATATTGGGTGCAACCGGTTCGCGGATTGAGGCCGCTTGCTGCTCTTGCTGCTTAAGTGAGTCGGTCGCGGCAAGGCCGGCCGAGCGTATAGCAGGATGATGCTCCGTCTTACGTTGCCACTCGCGTAGGCTCGCGATGGGCCACATGCTCGCGATATGCACCTTGAGTGACTGAATGCCTTTCAAAAGTGCGATGTGGACATCGGAATCCAGAGTAATGCCGAAAGCTTAGGCGCGACAGACGCCGCGGTTGTGCGTTAGAATCCAATCAATGTATTCGATCGTTTCGATCGAATTTGGCTGCGTTTTTCCGCCCGGTGGTGGCATGCGATGAGCCAGGACCAACAGGTTTCAGACCAGTCCGATCGGGGGCGCTCGCATCCGCGCGCGCTGGCCGAGATCGCCCTCAGCGGCGTTTACGAAATCGCCAAAATTCTTGCGCGGCCGGCGCGGCTCGAGACGACGTTGTCGAGCGTACTGAACGTGCTCTCGGCGTATCTCGATCTGCGGCAAGCCGCGATCATGCTGCTCGACGACGACAACGTTCCTGAGGTGCTGGTCGGTGCGTTCGGCACGCAGGATGTCGACGAGGCCGCGCCGAAAGAACTGCAGCGGCCTGCGCTCGACCAGGTCATCGCCACGGCCATGCCGCTTGTGGTCGAGAATGTCGCCGAGCATCCCTTGTTCATTGGTACGGCGATCGCTGCCGCTGCAGCGGCGGACACTACAGGCACCACCGCCTTCGTCGGGGTGCCGATCAAGGTCGAGGGGCGAGTGGTCGGGACGTTGTCCATCGATCGCACGGTCCCCAAGCCTCGGGCGCTGAGCCTCGACCACGATGTCCGTTTCCTGTCCATGATCGCCAATCTCATCGGGCAGAACGTGCAATTGCACAAGGCGATCGCGCGGGACCGGGAACGGCTGATGGAAGAGAGCCGGCGGCTCGAGCGGGAACTCGATATCGCCAAGCCGGCGCGCGAACGCGTGCACGTGGCGGGCATCATCGGGGAAAGTCAGTCGATCAAGTCAGTGCTCGACAAGATCCGCATCGTCGCGAAATCCAATGCGACCGTCCTCCTGCGCGGGGAATCCGGCACCGGCAAGGAGCTTTTTGCGCGTGCAATCCACGAGTTGTCCCCACGGGTGAAAGGGCCGTTCATCAAGGTCAATTGCGCCGCGCTGCCCGAGACGGTGCTGGAATCCGAGCTGTTCGGGCATGAGAAGGGCGCGTTCACCGGCGCCGTGAACTCGCGCAAAGGACGGTTCGAGCTGGCCGATGGGGGCACCATCTTCCTCGACGAGATCGGTGAGATTTCGCCGATGTTCCAGGCCAAACTGCTCCGCGTGCTGCAGGAAGGGGAGGTCGACCGCGTCGGCGGCACGAAGACGATCAAGGTGGACGTGCGCGTTGTGGCCGCCACCAACAAGAACCTCGAGGAGGCGGTTGCGCGGAAGGAATTTCGGGCCGACCTCTATTACCGCATTTCCGTCGTGCCCTTGCTGCTGCCGCCGTTGCGCGATCGCAAGGGCGATATCCCGGCGCTCGCCCAGTCGTTTCTGCAGCGCTTCAACAAGCAGAACGGCCGGGATCTGAGGCTCGCGCAGAGCGCCATCGATGTCCTGAAGGCGTGCGGCTTTCCGGGCAATGTGCGGGAGCTTGAGAACTGCATCTGCCGCACGGCGACGCTCACCTCAAACGACACGATCCAGGCCAGCGACTTCGGTTGCAAGCAGGGGGAATGCCTGTCCGCCTCGCTTTGGCGATCGCGCAATACGGCGGTTGCGCCGGTGGCGCCGCAACCGCTCGTCAGCTTCGCGGATGATGTCGGCGTGGCCGAACTCGATGCCGACGACGAGGGTTCGGCCGACGATGCGGCCGGCGGCTTGCGTGTCTCGCGCGAGAAGCTGCTTGAGGCGATGGAGCGGACCGGCTGGGTGCAGGCGAAGGCCGCGCGCGTCCTGGGGCTAACGCCCCGCCAGATTGGCTATGCGCTGAAGAAGCACAACATCGAACTCAAGAAGTTCTGACTCGTCGTTCATGTACTGCGGGTGGCGGGACTGCGCAGGCGTCCGTCGCCGCTCAGGCGCGCGCGCTTAGCCTCTTCCAGATGTTGCGATCGTGTCGAGAAGCCAACAGGCGTGTCACGCCTCCGACATCGCAGAAATTGTGATTTATCTCGTAGGATCAGTCCATTATTCGTTTGGCATCGTGATTGCAGATCCCCCTTCGTGTTCCAACAGGAGGCGAGGGTGTCATGGACGAGGACTTCGTATCGCTCGACGAACTGCGCTCAGTCACCGCCGATGACATTCCGCTCGAGGCGCCGGCAACGAGCAGCGGCTGCTCCTCGAAGAGCTGCGGTTCCTCTGGTGGCCAGGGCGACATGCCCGCCGAGGTCTGGGAGAAGATCAAGGACCACCCCTGCTATTCGGAAGAGGCGCACCATTACTTTGCGCGCATGCACGTGGCCGTGGCGCCGGCCTGCAACATCCAGTGCAACTACTGCAACCGCAAATACGACTGCGCCAACGAAAGCCGGCCGGGAGTCGTCTCGGAGAAGCTGACGCCGGACCAGGCGCTGCGGAAGGTCGTGACGGTCGCCAACGAAGTGCCGCAGCTTTCCGTGCTCGGCATCGCAGGTCCGGGTGACGCCTGCTACGACTGGCGCAAGAGCAAGGCGACGTTCGAAGCCGTCTCGAAAGCCATTCCCGACATCAAGCTGTGCATCTCGACCAACGGTCTCGCCCTGCCGGACCACGTCGATGAACTTGCGAAGATGAACGTCGACCATGTGACCATCACGATCAACATGGTCGACCCGGAGATCGGCACCAAGATCTATCCCTGGATCTTCTACAACCACCGCCGCTACACCGGGCTCGAGGCGAGCCAGATCCTGCACGAGCGGCAGATGCTCGGCCTCGAGATGCTCACGGCCCGGGGCATCCTGACGAAGATCAACTCGGTGATGATCCCCGGCGTCAACGACGAGCACCTCAAGGTCGTCAACGCGGAGGTGAAGAAGCGCGGCGCCTTCCTGCACAACATCATGCCGCTGATTTCCGATCCCGCGCACGGCACCCACTACGGCCTCACCGGCCAGCGCGGGCCCACCCACGCCGAACTCAAGACGCTGCAGGACGCCTGCGCCGGCGGCGCCAACCTGATGCGGCATTGCCGCCAGTGCCGTGCCGACGCCGTCGGCCTCCTCGGCGAGGACCGCGGGCAGGAATTTACGCTCAACCAGATCCCCGAGGAAGTGTCCTACGATCCGGCCCAGCGCGACACGTATCGCCAGGTCGTGGCGCGCGAGCGCGCGGACCACGTGGACGCGAAGTCTCGCGCCATCGCCGACTTGATGGCTGCGGCGGACGCCCCGATCCTGGTGGCTGTCGCGACAAAGGGCGGCGGACGCGTTAACCAGCACTTCGGTCACGCGCGGGAGTTCCAGGTCTACGAGGCGAGCGCCAAGGGCGTTTCCTTCGTCGGGCATCGCAAGGTCGAGGACGCCTACTGCCAGGGCGGCTTCGGCGAGGATGCGACACTGACCAGCACCATCGCCACGCTCGAAGGCATCACGGCCGTGCTCTGCGCCAAGGTCGGCGATTGTCCGAAGGACGAACTGTCGCGCGCGGGCATCATCGTCAGCGATGCCTACGCCTACGAATACATCGAGAACGCCATCTCCAATTTCTACCTGAACGAAATCGGCAGCGCGGCGCCACAGGCTCGTTCGGCCTGACCGCGCGGCTTCATCACCAGAGAAGGAGAGAACCATGGCCTACAAGATCATCGCCTCCCAGTGCACGCAGTGCGGCGCGTGCGAGTTCGAGTGCCCGACGGCCGCCATCAAGATGAAGGGCGACACGTACATCATCGATCCGAACAAGTGCGTGGAATGTGTCGGCCACTTCGACAAGCCGCAGTGTGATGCCGTCTGCCCCGTGCCCAAGACCTGCGTGAAGGCGAAGTAGCACACGAGACGTGGCCACAGGGAGCGGTTTGGGCATGGGCAGCGACGGCGCAGACCGGGAAGCCGCCGCCGCCGCGAGCGATCGCGGGCTCGGCGAAGCCGTGGATTGGCTCGGCCGGCCGATCAGCTGCAAGGATTGCCCGCACGAGAGCATGCGCCGGGAAGGCCGTTGCGATCTTGGCCGCATCTGCGTGCGGGATCGGCGCTCGAAGCGCATCGACCGCTTCTTCGCCAGCAACGCGGCGTTGGCGGGGCGCTACTTGGCGCATCCCTATCCGGAACTGCGCGTGCTGGCGGCGAAGCACGCGAGCGTATTCCTGCTGCCGCCGCTGATTGCCGATCCCGAGCCCGACGTCCGGGCGATGGTGGCCTACCGGCTGCCGATCGCGCGCATCGCGCCACTGGCCTCGGATCCCGACCGGAAGGTGCGGCTGGCGGTGGCGCAGCGGCTCGAAGGCAAGGCGCTTGTCGGACTGCTGCAGGATCCGGACTACGCGGTGCGCGGCGTGGCGGCGAGCCGGCTGCCGCCGGAGCTGCTCGTGCTGGCGGCGAACGACGCCGAAGCCGAGGTGCGGCGCATCGCAGCCAGGCGCTTGGCGCCGGACAATCTCTACCGGCTGACGAGCGATGCCGATCCGCTCGTCCGGCTCGAGGTGGCGCGGCGGCTGCCGCCAGCGCAACTCATCATGCTCGCCTCAGACCCCGACCTGCGCGTGCGCTTCGTCGTGGCCGAGCGGGGCGACGAGGACGTGCTCGCCGCATTGATCGGCGATAGCGACCGGGAGGTGTCGGCGGTCGCCAAGAGCCGGCTCGGCGGTATTCCGAGCACAAGCGAAGGAGGTGGCCGTGGGCCTCGGCCGTGAACAGGACGTCGAGATCTTCAAGCCGCCCCTCTTCAAGCCGGGCGACAAGGTCGTATCGCTGAAGCACATCCGCAACGATGGAACCGTGCGCGGCCGCGACATCGGCGAAATCATCGTCAAGAAGGGCGATGTCGGCTACGTGCGCGACATCGGCACCTTCCTGCAGCAATTCTTCATCTACGCGGTCGATTGGGCCGAACGCGGCACGGTCGTCGGCATGCGAGCCAAGGAATTGAAGCGCTGGGAACAGCCGGCCGACAGCACCCCCCTTGCCGAAACCGCTCGACACGAGGCGACACCATGAAAGTGATGATCAGGAAAGTGCCGGCCGGCTTCACGGTCTACGTGCCGAAGAAAGATCTGGAGGAGGCGGTCGTCGCTTCCGAAAAGCCGGCGCTGTGGGGCGGTTGGGTGGATCTGAAGAACGGGTGGCGTCTGCTGCTGCCCGACCTTGCTCCCGATACCCGCCTGCCGATCACCGTCGAGGCCAAGAAGCTCGACACCGCGGCATAGTACCTTGTCCCAAGCCCTATGAGTGCGCCCATGCTTTCCGCTACGACAGACATCGCGACGCCAACTGGTTCGCGCACCGGCCACGCAGATCGCCTCGCGGCTTTGGCACGGGATGTCCGCGCCGGGCGCCTGATCCCCTATCTCGGGCCGGGCTTGCTTGCCACTGGACCGGCAACGACCATTCCGAGCGCGGCGGAGACGCTCGCTCTCGAACTCGCCCAGAAGGTGCCAGTCGGCAAGGCCCTGCGCGGCAACCTCTGGGGCACGGCGCAGTACATCGAGCAGCGCCGGCACCGCAAGACGCTCGTGCAGTTCATGGCGGCCATTTTCAACGCGCCCCCACAGCCCGGCGCCTTGCACACCTGGCTCGCAGACCTCCACATCCCGCTCATTGTCGACACCTGGTACGATGGCGCGCTCGCCCGCGCCTTCCGCGAGCGCGGCCGGCGCGACTTCGTCGAGGTGCAGGGCGTGACGCGGGCGCTGGAACAGCGCGATGTCTGGGTCCGCGCCTACGACGCCGATGGCACCGTGTGCGAGATGGCTGACATCTCTAAGGCACCCACAGTGATTTACGAGCCGCATGGCTCGGGCTTTCCCGCGCGCAACTTCCTGGTCGCCGACAGCGATTACGTCGAAGTGCTGACCGAGATCGATATTCAGACGCCGATCCCCGACGTGGTGAAGCAGCGGCGCACTTGCCGCGGCTTCCTGTTCATCGGCTGCCGGTTCGACGACCAGATGCTGCGCACCTACGCGCGGCAGATCGCCAAGCGGTCCGGCGGCGGGCACGTCGTGATCTGCGACCACGCACCGACGCGCATGGAGCGCCGCTTTTTTGCCGACGAGGGCATCGAAGTGATCGATGCGCCGTTGGCAGATGCCGTGGCGGAACTCGTCAAGGCGTGAGGACGCAACGCAGCATTCGTTTCCACGTCGAGCATCCAAAGGCGCACCCGTTTCGGGTTTGCGCCTTTTCTTTTGCGCGATCTCCAAGCGTGGTTCGCTGTGAGCTTTTCCTCGCGTCGTGTTTCTTCCTGCGCGCTTCCCTGTTGGCGACATTGTCGTGTTCCCCACATCGCGCAAAACATCCTGAAATGTCCATTATTTCTGTGTTTTCAGCGCTTTCTCGCATTGGCACGGAGGTTGCGAGAGAGAGGGCAGGCCGGTCCATCGGACCTAAGCCGATGGATGACATGAAACGCCAGCAACAGGGGAATGCCCAATGGCCTCGCTACGCCAAATCGCCTTCTACGGAAAGGGTGGCATCGGTAAATCGACCACCTCGCAGAACACGCTCGCAGCGCTCGTCGAACTCGGTCAGAAGATCCTGATCGTCGGCTGCGATCCCAAGGCGGATTCGACCCGCCTCATTCTCAATGCCAAGGCCCAGGACACGGTGCTGCACCTCGCGGCCGCCGAGGGTTCCGTCGAAGATCTCGAACTCGAGCAAGTGCTGAAGACCGGCTATGCCGGTATCAAGTGCGTCGAGTCCGGCGGGCCGGAGCCCGGCGTCGGCTGTGCCGGCCGCGGCGTCATCACCGCCATCAACTTCCTGGAAGAGAACGGCGCCTACGACGACGTGGACTACGTGTCCTACGACGTTCTTGGTGACGTCGTGTGCGGCGGCTTCGCCATGCCGATCCGCGAGAACAAGGCGCAGGAAATCTACATCGTCATGTCCGGCGAGATGATGGCGCTCTACGCCGCTAACAACATCGCCAAGGGCATCTTGAAGTATGCCCACTCCGGCGGCGTGCGCCTCGGCGGCCTGATCTGCAATGAGCGCCAGACGGACCGCGAGCTCGACCTCGCCGAAGCGCTTTCTGCCCGTCTCAACTCCAAGCTCATCCACTTTGTGCCGCGCGATAACATCGTGCAGCACGCCGAGCTCCGGAAGCAGACGGTCATCCAGTACGCCCCCGACAGCCAGCAGGCGCAGGAATACCGCGCGCTCGCCAACAAGATCCACGCGAACTCCGGCAAGGGCACCATCCCGACGCCGATCACGATGGAGGAACTCGAGGACATGCTGCTGGCCTTCGGCATCATGAAGACCGACGAGCAGGCGCTGGCCGAACTCGCAGCCAAGGAAGCGGCCAAGGCCGCGGCCGCATCAGCCTGAGGCATGAGCCGGAGCGCGGGTCCCTCGGGCCCGCGCTTCCCCGCCCGACCCTCGAGAGGAGAATTGACATGGACGATCTCACCCAAGACGCCGCTTTCAACGAGCGCCTCATCGAGGAGGTGCTGCAGGCCTATCCCGACAAGGCGCAGAAGCGGCGCAAGAAGCATCTCAACGTCGCCAAGGACAAGGGGCAGGACGAAGACGGCCAGCCGCTCACCGAATGCGACGTCAAGTCGAACATCAAGTCGATCCCCGGCGTGATGACGATCCGCGGTTGCGCCTACGCCGGTTCGAAGGGCGTGGTGTGGGGCCCGGTGAAGGACATGGTCCACATCAGCCACGGCCCCGTGGGCTGCGGACAGTATTCCTGGTCGCAGCGCCGCAACTACTACATCGGCAAGACGGGCATCGACAGCTTCGTCACGATGCAGTTCACCTCCGATTTCCAGGAGCGTGACATCGTGTTCGGCGGCGACAAGAAGCTCGAGAAGATCATCGACGAGATCAACGACCTGTTCCCGCTGAACAACGGCATCACGGTGCAATCGGAATGCCCGATCGGCCTGATCGGCGACGACATCGAGGCCGTGTCGAAGAAGAAGAACAAGGAAACGGGCAAGACCATCGTCCCGGTGCGGTGCGAAGGCTTCCGCGGCGTCTCGCAGTCGCTCGGCCACCACATCGCCAACGACGCGATCCGTGATTGGGTCTTCGACAAGAAGGAGAGCGACTACGTCGGCGGTCCCTACGACGTCAACGTGATCGGCGACTACAACATCGGCGGCGACGCCTGGTCCTCGCGCATCCTGCTCGAAGAGATGGGGCTGAATGTCGTCGGCAACTGGTCCGGCGATGCGACGCTCGCCGAGATCGAGCGGGCGCCGAAGGCCAAGCTCAATCTCATCCACTGCTACCGCTCGATGAACTACATCTGCCGGCACATGGAAGAGAAGTACGGCATGCCGTGGGAGGAATACAACTTCTTCGGCCCCAGCCAGATCGCCATGAGCCTGCGCAAGATCGCCGCCCGCTTCGACGACAAGATCAAGGAGGGTGCCGAACGCGTCATCGCGAAGTACCAGCCGCTGGTCGATCAGATCATCGCGAAGTACAAGCCGCGGCTCGAAGGCAAGACGGTGATGCTTTACGTCGGCGGCCTGCGCCCGCGTCACGTGGTCAACGCCTACGAGGACCTCGGCATGGTCATCACCGGCACGGGCTACGAGTTCGGCCACGGCGACGACTACCAGCGCACGGGCCACTACGTGAAGGGCGGCACGCTCATTTATGACGACGTGACCGGCTACGAGCTCGAGAAGTTCATCGAGAAGAAGCGCCCCGATCTCGTCGGATCGGGCATCAAGGAGAAGTACCCGGTGCAGAAGATGGGCATCCCGTTCCGTCAGATGCACTCGTGGGACTACTCGGGCCCCTATCACGGGTATGACGGCTTCGCCATCTTCGCCCGCGACATGGACCTTGCCATCAACAACCCGGTCTGGGGCCTCTTCGACGCGCCCTGGAAGAAGAAGGCCGCCTAGACCTCAAGACGTAATAGCAGGCGGCCGGTTCGCCGGCCGCTCACCCCGAATGAAACCTCCCAACAGGCGCGTCCCGTATGGCGGACGGCCAACGCAGGAGCTTTGCCAATGCCACAGTCAGCTGAAAAGGTCCTCGACCACCGCCCCTTGTTCCGCGAACCCGAGTATCGCGAGATGCTCAAGAACAAGAAGGAGAAGTACGAGAACGGCCATCCCGACGCCAAGGTGCAGGAGATCGCCGACTGGACCAAGACCTGGGAATACCGCGAAAAGAACCTGGCGCGTGAAGCGCTGTGCGTGAACCCGGCCAAGGCCTGCCAGCCTCTGGGCGCCGTGTTCGCCGCCGCGGGCTTCGAGCGCACGATGAGCTTCGTGCACGGCAGCCAGGGCTGCGTCGCCTACTACCGCTCGCATCTGTCGCGCCACTTCAAGGAGCCGTCGTCCGCCGTTTCCTCGTCGATGACGGAAGACGCGGCCGTGTTCGGCGGCCTCAACAACATGATCGACGGGCTCGCCAACACCAAGGCCCTGTACGACCCGAAGATGATCGCCGTCTCGACGACGTGCATGGCGGAAGTCATCGGCGACGACCTGCACTCGTTCATCGAGCAGGCGCGCGGCAAAGGCTCGGTGCCGCAGGAGTTCGACGTCCCGTTCGCGCACACGCCGGCCTTCGTCGGCAGTCACACGAACGGCTACGACAACATGCTGAAGGGCATCGTCGAGCACTTCTGGAAGGGCAAGGAGCGCACGGCCGGCGAGAAAATCAACATCATCCCCGGCTTCGACGGCTACTGCGTCGGCAACAATCGCGAGCTGAAGCGCATCCTCGACCTGATGGGCGTCGATTACACGCTCCTCGCCGACGCCTCCGACGTCTACGACACGCCGTCCGACGGCGAGTTCCGCATGTTCGACGGCGGCACGCCGCTCGAAGAAGTGAAAGCGGCGCTCAATGCCAAGGCGACCATCTCGCTGCAGAGCGCCTGCACGCCTAAGACGTTGGAATACTGCGAAAGCCACGGGCAGCAGACCGCGGCCTTCAAGTATCCCCTCGGCGTGGGCGCGACGGACGAACTCCTCGTCAAGCTGTCCGAGCTGAGCGGCAAGGACGTGCCCGACGCGCTCACGCGCGAGCGTGGCCGCCTCGTCGACGCCATCGCGGACAGCCAGTCCTGGCTGCACGGCAAGCGCTACGCGGTCTACGGCGACCCCGACTTCGTCTACGGGATGGCGCGCTTCCTCCTGGAGACGGGCGGCGAACCGGTGCATTGCCTCGCCACCAACGGCAACAAGGACTGGGAAGCGCAGATGGCGGCACTGTTCGCCACCTCGCCCTTCGGCCGCGACTGCAAGGCCTGGGGCGGCAAGGACCTGTGGCACATGCGCTCGCTGATCGCCACGGAGCCCGTCGACTTCCTGATCGGCAACTCCTACGGCAAGTATCTCGAGCGCGATCTCAAGGTACCGCTGATCCGCCTGACGTTCCCGATCTTCGATCGCCATCACCACCACCGCTTCCCCGTGTGGGGCTACCAGGGCGCGCTCCGCGTGCTGGTGACGCTGCTCGACAAGGTGATGGACACGATGGATGTCGACACCAACGAGCCGGGCGTCACGGACTATTCGTTCGACCTGACGCGGTGAGACAAGCGCTTCCTCCCTGTGCTGCGCGGCACGGGGAGGGGCTCGAGGCAACCCCGGCGGAGAATCACGATGGCCTTGCAGCAGAAGATCGCGGACGTCTTCAACGAGCCGGCCTGCGAGAAGAATCAGGCCAAGAGCGAGAAGGAGCGCAAGAAAGGCTGCTCCAAGCCGCTCACGCCCGGGGCTGCCGCCGGCGGCTGCGCGTTCGACGGCGCCAAGATCGCGCTGCAGCCGGTCACGGATGTTGCCCACCTCGTGCACGGTCCGCTGGCCTGCGAGGGCAACAGCTGGGACAACCGCGGCGCGGCCTCCTCGGGCGGCGATCTGTGGCGCACAAGCTTCACGACCGACCTGACCGAGCTCGACATCGTGATGGGGCAGGGCGAGAAGAAGCTCTACCGCGCCATCAAGGACATCGTCGCGCGCTACGCGCCGCCGGCCGTGTTCGTCTATCAGACCTGCGTGACGGCCCTCATCGGCGACGACATCGACGCAGTGTGCAAGCATGCATCGGAAAAGCTCGGCACTCCGGTGGTGCCGGTCAATGCGCCGGGCTTTGCGGGATCCAAGAACCTCGGCAACAAGCTCGCCGGCGAAGCGTTGATCGACCACGTGATCGGTACACACGAGCCGGACGATGCCGGACCGACGGACATCAACGTGCTCGGCGAATTCAACCTGTCGGGCGAGTTCTGGCAGGTGAAGCCGCTGTTCGAGCGCCTCGGCATCCGCATCCGGGCGAGCGTGCCGGGCGACGCGCGCTATCAGGACATCGCCGGGGCCCATACGGCACGGGCCAACATGATGGTGTGCTCCACGGCGCTCATCAACCTCGCGCGAAAGATTGAGGAACGCTGGGGTATCCCCTATTTCGAAGGCTCATTCTACGGCATTTCGGATACCTCCGATGCGCTGCGCCAGACCGCGCGCCTGTTGGTGGCACGCGGGGCACCGGTGGATCTCACCGAGCGGACGGAGGCGCTGATCGCCGAGGAGGAGGCCATTGCATGGGCGCGCCTTGAGCCTTACCGCGCGCGGCTCGAGGGCAAGCGCGTGCTGCTCAACACGGGCGGCGTGAAGTCGTGGTCGGTCGTCTCCGCGCTGCAGGAGATCGGCATGGAGATCGTCGGCACCTCCACCAAGAAATCGACCATCGAGGACAAGGAGCGCATCATCGCGCTCATCAAGGACGCCTCCCACATGTTCGACAGCATGGCGCCGCGCGATCTCTACGCGATGCTGGCCTCGGGCAAGGCCGACATCATGCTCTCCGGCGGGCGCACGCAGTTCATCGCGCTCAAGGCCAAGACAGCCTGGCTCGACATCAATCAGGAGCGGCACCACCCGTACGCGGGCTATGACGGGATGGTGGAGATGGTGCGCCAGATCGATCGCGCGCTGTCGAACCCGGTCTGGGCCGCGGTGCGCGAGCCGGCACCCTGGGATGCGGCTGGTGAGCTTCACGCGAAGAGCGCGCCGTCCCTCGCGCAGTCGGACGTCGAGACGGATCGAGGCTTCGCGCGCACGCGCAAGCGGTTCGCGACGACAGGCGTCGACGAGATGGGCGAGTGTTGAGGCCGGCCATGACCCTTGTCACGCAGAACACCAAGCCCGTCTCGGTCAACCCGCTGAAATCCTCGCAGCCGCTCGGCGCGGCGTTCGCCTATCTCGGTATCGAGGGCTCTGTTCCCCTGTTTCACGGGAGCCAGGGCTGCACCTCGTTTGCGCTGGTGCTGTTCGTGCGCCACTTCAAGGAAACGATCCCGCTGCAGACCACGGCGATGGACGAGGTGCAGACGGTGCTCGGCGGCGCGGAGAACCTGGAGGAGGCGATCCTCAACCTGAAATCGCGCACCAAGGCAAAATTCATCGGCGTCGCCACCACGGCGCTGGTCGAGACGCGCGGGGAGGACATCGTCGGGGAAGTGGCGAGCATCCGCCAGCGGCGCGCGCAGGATCTCGAGGGCACGACGATCGCCGTCGCGCAGACGCCCGATTTCGACGGCGCGATCGAGGAGGGGTGGCGGAAGGCGGTCTCGGCGACGCTCGACGTGCTGGCGGAGCCGCGCGGGAGCCAGGCGGTGATTCCGAACCGCATCAACATCCTTGCCGCCTCGCACATGACCGTCGCCGACGTCGAGCTGTTGCGGGATACGGTCGCAGCCTTTGGCCTCGAGGCAACGATCCTTCCCGATATTTCCGGCGCTCTCGACGGCACCGTGCCGGAGCGCTGGGTGCCTACAACTTATGGCGGCACGCCCGTCGAGGCCATCCGCGCCATGCCGCGCGCCGCCTGCACCATCGCCATCGGTGAGCATATGCGCGAGCCGGGTCGCCGCCTCGCCAAGCTCGGCGGCATGCCACTGGTGGTGTTCGACACGCTGACCGGCTTGAAGAGCGTCGACCGGCTGATGACGCTGCTCGCGGAGATCTCGGGACGGCCCGTGCCCGCCGGCATCCGCCGTCGCCGCAACCAGCTGACCGACGCCATGCTCGACGGGCATTTCCACTTCGGCGGCAAGCGTATCGCCATCGCGGCCGAGCCGGACCTGCTGTTCGCGCTATCCGGATTCTTCGCGGGCCTCGGCGCGGAGGTCGTCGCGGCCGTGACCACGACCGGTCATTCGGCCATCCTGGAGCGCGTGAGCGCGCCGACCGTGACGGTGGGCGACCTCGGTGATCTAGAAGATCTCGCGCGTGCGGTGGGCGTCGATCTCGTCGTCACGCACGCCCATGGCCGGCAGGCGGCCGAGCGCCTCGGCGTCCCGCTGATGCGGGTCGGCTTTCCGATCTTCGACCGGCTCGGCAGCCAGCACAAGCGCACCATCCTGTACGAAGGCACGCGCGATCTCATCTTCGAAGTGGCCAACATCTTCCAGGCCCAGCTGCATACACCAACGCCGGAGGATCTCGATCCATTCCTGCGGCGCGAGAGGGAGGAGCATCATGACCGTTCGCCACCTGCGGCTCATTGAGAAGCCGGGCGCCGAGGCCAGCCAGGCCCCTTCGCTGCGCATCGCCATCGCGACGCAGGACATGAAGGCGCTCAATGCGCACTTCGGTAGCGCGCGCAAGTTCGCCATCTACGACGTGAGCGCCGAGACCTGGAGCTTCGTCGAGGCGGTGGCCTTCGACTCCGTCTCGGCAGAAACGGGGCAGCACAAGGAAGACGGCGATGATCGCATTACGCCGAAGGTGGACGCGCTCGCTGGCGTCAAATTGCTGTTCGTGCGCGCCATCGGCGGGCCTGCGGCGGCGAAGGTTGTGCGCGCGGGCATCCATCCCATCAAGATCGCGGATCCGCAACCCATCGAAAGCGTCATCGAGCGCGTGCAGGGCATGCTCAAGACCAACCCGCCGCCCTGGCTGCGCAAGGTGCTGGCCGACGCCGGCCCGACGAAGAAAGCTTCATTTGCCGAGGAGAACGCCTGACATGTCCGCCCCCGCATCCGCCCCCTTGGCCGCCGAGCGCTCGCTCAGCGAGGCCTCACCCTTCATCGCCACGCTGATCCGCTTGATCCGCGCGCAGGACACCTACGGCGCCTGGGAGGGCAAGCCCGATGCCGCGCTCATCGCGCCCTTCATCGTGACGAAGGAAGAGCGGCGGGCGATGCCCCTGATGGGTGATCCCGATCCCGATACGATCGCGCGCGTCGAACTCTTCTACAACGCGGTGGCCTTGTCCATCGAGCGCGTCACGGGGCTTGTCGCGAGCCCGATGATGAAGCTGCATCACGAGGGCTTCGGCCGCGTGATCCTCACCATGGGCAAGCTCGTCGTGCTGTCCAAGCATCTGCGCGACGTGCATCGTTTCGGCTTCGACAGCCTGGAGAAGCTGGCTGCCGAGGGCGAGAAGCTGGTCGTTGCCGCCGTCGAGACCATCAATACGTACCCGGAAGTCGCGAAGGTCTGAGGCGATCCGACGAGAGCAGGAGAGCGATCCCATGTCCGACATCGACACGCTGAAAGCCGAGATCAAGAAGCTGTCCGCCCGCGCGACGACGGCGAAGATGAACCTGCACGACCTGTCCGAGGAACTGCCGGTCAACTGGCAGAGCATCATAGGCACGGCTCAGCAGGCGCACGATGCCTACGCCGCGCTGGAGAAGGCGCGGGCCGACCTCAAGACACTCGAAGCTGCAGCCCATTGAGGATGCCATGACGACCTATGCCACGCGTGACGGCTCACCCTGGGTTCCCTCGTACCTGACGGCGATCGACGCCAAGACCTGCATCGGCTGCGGCCGCTGTTTCAAGGTTTGCTCCCGCGACGTAATGCACCTCTACGGCCTCAACGAGGACGGAGAAGTGCTGGGCAAGGTCACCGAGGACGACGACGATGATTTCGACGGGGAGCTCAACCGCAAGATCATGGTGCTCGACAACGCAGGGGCCTGCATCGGCTGCGGCGCATGCAACCGTGTGTGCCCGAAGAATTGCCAGACGCACGTGAAAGCCACGGATCTCGCGGCCTGAGGAGGCTCCCATGCTCGACGCAGCGATCGCAGATAGCTCGGATACCGACATCCAGGGTTCATCGGAGCCGATCGACGTCGCCCGCATATTCGATCGCGGTATCGCGCTCTCGATCTTTGCCAAGGCCCTGGCGGAGCAGTCCGCCCGCGGCGGCAGCCTCAAAGGGCGCCTGGGACTGACGAGCGAGGAGTTTGCGACCTTCGCGCGCTACTGCGGCTGGGAGGGCGTAGAGCCCGAAATCGAGGCTTCGCATGTGCAGATGGCCGATGAACAGGGTTGGGTTCGTGATCTCCTGCAACGCCACGCCGAGCCAGGATCCCCAATTGCCGCGCTTCTGGCGCCGATCGTTGCCCGCCGGGCCATGGAGGCCAACCATCTGTGGGAGGATCTGGGGCTCGACTGTCGTGGTTCGCTCACGCGGCTGATGCAGCGCCATTTCGGCGAGCTAGCGCGGCTCAACACGAACAATATGCGCTGGAAACGGTTCCTCTACCGGCGCCTGTGCGAGGAGGAAGGTGTGTCGCACTGCACCTCGCCGACGTGCAGCATTTGTCCGGACGTGAACGAATGCTTCGACGAGGGAAGCATCGAACGCAGCATTGCCGTGGGCAAGCAGGCCCCGCGATAGGAGACGCGCCATGGAGATGGAGCACCAGAGCGGTCTGGAAGACCTCGAAGGCCTGAGCTGCCTCAAGGCGAAGCTCGGCGCGCTCGGGCTGCGTCCGACCACGCAGCGCCTGGTGCTCGGTTCGCTGCTGTTCTCCCGCGGTGACCGGCACGTCACGGCCTCGATGCTTTACGCGGAGGCGAACCGCGCCGGACATCAGTTCGCGCTCGCCACCATCTACAATGTGCTGAACTGCTTCCAGCAGCACGGGCTGTTGCGGCAGGTCGCCGTCGAGGGCGGCGAAGCGTTCTTCGATACCAATGTCTCCAACCACAACCATTTCTATGTCGAGCACGAGCGGCGCATGTTCGACATTCCCAACGGCACCTTGCGCGTCGAGGGCCTGCCGCCTCCGCCTGAGGGCATGATGGTGAGCCACGTGGACGTGGTCGTGCGCCTCGTACCGAAGCCGGCCTGATCAGGCGCCGTTCTCCCATCGATCGAAATCGGCACGGCGCCTTGGCGCGCACCGCGTGCCGGATCATCGTCACGGGCCGAGTTGGTTTCCGCCCCGTGTCGGAAAGCCGACCTTGTCGCGCAGGCGACAAACCAGCGCCAATGGCGAATTCGTAGGTCACCCAGATACTTACCGCAGTGGCACAGTCTTTGCTGATCCATCGCTATCCGAAATTTCAGCGATGGAGTGTCATTGATGATCGCGCTCACCGAAAACGCCATCACCGCCGTCAAGAAGGCGATCGCCAAGTCGGGCAAGGACGGGTCGGGCTTCCGCGTGATGATCGAGAACGGGGGCTGCGCGGGCTTCAAATACAAGATCGGGATCGATGCCGCGCCGCGTGACGGCGATGCCGTCGTCGATGCAGACGGCGTGCGCGTGTTCGTCGATCCGCAATCGGCGCCGATGCTGAGCGGTGTCACCATCGATTTCGTCGAGGAGATGGGGCGCGCCGGCTTCTCCTTCCAGAATCCCAACGCGCAGAAGAAGTGCAACTGCGGCAAGTCGTTCTGCTGAAGGGGGCGGATATGTGGGACTACACGGACAAGGTCAAAGAGTACTTCTTCAACCCCCGCAACGCGGGGCTTCTGGAGGACGCGAACGCGGTTGGCGAGGTCGGCGCCATCGCGTGCGGTGACGCCCTGAAGCTGATGTTGAAGGTCGATCCCGGTACGGAGCGGATCGAGGACGCGAAATTCCAGACCTTCGGCTGCGGCTCGGCGATTGCCTCGTCGTCGGCGCTGACGGAACTCGTCAAGGGCAAGACGCTCGATGAAGCCCTGAAGTTGACCAACGCGGATATCGCTGAGTTTCTCGGCGGTCTCCCCCCTGAGAAGATGCATTGCTCTGTGATGGGGTACGAAGCGCTGCAGGCCGCTGTCGCGAACTTCCGCGGCGAAGAGTGGAAGGACGACCACGAGGAAGGCGCGCTCATCTGCAAATGCTTCGGCGTCGACGAGCACATGCTGGAGACCGCCATCCGCGTGAACAAGCTGACCACGCTCGAGATGGTCACGTTCTACACCAAGGCCGGCGGAAGCTGCGCCACCTGCGTGGAAGGCATCGAGGGCGTGCTGGCGAAGACCAACGCCCAGATGGTCGAGGAAGGCCTCATCGCCAAAGACCAGGCCTTCGTGGCGGGCAAGGGTGAAGCGGGCAACGTGAAGCGCAAGCCGCAGGTGAAGCCGGCGGTCGAACTCTCGGACGACTTCATCCAGCTCGAAGTTTTCAACGACGAGATGCGGGCACCGCCGCCGAAGCTGACGATGGTGCAGAAGGTGAAGCTCGTCGAGGAGGCGATCGGAGAGATGCGGCCGACCCTCAAGCGCGACGGCGGCGACTGCGAGCTGATCGATATCGACGGCGACCGCGTGCTGGTGAAGCTGACGGGCGCCTGCTCGAACTGCCAGCTCTCCTCGCTGACGGTCTCCGGCATCCAGGAGCGTCTCGCCGCGAAAACGAAGCTGCCGCTGCGGGTGGTGCCGGTCGCAGCCTGATCGCTGCACCGCCTTCCATCTCGCCTGTTCCCAGTCTCACATGAGGACGAGCCCCATGCCCGCAGCACAAACATCCCCAGCAGCTAGCCCAGCGCGGCCGGTCTATCTCGACAACAACGCCACGACGCGTGTCGATCCCGCCGTCGTCGAGGCCATGCTGCCCTATTTCACCGAGCAGTTCGGCAATCCTTCGTCGATGCACGCCTTCGGGGCCAAGGTCGGCGGCGCCATCAAGGACGCGCGTGGGCGCTTGCAACAGCTTCTGGGCGCCCAGCATGACCACGAGATCGTATTCACGTCGGGCGGCACAGAAAGCAACAACTCGGCGCTGCTTTCGGCGCTGGAAGCGCTGCCCGATCGCAACGAGATCGTGACCAGCGCGGTCGAGCATCCGGCGATCCTTGCGGTGTGCGAATATCTGGCGAAAACGCGGGGCGTGAAGGTCCACGTGATAGGCGTCGACAAGGCCGGACGGCTCGACCTCGAGGCCTATCGCAAGGCGCTTTCCGACAAGGTCGCCATCGTCTCGCTGATGTGGGCGAACAACGAGACGGGCACGATCAACCCGATCCCCGAACTCGCCGAGATGGCAAAAGAGGCCGGAGCGCTGTTCCATACGGACGCGGTGCAGGCCGTCGGCAAGATCCCACTCGACGTCAAGGCGACGGCGGTCGACATGCTGTCGCTGTCGGGCCACAAGTTCCATGGGCCCAAGGGGATCGGTGCGCTATACATCAAGCGTGGCGTGCGCTTCAAACCGCTGCTGAAGGGCGGACACCAGGAGCGCGGACGGCGCGCGGGAACGGAAAACACGCCCGGCATCATCGGACTCGGCAAGGCCTCCGAGATCGCGCTCGCCCGGCTTGCGACGGATGCGCCGCGCGTGTCGCGCCTGCGTGACCGGCTCGAGAAGGGCCTGCTGCAGCGCATCGGGAATGCGTTCGTGACGGGTGATCCCACGAGCAGGCTTCCCAATACGGCCAACGTCGCCTTCGAGTTCATCGAAGGCGAGGCCATCCTGCTGCTGCTCAACAGGGCTGGTATCGCGGCGTCTTCGGGTTCGGCCTGCACGTCAGGGTCGCTCGAACCGTCGCACGTGATGCGGGCCATGGACATTCCCTATACGGCCGCGCACGGGGCCATCCGCTTCTCCTTCAGCCACGAGAACACGGACGAGGACGTGGACCAGGTGCTGGCGGCGATGCCCGGCGTCATCGAGAAGCTGCGGGAGTTGTCGCCCTTCTGGAGCAAGCAGGCCGCGTCCGGAACGGCAGCCTTCAATCCCACCTATGCCTGAGGAGCGACCGATGCTGAAGAAGCCGCAGTTTCTCACCATCAACGACACGACGCTGCGCGACGGCGAGCAGGCCCCTGGCGTCGCCTTCACCCTCGACGAGAAGATAGAGATCGTGCAGGCGCTGTCGGACGCGGGCGTGCCCGAGATCGAGGCCGGCACGCCGGCCATGGGCGCGGAGGAGGTCGATGCCATTCGTGCCATGGGCGCCTCGGGCGCGAGCGCGCGGCTGACCGCGTGGTGTCGCATGCGGCGCGACGATGTCGATGCTGCGCGTCGCTCGGGGGTGTCGATGGTCAACGTGTCCGTGCCCGTCTCGGACATCCAGCTCAAGGCGAAATTCAAGGCTGACCGCTTCTGGGCGCTGAAGGCCATTGCCGATGTCGTGCCGTATGCGCGCGATGCGGGCCTCGAGGTCGCGGTGGGCGGCGAAGATGGCTCCCGGGCGGATCCCGAATTCCTGTGCGCGGTGATCGAGACGGCGCAGGCGGTGGGCGCGCGGCGTTTCCGCATTGCGGACACGCTCGGCATCCTCGATCCCTTCGCGACGCATGCGCTCGTCAGCCGGCTGCGCGCCGTGAGCGATATCGAACTCGAAATGCATGCGCATGACGACCTGGGCCTCGCGACCGCCAACACGCTGGCAGCCGCCAAAGCTGGTGCCACGCACGCCAGCGTCACCGTGATCGGGCTCGGTGAGCGTGCCGGGAACGCGCCGCTGGAGGAAGTGGCCGTCGCGGCGAGTGCCCTTTACGGCATCGAGACGGGGGTGGACCCCAAGCGCCTCGGGCAGGTCGCGCGGATCGTGGCGGAAGCCTCGGGGCGCGGCATCCCGGAAGCCAAGGCTATCGTCGGTGGCGCCGTGTTCCGGCACGAGAGCGGCATCCACGTCGATGGTCTGTTGAAAGACAAGCGCTCCTACCAGGCGCTCGACCCGGGCGTGCTCGGCCGCGAGCACGAGATCGTGCTCGGCAAGCATTCAGGACTTTCGGTGGTGCGGTCGGCGCTCGCTTCGTGCGGCCTGCCGGACGATGTCGACGAGGCGCGGCGCCTGCTCGACTGCATCAAGCGCTATGCGAGCACGACCAAGCGCTGCATCCCTCTCGCGGATCTGCCGCGCTTCCTGCTCAAGTTCAGCCCCGAGCTTGCGGCATGATCATCTCGGGCAGGCGTCGCGGCCGCGCTGCCGCGTTGGCGATGGATGTCTCGGTGCCTCTGATGGACGCCGCCACGCCCGGAGTTTGGGCCCTCATCACCGGTGACGTGACGTGCGTCCGGGCGCGAGATCCGGCCGCGCGAAGTGTCTTCGAGACCCTCCTGACCTATCCGGGCGTGCATGCCGTAATCCTGCACCGTCTTTCGCACAGGAGCTGGCAGGCGGGGTACAAGTTCCCGGCGCGGCTGCTGTCCTGGTTCGCCCGGCTCGTCACCAACGTCGATATCCACCCCGGTGCCGAGATCGGCGAGCGATTCTTCATCGATCACGGCGCATGCGTGGTCATCGGCGAGACGGCGGTGGTCGGCAATGACGTGACGCTCTACCACGGCGTCACTCTAGGCGGGACGAGCTGGTCCCCCGGCCGGCGCCACCCGCGTCTGGAAGACGGCGTGCTCGTTGGCGCAGGTGCAAAGATCCTGGGGCCGATCACGGTCGGCTCGCGGGCCCGCATCGGCGCCAATTCCGTTGTCATCGAGGATGTGCCGCCGGGCCTGACGGTCGTGGGGATTCCGGGCCGCGTCGTGCGTGATGCCGCCGACCGACGCACGCTCGCGGATGGACGCATCGACCTGTCGCATCACCAGATGCCTGATCCCGTGGGCGATGCCATCCGGACGCTTCTGGATCGCATCGAGTTCCTTGAGGCGCGTGTTGCGCATATGCGGCAGAGCCTGCCTGCGCGTGCCCAACCCGTGAGTGATGGCGAAAACAGCGAGGACCGTCATGGATGAAGATCATTCGAGCTGCGGCATCGGGCCGGTGATCCCGTTGGCTTCGGAAGCCGACGTGCTTGCCAAGCTCAAAACCTACTCCTCGGCCGAGGAGTTCTTTACCGGGCTCGGGCTGCCTTACGATGCGAAGGTGCTGCAGGTCGCGCGGCTCCATATCCTGAAGCGGATGGGGGAGTATCTAACGGGTGACGATCTCGAAGGCCTGCCGGGCCGCGTCGTCATCGCGCGCTGCCGTGGCATGCTGGAGCGCGCCTACCAGGACTTCGTGCAGTCGAGCCCGCTCAAGGAGCGCGTGTTCAAGGTGCTCAAGACGGCGGTGGCGCCGGACGAGAGCAATTTCGTGCCGCTCGACGAATTGCACTGAGAGTATTCCGATTGCTAGCCCCGCGCACCTCCGGTGCTGCGGGGCTTTCTGCGTTTCTACTAACGCCAGACAGAGAGCGCGTGATGCCGACAATGTCATGTTCGCGACAGACGCAGCAGTGCCGCATCCACGATGAAGAAGCAGGAAGAAATCAGCCCAAAACAGGCACTTCTTGCGAATATTAGGACTTGGCACGGGGCTTGCCATTCTAGGGGTGTGGAGCACGAAGGCCACGCCCGAGGAGACCGACAATGCACATCGTCGTCTGCATGAAGCAGGTTCCAGACTCCGGTCAGATCCGCGTGCACCCCGTGACCAACACGATCATGCGCCAGGGCGTGCCGACGATCATCAATCCCTACGACCTCTTCGCGCTGGAGCAGGCGCTGCAACTCAGAGACAAGCTCGGCGGCACGATCACCATGCTGACCATGGGACCGCAGATGGCCGAGGACAGCCTGCGCAAGGCCATGGCCTTCGGCGCGGACCGCGCGGTGCTGCTGACCGACCGCTTCTTCGCCGGCTCCGATACGCTGGCAACGTCGTTCGCCCTGGCGACCGCCATCCGCAAGGTCGGCGACACGTGGGGCAAGCCCGATATCGTCTTCACGGGCAAGCAGACCATCGATGGCGACACCGCCCAGGTCGGGCCCGGCATCGCCAAGCGCCTCGACCTGCACCAGCTCACCTACGTGGCCAAGATCGCCGAGATCGATCTTGCCGGACGTTCGATCACGGTCGAGCGACGCGCGGAGGGCGGCGTCCAGGTGCTGCGCACTCAGCTGCCGTGCCTCATCACCATGCTCGAGGGCACCAACAGCATCCGGCGCGGCAGCATGGCGGACACGCTGCGCGCGGCGCGGGCCGAGGTCGTGAAGTGGAGCGCGGCGGACGCCGGCATCGAAGATCTGACGAAATGCGGCCTGCGTGGCTCGCCGACGGTGGTGAAGCGGGTGTTCGCGCCGACCGCGCGCGAGGAGAAGGCGCATCTGATCGATACGACGGGTCTCGGCACGGACCAGATCGCGCAGGCGCTGATGACCGAGGTTCTCACCCGCGTGCCCGCGATCGAGGGCGATCTGCAGCGCGCCGCGGCCAGCTACTGAAGAGTTACGAGAAGGAGGCGGACAGCCATGTCCAGTGACGCAAAGCCTGCCCCTGCCGCCGGCGGCCGCGCCGGAATGAAGAAGGAGCTGCCCGAGCACTTCAAGGCCTACAAGCACGTGTGGGTGTTCGTGGAGCTCGAGGGCAACGAGGTGCACCCGGTCTCCTGGGAGCTGCTCGGTGCCGGCCGGCAGCTCGCCGACAAGCTTGGCGTCGATCTCGCGGCGGTCGTGATGGCGGCGCCCGGCATTCCAGCCCGGCGGGCGGTGGCCGAGAGCTTCGCCTACGGGGCCGATCTCGCCTATCTGGTCGAGGATCCGGTGCTGCAGCACTACCGCAACGATCCCTACACCAAGGTGTTCACGCACCTCGTCAACACTTACAAGCCGGAGATCCTGCTGCTCGGGGCGACGACGCTCGGCCGCGATCTGGCAGGTTCTGTGGCGACGACGCTGCTCACGGGGCTCACAGCCGACAGCACCGAGCTCGCAGTCGATGCGGATGGTTCGCTGGCCGCGACCCGGCCGACTTTCGGCGGCTCGCTCCTGTGCACCATCTACACCCTCAACTTCCGTCCGCAGATGGCGACGGTGCGCCCGCGCGTCATGCCGATGCCGGAGCGCCAGGAGGGCCGCATTGGCCGCGTCATCGAGGTGAAGGCCGATCTCGTCGAAGAGGACATCGTCACCAAGGTGCTTTCCTTCATTCCGGACCGGAACTCGAAAACGGCGAACCTGACGTACGCCGACATCGTCGTCGCGGGTGGCCTCGGTCTGCAGAGTGCGGAAAACTACCAGCACGTGAAGAACCTGGCGAAGGTGCTGTGCGCCGAATACGGCGGCTCGCGGCCCCTCGTGCAGAAGGGCTGGATCGAGGCGGATCGCCAGATCGGGCAGACCGGCAAGACCATCCGGCCGAAGCTCTACATCGCGGCGGGCATCTCCGGCGCCATCCAGCATCGCGTCGGCGTCGAGGGGGCAGACCTCATCGTCGCCATCAACACCGACAAGAACGCGCAGATCTTCGACTTCGCGCACCTGGGCGTCGTCGGTGATGCCACGCGCATCCTGCCGGCGCTGACGGACGCGTTTCGTGCGCGCTTCGCCGTCAACCGCCTTGCGAGCTGAGGGAGGCTGCCATGATCGACGAGACCTTCGATGCCATTGTCGTCGGCGCCGGACCTGCCGGGAACGCCTGCGCCTACACCATGGCGAGCCGCGGCCTCAAGGTGCTGCAACTCGAGCGGGGCGAATACCCTGGCTCCAAGAACGTGCAGGGCGCCATCCTCTACGCCGACGCGCTGGAGAAAGTGATCCCCGACTTCCGGGAGGACGCGCCACTCGAGCGCCACGTCATCGAGCAGCGCATGTGGATGATGAACGACCGATCCGTCTCCGGCATGCAGTACCGCTCGGATGACTTCAACGAGGAACGGCCGAACCGCTACACCATCATCCGCGCGCAGTTCGACAAGTGGTTTTCCAAGCGCGTGCAGGCGGCCGGCGCCCTCGTCATCTGCGAGACGACGGTGACGGAACTCGTACGCAATACGCAGACGGGCCGCGTGATCGGCGTGCGCACGGATCGCGCCGGCGGCTTCATCAAGGCGGACGTGGTGGTGCTGGCGGAGGGCGTCAACGGCCTCCTCGGCGAGCGTGCGGGTCTGCGCACGCCGCACAAGGCGAACCACCTGGCGCTTGCGGTCAAAGAGATGCACTTCCTGCCGCGCGATACGCTCGAAGCGCGTTTCAACCTGCAGGGGGATGAAGGCGTGGTGATCGAGGCCGCCGGCACCATCACGCGCGGCATGACGGGCACGGCCTTCGTCTACACCAACAAGGAAAGCCTCTCCGTCGGCATCGGCTGCCTCATCTCCGACTTCAAGGAGACGGGCGAGACGCCCTATGGGCTGCTGGAAGGCTTCCGCAAGCACCCCGCCGTGGCGCCGCTGCTCGCCGAAAGCGACGTGAAGGAATATGCCGCGCACATGATCCCCGAGGGTGGCTACAACGCCATTCCTCAGCTCTATGGCGACGGCTGGCTCGTCGTGGGTGATGCGGGACAATTCGTCAACGCGGTGCACCGCGAGGGCTCGAACCTCGCCATGACGACGGGGCGCATTGCCGGCGAGGTGATCCACCAGATCAAGGCGCGCCGCGATCCGCTCGACGCCGAGAACCTCTCGCTTTACGCGCAGAAGCTCGAGAAGAGCTTCGTGATGAAGGATCTGAAGAAGTATCGCAACCTGCCGCGGGCGCTGCACAACAAGCACCTCTTCACGACCTATCCGAACCTGATCAGCCAGGCGCTGCAGACCTGGTTCCGCGTCGATGGCGTGGAGAAGAAGCAGAAGGAGAACGAGATCGTGAAGTCATTCTTCCGCACGCGCAAGTTCACGGGACTGGCGAGTGACGTCTGGAGCATTGCGCGCGGTTGGCGCTGAAGAGAAGCGAACAGGAGCAAGACCCATGGCCAGCGATGTTGCGAGCCCCGAAGTGCGCGTCGAGGACCGGCTCTTCCAGAACCGGTACCTGGTCGATGTGGGCCGACCCCACATCAAGGTGCGCGAGCATGCGCAACCTTCGAAGGAACTCCTCGCGCTGACGCGCATCTGCCCGGCGAAGTGCTACGCGCTCAACGACAGCGGGCAGGTCGAGGTCACGCCGGACGGCTGCATGGAGTGCGGCACCTGCCGGGTGATCGCGGAGGCGCAGGGTGACATCGAATGGTCCTACCCGCGTGGGGGCTACGGCGTCCTGTTCAAGTTCGGCTAGTGCCATGGAGACTACGATCCGGCCGATGCGCGAGAGTAGTCTAGGCGCGACCATTGTCGCGCCGCGCTGGGTTGCCCGAGCCTACATGGCTCTGTGCCGCGCATTGAGGGTGCGGTCGCGCGGCAAATCCTTTGAGCCCCTCGATCTGGCGCTGCGCGGGATCGAGTTGTGACGGTTTGATCGCGACGGGGCGTTCAGGCAGGTCCGATGCGGACGCTCACATCGGCAGGGCGGGCCGTGTATGGCCAAGATGTCACGAGCAACATTGCGCCCGCTTTGACGTAGTCGCCCGCATTGCCGGGATGGATGCCGCCTGCTGCGGCAATCAGAGGGCGTGCTGCCGGAGGGCCGGCACGCACGACCTTTGCTACGTCGACGGGCGTGAACTTCTCGAGCTGGATGATGTCGAATCCGGCCGTGATGGCGTCTGCGGCCTCAGCGACGGTGTTGACCTCGATCGCGATCTTCTTTTCCGGCGCCCCCGAGCGGGCGCGTTGCAGCACGTCCGCGAGCGGGAGATCGCTCAAGAAAGCGCGATGCTCGGGAAAGATCAGGACGGTTTCCGACAGCCCCAGCCGATGCAATACCGCACCGCCGGCCGTGACGGCGAGCTGGGACAGGCGACGAGCGCCGGGCACGGTCTTGCGGGTGCACGCCACGCTGGCATCAGGGTCGACAACGCGTGCGGCATCGACGACAGCGCGGGCAGCCGTCGCCATTCCGGACAGGATCTCCACCAGCGTCTGTGCAGGCTTCCAGACCCGATGTGTAGCGCTCGCCGAGCCGGTGGCGCTGAGGAGCCGACTGCCACTCGCGACCTGGTGACCGGAGCTGATATCGAGTGTCACGTCGAGCCCAGCCATGGCCAGCATGTCGGCCGCCACTTCGATCCCCGCCACGACCATGGCGTCCCGTGCGGTGAAGGTGATGCGTGCGCGCGATGCGCCTAGACCGAGGATGTCGGTGGTCAGATCGCCTGACGGCGCGTCTTCCAGGAGAAGACGCTCGACCTCCGAAGGCATCAGAGGGCTCTGCATGAATTCACACCATTCAGGGAAGGCTAGTCGACCCCGACGATGACATCCGAGGACTTGATGATGGCCGTTGCGGGCTTGCCGATGGCAAGTCCGAGGGCGTCGACCGCTTCGTTGGTGATCGAGGCGGTGACGACATAGCCGGTCGCTATCTCGATCTTTACGTGGGAGGTGGTGACGCCACGCGTCACGGCGACCACCTTGCCGGGCAGGATATTACGCGCTGAAAGCTTCATATCGGACCTTTTGCTGCTTCTGATGGGAGGAGCGCGCCGCTAGCCGTTCGCGAGTTTGCGAGGGGCGATCTCGCGCCACCACTCGCGCAGGACCCACAGCCGGCAATCGAGCAGGGTCCCGACTCCGCCGGTGAAATCCAGCCAGTTGTGGATCATGCCCCGCTTCACGGAGGTGATGATCGTGCGCCCGTTGGCAACCGCGTGCGCGAACTCCTCACGAAAACCGCGGCCCGCCGCTTCCTGCTTGCTGAACTTCGAAATGAAGAGAAGATCGCTCGGCGCTTCGAGGCTGGTGCGCAGTCGCATGCTGGCGTCGGCGAGGGCACCCGGATCGAGCTTGCATGACACGGCGCCGGGACCGAGGTCCTGACAGATCGGCAGGATCGCACCACTGCGCACGTCGCGCAGGCGCATGGGGGCGCCGGGACCGCAACCGCGCTCGCCCGGCGGGAGTTGGACGAGGCCAGCGATATCGACGCCGCCATCAAGAAGCTCTCTGGCGAACGTGCACATGAGGGCGTCCACCGCGACGCCATCGTCATAGACAATGGCTCCAAGGCGCTGCGGAGAGATCTGGGGGTGGTCCATCCCGTGCTCCTGTCGCATTCCTTACATTTTCGCCCCGCCTGCACGCGTTTGCAGGAGCGCTGCAAGAGACATACCACCGCGCGCAGCCGCCGACCGCTACGGCTTTGATATCGGCATAACTGACGAAACCGGCTTGCAGCCTCTCTCTGCTTTGTGAACGTGCTCCGCACTGTCGGCGCAGGGGAGGCGTTGTGTGCGGAGTGAAAAAACACGACGTACTCAGGTTGCTTGAGGGTGACGTTGCGCCGCACTGGTGTCCTCTAAGTGTCTTTAGGGGACGCCAATCCCTTCTGCCCCAGCTGAGACCAAGTCTAATATCAAGAGACTTATGGCTCGTCTCCGCATCGCCCCTGTCTTAATATGACGGCGACTAGGCGAGGGGAGCGTGATGAGCCGCGTCGTCGATCGACACCTGGGACTGACAGGCGCAGTCTGTGAAGCGTCAATCCCAACGGAGCTTCGCGACCTAGCGCGGGGGCTGGCGGCGGAAGCACTCAGCCCGCGCACCCGCGCTGCATATGAGCTGCTGCCGGTTTCACGGACATCTGGTTTAGGTGTCATGATGGAACTGGAGGTGGCAGATGGGTCGACGGAGTTTCAGCCGGGAGTTCAAG
>RXJK01000271.1 GCA_003963125.1 Hyphomicrobiales bacterium
TCGGGTAAGTTCCGACCTGCACGAATGGCGTAACGACTTCCCCACTGTCTCCAGCACATCCTCAGTGAAATTGAATTCCCCGTGAAGATGCGGGGTTCCTGCGGTTAGACGGAAAGACCCCGTGCACCTTTACTGCAACTTTACACTGGCAATCGTGTCTGCATGTGTAGAATAGGTGGTAGGCTTTGAAGCTTGGGCGCTAGCCCGAGTGGAGCCGAAATGTGAAATACCACCCTTTTGGATATGGTTGTCTAACTGCGCTCCGTCATCCGGAGCCAGGACATTGTATGGTGGGCAGTTTGACTGGGGCGGTCGCCTCCCAAATAGTAACGGAGGCGCGCGATGGTGGGCTCAAGCTGGTCGGAAATCAGCTGTCGAGTGCAATGGCATAAGCCCGCCTGACTGCGAGACTGACGAGTCGAGCAGAGACGAAAGTCGGTCATAGTGATCCGGTGGTCCTGAGTGGAAGGGCCATCGCTCAACGGATAAAAGGTACGCCGGGGATAACAGGCTGATGATGCCCAAGAGTCCATATCGACGGCATCGTTTGGCACCTCGATGTCGGCTCATCACATCCTGGGGCTGAAGCTGGTCCCAAGGGTATGGCTGTTCGCCATTTAAAGTGGTACGTGAGCTGGGTTCAGAACGTCGTGAGACAGTTCGGTCCCTATCTGCCGTGGGTGTAGGAGTATTGAGAGGATCTGTCCCTAGTACGAGAGGACCGGGATGGACGTACCTCTGGTGGACCTGTTGTCGCGCCAGCGGCACAGCAGGGTAGCTATGTACGGACGGGATAACCGCTGAAAGCATCTAAGCGGGAAACCCACCTCGAAACGAGTACTCCCTTGAGAGTCGTGGAAGACAACAACGTTGATAGGCCGGGTGTGGAAGCGCTACATAGGCGTGGAGCTTACCGGTACTAATAACTCGATTGGCTTGGTTGCTCTCATTAAGCAATGCTCATCAGGCTTGCTTGCGGGTTGCGCGACATGCGCCTCGCCCGGTGAGTGGCCTTGCGAAGCCTGGAAAACTTCGCGAAGCCGTTAGAGACGTCACGTGCGTCTCGCGGTGGGCCGGCGCGCCCTTCCAAGGCGCGCTCATGATGGGCGGTGAGAATTCGCCCTAGACGCACCGGTCGCGAGATCGGCGCGAAAAAATCCAGACCAGTTTGCATCACCCTTTTGCCGACCTGGTGATTATAGCGGGGTGGCTGCACCCGATCCCATTCCGAACTCGGCCGTGAAACGCCCCAGCGCCAATGGTACTTCGTCTTAAGACGCGGGAGAGTAGGTCGTTGCCAGGTCTGCAAAAGGGTGATGGACAAAGCATCGAGATCCCTTCTTCACAATTCCTTCGAACAGCCGTCGCGGTTTCCGCGCCGGCTTTCGTCGTTTTGGACGCAGGTTCGCTGGGCCCGGTGCCTTGCGACGGCCGCTAGAGCTGCACACTGCATCCCTTCGTGCTACCGCGAAAGCCACGACTGCTTTCGATGGTCGCGCGCTAGTCCCGCCCCGACGCGGGTCCTACAGTGGAGCTTGATCCCCGAACGGAGAGAGCGGCATGCTGAGCAGGATCATAGCGTTGGGGGTAATGATGGGGCTCGAGGCTTGCCTCTCGGCTGCACAGGCGCAGAGCTTGCCGAAGAAGGATCCCTTCTACTGGCTCGGCGAAATCAACAAGGCGTCGCTCGTCATCAATTCCGAGGAGGGCTTGCTCGACCCAGCGCTGGCCCCGCGGATCGCCAAGGGTTTGGATGCTGTTCTGAAGGCCGGCGCTGAGCCATCGGGCAAGCGGCCTGGCCTCGTGATCACGTTCGAGCCGCTGCTCATACAGTCCGCCGGCGTCGAGGCGACGCTGATCCATGCCGGCAGATCCAGCCAGGATATGCTGTCGACGGTTCGCGCCGCGATGCTGCGCGACGAGCTGCTCGTCGTCGCGGAGAACCTGCATGCGGTGATGCAAGCGGTGCGCGGTCTCGCAGAGCAGCACCAGCAGACGATCGTGCCGAACTACACGAATGGCGTTGCGGCCCAGCCCAACAGCTACGGCCACTATCTTCTCGGCCATCTCGCGGGACTGCGGCGCGACATGGAGCGGCTGAAGCAGGCCTACACGCGGGTTGATCTCTCACCGATGGGGACGACCGTCCTCAACGGAACAGGGTGGCCGCTCAATCGCAATCGCATGGCCGCGTATCTCGGCTTCGCGGCCAAAGTGGACAATGCCTATGACGCCGCGCAGATCCTCGCGGCCGAGGTGCCCGTCGAGCTCGGTGGCGTGTGCACGACCATCGCCATACACGCGGCCGCCTACATCCAGGACGTGATGACGCAGTACGCGCAGCCGCGGCCCTGGATCCTGCTGCGCGAGGGCGGCGGCAACACGTATGTCTCCAGCTCCATGCCGCAAAAGCGCAATCCCGGCATTCTCATCGAAACGCGCCGGGAGGCCTCGCGTGTTGTTTCGCTCGGCATGGGGCGCGCCGTCGCTGCGCACAACATTCCGCCGGGCATGAACGATCCCAAGGATTTCCACGAGAACGTCGAGCTGCTGCAAGCGACGGCGGCCATGCTCCGGACCTGGGACAAAGTCTTGAAGGGTCTCGCCATCGATCGCCAGCGTGCGCTCGAAGAGCTCAACAGCGATTGGACCGCATCGCAGGAAATCGCCGACACGCTGATGCGCAAGTACAAGCTTCCGTTCCGCGTCGGGCACCACTTCGCATCCAACATCGTGGACTTCGGCAAGTCGAAGAACATCCGGCCGTCGGATTTCCCGTATCTGGAGGCCGCGCGCATCTACAAAGAAACGTTGCACGAGATGGGGCTGGCCGAGAGCCCGTTGCCGATGTCGGAAGCCGAGTTCCGCTCGACGCTCGATCCCACGGCGATCGTCAATGCGCGCGTCACGAGTGGCGGGCCGCAACCCGCTGAAATGCGCCGGATGCTCGCCGATGCCGAAGAGGAGCTGCGCGGTCACGGCGTCTGGATCGTCGCCAAGCGCAAGGCGATCGACGATGCGATCGCGACGCTCGATCGCGACTTCGGCAAGGTTCTCGCGAAGTCGAACTGAGCCCGCGCTGGCCCGTGATGGCCGGGCAGCCTAAGCGCGGAGAAAACGACCGGATTGCTTAAGCCGCGCGCGTGCGCGGTCTGGTGTTGCGCATCGAAGCGCGGCCAACGCGCGCAGATCGGATCGGTATCGGGCCCCGGGCGCGGGGGCCGGCGCGGCGAGAACGCAGGGGGCGCTCTGCCGCGCCGTAAGCGCATGGGACGCAAAACAGGATCCGCACGCTCGCCCCACTTAAGCGCCGCAAGCCTTACCAAACCCCAAACGCGCCTACGCGGCTTTCGAAAAAATACTGTCGCGGGTCGGTCGGGCTGACGGAATAGCCGCGCAACGCCGCCGCTGGTTCGCTTGCCGCGGGAAGGGCCTCACGCCACGAAGGCGCCCGCGACGAAGCGGGAAAGAAACTGATCGAGCCACGCCTGCACCTGGCGCGCGTGCGCAATGTGGCCTGCGATGTGATCTTCGCGTTCCTTTGCCCCCTTCATGTCGAGACGGCCTCTGTTGTTGCCTGTCCAGCGCAGCACCTGCGCGTAGGTGATCTCGGGGTGGAATTGCACGCCGATCGCGGAGCCATAGGCAAAGGCCTGGTTCGGGAAAGCTCCGTCGGACGTGGCGAGAAGCCTCATAGAGCGGGCGAGTGCGCAGCCCTCGCGATGCCATTGATAAACGTGATCGGGAAAGCCGCCCACGTCCTTGCCGGCTTCCGTCGCGCGCAGCGGGTAATAGCCGACCTCGACATCCTCGCGCGGATGGAAAGCGACGCGACCGCCCAGCAGGTTCGTCAGCATCTGCGCGCCCAGGCACACGCCGAGAAACGGCTTCTTCTCGGCCAGCGGCACGCTGATCCACTCTGTCTCGCGGACGATGAAATCGTCCTTGTCGTTGGCACTCATGGGGCCGCCGAAGATCACGGCCGCGCAGTGATGCTCGAGTGTCGCGGGCAGCGCGTCGCCGAAGCGCGGCTTGCGGATATCGAGGCGATGCCCGTTGCGCACGAACCATTGCCCGATGTGCCCCGGGTTCGAATTCTCCTGATGCAGCACGATCAGCGCCGGCTTCTTGGCCCCCGGTGCGACGGGCGGGTCGCAGCGCTCATCGAAAGCGTTGTCGGCGTCTCGGATTCGGCCTGCGTCGAACATGGGCGTCTGTTCTCACCTGCGTGGGCTAAGGAGCGTCGATACGATGGGGTTGAGAAGTCTGTGCGGGATCAAACGCATCGAGAGTGCCGCAAGCGGCGTGACCAATCCAGGCCAAACGACGCGTGCGCCGAGCCGGTATCCCCAGAAACCGAGCCAGGCGACGAGGGCGGGAGAGACCGGTGGCGTGAACGCGCGGTAGAGCGCGCGGCGTGCGCCCATGCGGGCGTGGAAGCCCGTCCGAACGGGACCCGGCGCCAGGGCGCAGACGCGGATCCCCATTCCCGCGGTCTCGTAGCCGATGGCTTCGGTCAGAGAGAGCACGTAGGCCTTGCTCGCATAGTACGCTGCCTGGTTGGGGCCGGGGCCGTAGCTGCCCACGGAGGCCAGATTGAGGATGCCGCCTTCGCCGCGCACGAGCATGGGGCGCAGGTAATGGCTGGTCAGCCGCGTCAGCGCCCGCACGTTGAGATCGACGAGCGCGGTCACTTTCTCTTCCGGTTCGTCGGCAAACGGACCGGAGAGGCCGATCCCGGCGCAGTTGACCAGGACATCGCACAGGCCGCCCAGTTTCCGGAGTTCAGCGTCGATCCGTTCGATGGCCTGGTCCGACGTGATGTCGAGGGCCAGGGTGTGGACCTGGGCTCGGGATGTGGCGGCGAGGGCCCGCTGCGCCTGCGCCAGCTTCTCCGCCGTGCGAGCCACCAGCAGCAACTCATGGCCATGACTGGCAAATCTTTGTGCAAGTGCGAAGCCGATGCCTTCCGACCCTCCCGTAATGAGCGTGATCGGACGCAGCCCCTCGTAGGCGGAAAGCGCCGTGGGATCGGGGCGCCACCATCGTCTCCGCCACCGTGCGAGGAGCGAGCCATTCATGCTTTGGTTTTTCCTCTATGTATTTCATAGGTTTGAGCTCTACGAGAAACTGCAGCCTATAGCGTCATGCTTAAGACGCATGGGTCTCATGATATTATCCCGCATTGCAGCACAATCCGCCCAATGAGATTGTGCGTCGCACATAAACCCGACTCGAACGGGATTGGAGATGCGACATGGGCCACATCCGTAGCTTCGACGATGCACTGGATTTCTACCCCGAGGCAAAGCGTACGCTTGCCGCGCGCTTCGGCGGCTTCCTCGGCAAGGTCACCCTGTTCTGGGACGCCTTCCGTGAAGGCCAGGCGGCCGCCAAGCACTACGACGCCCTGCGCCGCCGCGGGCACTCTCACGAAATCGCAGCAAGCAAAGTGTTCGACGTTCACTTTCGCTGACTACTCAGCACCGTATCTCTGACGCGCGGGCTTCAGCGTGGCTGGTCCGCGCGCGCCAGGGTGAGGATGCACGTCGCCACGATGTCCGCCACCGTCGCGCCGCGCGACAGATCCGAGATCGGCCGTGCGAAACCCTGCAGGAAGGGGCCGATCGCCTGGGCGCCGGCCAGTTCCTGCACGAGCTTGTAGGCGATATTTCCCGCATCGAGGTTGGGGAACACCAGCACGTTGGCTCGGCCGGCAACGCGGCTCTCGGTTTTGACTTTTTTGACGGCCGTGATCGCGGACAGCGCCGCGTCGGCCTGCAGTTCGCCGTCGATGGCGAGATCCGGCCGATCGACCCGCGCGAGGGCCAGCGCCTCCTTCACTTTATCCGCCAGCGGATGCGTGGCACTGCCATGCGTCGAGAACGACAGCAGCGCAACGCGTGGCTCCTCCGAAAGCAGACCGCGTGCACTGTCGGCCGATGCAAGCGCGATGTCGGCAAGCTCGCGTGGATTGGGATCGACGTTGATCGCGCAGTCGGCGAAGACGAGCGCGCGCCCATCCGACTTCGCGTGTCCGGGCACCAGCATCAGGAAGAAGCTCGACGGCGTCGTGATGCCGGGTGCAGGTCCGATGGCCATGAGGCCCGCTTCGATCACGCGCTTCGTCGGATTGGCGACGCCCGCGACCATCGTCGCCGCGTCGCCGGTCGCGACCATGGCCGCACCGAGGTACAGCGGCTTGCGCAGCAGGCGCTCGGCCATGCCGGCGGTCATGTTGTCGCGCGCGCGGGTGATGGCCGACGCGTAGGCTTCGACGCGTGCCGCAGCGGCCTGTTCGACGATTTCGCTGTATGGAAGCGAAAGTCCCAATTCTTGCGCGCGCGCCGTGACGGTGTTTCGCGCGCCGATGAGAACTGGCGAAGCCACGCCCGTTTCGCCAAGGACTTGTGCCGCACGCAATATGCGCTCGTCCTCGGCTTCGGGTAGTACAATCCGCAGGCCGCGGCCCTTCAGCGAGGCCTGCGCTTTCGTGATGAGATCCACCGAGTGCCCTCGCTGTTTCTTGAGGTCAGCGCCCTATAGCACGACATGGCGATGCTCGAAAAAGGAGACCATCATGAGCCAACCTGATGCCGCGCCGAAGATCCATCGCGGTCTCAAAGACGTCTATTTCGAGCGCTCCGCCACCACCTTCATCGACGGCAAAGCCGGAGAGCTGCGCTATCGCGGCTACTCGATCCACGACCTCGCCGAGCATTCCACCTTCGAGGAGACCGGCTACCTTCTGCTGCACGGCGAGCTGCCGACGAAAGCGGAACTCGCCGCCTTCGAAGCTTTGCTGCGCGAGGCTCGCGCATTGCCGGCGCCCGTCGTCGACATCATCAAGAGCCTCAAGGACGCGCACCCGATGGAGGTGTTGCGCACCGCCGTGTCGGCGCTCGGCGCCTTCGATCCCGAAGTTTCCGACAGCTCACGTGAGGCCACGATCCGCAAAGGCCTGCGGTTGACGTCGCAGGTGCCGATGATCGTTGCCGTGCATCATCGCCTGCGGCAGGGGCTTGCGCCCATCGCACCGTCGCAGACGCTCGGGCACGCGGCGAACTTTCTCTACATGCTGAAGGGTGAGGCCCCGTCGGAGGATGCGGCAAAGCTCCTCGACAAGGATCTCGTCCTGCACGCCGAGCACGGTTCGAACGCGTCGTCGTTCACGGCGCGTGTGGTGATCGGTACGCAAGCCAACATTCATGCCGCGATGACAGCGGCCGTCGCAGCACTTTCAGGTGCCGCACACGGTGGCGCGGCCGAAGACGTTCTCGCCATGGCCGAGGAGATCGGCGATCCGTCCAACGTTTCGGCCTACGTGAAGCGCAAGCGCGAAGCCAAGGAGGCCATCACCGGCTTCGGCCATCGCGTGTACCGGGCGGAAGATCCGCGCGCGCGCCACATGCGCGAGGGGGTCCGGCGGCTTTCGGCCGAGATGGGGCAGCCGAAGTGGACGGCCATCCTCGACGCGCTCGTGAAGGAGATGTCGCCCTATGCCCGGCTCGGCGTGAACGTCAACGTCGATTTCTATTCGGGCGTGATCTACTACCTGCACGGCATTCCGAAGGACCTGTTCGTGCCGATCTTCGCGGTTGGCCGCATGCCGGGGTGGACCGTGCAGATCCTCGAGCAGCTCGACAACAACATCCTGATCCGGCCGCTGACCCTTTATGCCGGCCCCGCCGCGCGGCCCTACGTGCCGATCGAAAGCCGCTGAAACGTCACGGGCGGCGGCACATGGCGCGCCGCCGCCCGTTATTCTCAAGCGGGTTGAAAGGGCCGCGGCTCAGTAATAGACGCCGTTGATGCAGGCCCTGTAGCGGTGCCACCAGTAGTGGCTGCCGGTGTACAGCGCCTTCTGCTTGAGCCAATAGCAGCCGCCGCTGTAGGCCCCATAGGCGACCAGCGGGACGCCGCCATAGTAGTAGCCCCGGCGGATGTAGCGGGGGCCGGCGTAGACGTGGCGGTAACCCGAATAGTAGCGCGGCCCGCTGTAGCCATAGAAGCGGGGGCCAGAATAGGACCGCACCGCGAAGCCATGGTGGCCACCGCCGCCACGGTATCCGCCTCCGCCCCGGCGGGCTTCAGCGGTATCGAAAGCCGAGAAAACAGTCAGGGCTGCGGCCAACAGGACCACAAAGCCAAAGAACTTCCTTGTCATGCGTTCTCTCCTTTCAGGACCCCGGCGAAAGATCCCTTGATCGTCCACCTTAAGGTGTGCACAAGCACCTGCACAGCCCGTCGGTACGGGTGCGGTGCGGTCTGTAAGCTTCCGGTCAGAAACCCCGCCACCCTGCCATGCGCTGCCGCACCGCGTCCGGTATGGACGGGCGATGCGCGAGTGCTAAAACAGCCCGCATCTGGAATGGGAGAGACTTGAGATGCAGGATCGTGTGCAGGGTCAGAAGGCGGCCTTCAACTGGGAAGACCCGTTTCTTCTCGATGACCAACTGACCGAGGACGAACGGGCTATCCGGGACACCGCGCGCGCCTATGCGCAGGACAAGCTGCTCCCCCGCGTTTCCGACGCCTACATCAACGAGCACACGGACCGCGCGATCTTCGACGAGATGGGCGCGCTGGGGCTGCTCGGCGTCACGGTGCCCGAGAAATATGGCTGCGCGGGCGCCAACTACGTCTCCTACGGCCTCGTCGCGCGCGAGATCGAGCGCGTCGACAGCGGCTACCGCTCCATGAATAGCGTGCAGTCCTCGCTCGTCATGTATCCGATTTATGCCTACGGGTCCGAGGCCCAGCGGGAGAAGTACCTGCCGAAGCTCGGCTCGGGCGCATGGGTCGGCGCCTTCGGCCTCACCGAGCCTGACGCCGGTTCCGATCCGGCGGGCATGAAGACGCGTGCGGAGAAAGTGTCCGACGGCTATCTCCTCACGGGCTCCAAGATGTGGATCTCGAACGCGCCGATCGCCGACGTGTTCGTCGTCTGGGCGAAGTCCGCAGCCCACAACAACGAGATCCGCGGCTTCGTTCTCGAGAAGGGCATGAAGGGGCTTTCGGCGCCGAAGATCGGCGGCAAACTTTCGCTGCGCTGCTCGATCACGGGCGAGATCGTGATGGATAGCGTTGTGGTGCCCGAAGAGAACCTGCTGCCGAACGTCTCGGGCCTGAAGGGTCCGTTCGGCTGCCTCAACCGCGCGCGCTACGGCATCTCCTGGGGGGTGATGGGCGCGGCGGAAGAGTGCTGGCAGCGGGCCCGGCAATACACGCTCGACCGCAAGCAGTTCGGCCGGCCGCTCGCGGCGACGCAGCTCGTGCAGAAGAAGCTCGCCGACATGCAGACGGAGATCGCGCTCGGGCTGCAGGCCTCGCTCCGCGTCGGCCGTCTCTTCGACGAAGGCCGGATGGCGCCGGAGATGGTGTCGATCGTGAAGCGCAACAATTGCGGCAAGGCGCTCGATATCGCCCGCGTCGCCCGCGACATGCACGGCGGCAATGGCATCCAGATCGAGTACCACGTGATGCGCCACGCGGCGAACCTCGAGACCGTGAACACCTACGAGGGCACGCACGACGTGCACGCGCTGATCCTCGGCCGCGCGCAGACGGGGTTGCAGGCGTTCTTTTGATCGGGGGCGGCGCCGCCGCTTCCTTCAGGCGCGGTACTGGACCTCGGGAAGCCCGGCGACCCGAGGCTTGGCGAACAGATAGCCCTGGAACAGCTCGATGCCGGCGGCGCGCAGGTGCGCGAACTCGGCTTCGCTCTCGACGCCCTCCGCCAGCAGGCGGATGCCGA
>RXJK01000070.1:0-6407 GCA_003963125.1 Hyphomicrobiales bacterium
GGTGGGCGATATCGTGCGCATTCAGGAGAGCCGACCGATCTCCAAGAACAAGCGCTGGGTGGTGCTGAAGGATGCCAAGGTCTGACGGCAGCCGAAGGCGCCGCCAGACGAGGACCGAAAGAGCCGCGAAGGACATGAGGGCTCGAGTTGAGCCCTGTAGACAAGGACTGGACGACCAATGATCCAGATGGAAACCAACCTCGACGTCGCCGACAATTCCGGCGCTCGTCGCGTGCAGTGCATCAAGGTGCTTGGCGGCTCCAAGCGCAAGTACGCCACCGTGGGCGACATCATCGTCGTGTCGGTGAAGGAAGCCATTCCGCGCGGCCGCGTGAAGAAGGGCGAGGTCATGAAGGCCGTCGTCGTACGCACCGCCAAGGGCGTGCGCCGTCCTGACGGCTCGCTGATCCGCTTCGACCGCAACGCCGCCGTGCTGATCAACGCGCAGGGCGAGCCCGTCGGCACCCGCATCTTCGGGCCCGTGACCCGCGAGCTGCGCGCCAAGAACCACATGAAGATCGTGAGCCTCGCTCCGGAGGTGCTGTAATGGCCCAGAAGATCAAAAAGGGCGATCAGGTGATCGTGCTGGCCGGCCGCGACAAGGGCAAGAAGGGCGAGGTGTTCCAGGTGATGCCGAAGGAGAGCCGCGCGCTCGTCCGTGGCGTGAACCTGGTGCAGCGCCATCAGCGCCAGACGCCCTCGCAGGAAGGCGGCATCATTTCCAAGGAAGCCCCGATCCATCTGTCCAACCTCGCCCACGTCGATCCCAAGGACGGCAAGGCGACCCGCGTCGGCTTCAAGCTGCTCGACGGCGGTCGCAAGGTGCGCGTTGCCAAGCGCTCGGGCGAACAGATTTCAGGGAATGAGTGACCATGGCCGACGACGATAAGAAAGCCGAGAAGGCTGCCAAGGCCGCCCCCCAGGGCAAGGCCGACAAGAAGGGCAAGCGCGCCGCTGCCGAGAAGGGGGACAAGGGTCCGCCGCCGGCTCCGCGCGCCAAGGACTACAAGCCCCGTATGAAGTCGCACTACGAGAAGGTGGTGCGCGACGAATTGCTGAAGCAGTTCGGCTACGGCAACAAGATGCAGATCCCCAAGATCGAGAAGGTCGTCATCAACATGGGCGTTGGCGAAGCCGTCAACGACCGCAAGAAGGTCGACAACGCCGCCAAGGATCTGGCCCTCATCGCCGGTCAGCGCCCCGTGATCACGCGCTCGAGGAAGTCGATCGCCGTCTTCAAGCTGCGCGAGAACATGCCGATCGGCTGCAAGGTCACGCTGCGCGGCGACCGCATGTACGAATTCCTCGACCGCCTCGTCACGATCGCGCTGCCGCGCGTGAAGGACTTCCGCGGCCTGAACCCGAAGAGCTTCGACGGCCGCGGCAACTACGCCATGGGCCTCAAGGAGCACATCGTGTTCCCGGAGATCAATTACGACGATGTCGACGAGGTGCGCGGCCTCGACGTGATCGTCTGCACCTCGGCCGAGAACGACGACGAGGCGCGCGCGCTTCTTCGTGGCTTCAATTTCCCCTTTCGTACGTGAGAGTCCGGGCCCAACGCCGGCTCGCGGAGGACTGAATGGCTAAGCAAAGTTCGATGAACAAGAACAAGCGTCGGCGCAAGATGACGGCGCAGTTCGCCGGCAAGCGCGCCAAGCTGAAGGAGCTGGCGCGCGATCGCTCCAAGCCCGCCGAGGAGCGCTTCGCCGCGCAGCTGAAGCTCGCCCAGCTTCCGCGCAACTCCTCCGCCACGCGCATCCGCAACCGCTGCGAGCTGACGGGCCGCGCCCGCGGCTATTACCGCAAGCTCAAGGTGTGCCGGAACATGCTGCGTGAGCTCGCCAGCCAGGGGATGATCCCCGGCATGGTCAAGTCGAGCTGGTAAGGGCAAGGTTTAGGAGAGAGACGAGCCATGAACGACCCGCTCGGCGATATGCTCACCCGGATCCGGAACGCGCAGCAGCGCCGCCGTCCGAAGGTGACCTCGCCCGCCTCCAAGCTGCGCGCCCGCGTGCTCGACGTGCTGATCGACGAGGGCTACATCCGCGGCTACGCGCGCGTCGACCACAAGAACGGCGTGTCCGAGTTCGAGATCGAGCTCAAGTACGCCAACGGCCAGCCCGCCATCCGCGAGATCAAGCGCGTGTCGAAGCCCGGCCGCCGCGTCTATTCGGGCGTCAGCGATCTGCAGACGGTGGCGAACGGTCTGGGCGTCGCCATTCTCTCGACGCCGAAGGGCGTGATGTCGGATGCCAAGGCCCGCGAAGAGAACGTGGGCGGCGAAATTCTCTGCAACATCTTCTGATGCTGCCGGCTGCGGCCGGTGCTGATGGAAGATGGGAACGAAACTCGAGGTAACTTGCGATGTCGCGCATTGGAAAAAAGCCGGTAGCCGTGCCGTCCGGCGTGACGGCCACGGTCTCGGGCCAGAAGGTCACGGTGAAGGGCCCCAAGGGTGAGCTGTCCTTCACGGTGCCGGAGGATCTGAAGGTCGCCAAGACGGACGGCGGCGTCGAGGTCTCCATGAAGGAGGACACCAAGACGGCGCGCGCCATGTGGGGCATGTCGCGCACGCAGGTCCTCAACCTGATCGAGGGCGTGACGAAGGGCTACTCCCACACGCTGGAGATCCAGGGCGTGGGCTATCGCGCCAACATGAAGGGCAAGGACCTGCAGCTCCTCGTCGGCTACAGCCACGAGGTGATCCACAAGGTCCCGGCCGGTGTCGAAGTGAAGATCGTCGGCGCCAAGCAGGAATTGATCACGGTTTCGGGCATCGACAAGCAGAAGGTCGGTCAGCTCGCCGCCGAAATCCGCGCGTCCAAGCCGCCGGAGCCCTACCAGGGCAAGGGCGTGCGCTATCAGGGCGAGAACGTGCAGCGCAAGGAAGGCAAGAAGAAGTAGGCCGCCATGCATACAAAGCTCAATCAGTTCGAGCGCCGCCAGCGTCGCGTGCGCAAGCAGCTCCGGCAGGTCTCCAAGGGCCGCCCGCGCCTCTCCGTGCATCGCTCGTCGAAGCACATCTACGCGCAGATCATCGACGACGCGAAGGGCCACACGATCGCGGCCGCTTCGACTCTCGAGAAGGATCTCAAGGGCCGTCTCAAGACCGGTGCCGACAAGGCAGCGGCGGCAGAGGTCGGCAAGCTCGTCGCCGAGCGCGCGCTGAAGGCCGGCGTCACCAAGGTCGTCTTCGACCGCGGCGCCTTCCGCTATCACGGCCGCATCAAGGCGCTGGCCGACGGAGCCCGTGAAGGCGGGCTCAATCTCTAACGCAGGACGTCAGGTGAAGGTCGGGTAGAGCAGGGCGAAACCCGGCACCCAGAACGGAAAGGCACACGAACGTGGCTCGATCCCCAAGAGAACGCAAAGGCGACCGCGACCGCGAGGAGCGCGACAGCGAGTTCAAGGACAAGCTGGTCCACATCAACCGCGTCGCCAAGGTGGTGAAGGGCGGTAAGCGCTTCGGTTTCGCCGCGCTCGTCGTCGTGGGCGACCAGAAGGGCCGCGTGGGCTATGGCCACGGCAAGGCCCGCGAAGTGCCGGAAGCGATCCGCAAGGCGACGGAAGCCGCCCGCCGCGGTCTCATCCGCGTGCCGCTGCGTGAGGGCCGCACGCTCCATCACGACAGCGAGGGCCATCACGGCGCCGGCCGCGTGATCCTGCGTTCCGCGCCTCCCGGCACCGGCGTCATCGCCGGCGGCCCCTCGCGCGCGGTCTGCGAAATGCTGGGCATTCAGGACGTGGTCGCCAAGTCGCTGGGCTCGACCAACCCCTACAACATGGTGCGCGCCACCTTCGACGCCCTGCTGCGTCAGGAGAACCCGCGCGCCGTTGCCGCCCGCCGCAGCAAGAAGGTGAGCGAGATCGTGGCCCGCCGCCGTGACGGCAGCGCCGCCGAACTCGACGCCAGCGACGCCGCGTAAGCCTGAGGGAGCCCTATCGTCATGGCAAAGAAGACGGTGACCGTGAAGCAGGTCGCAAGCCCTGCCCGCCGACCGAAGGTTCAGGAAGACACCCTGATCGGGCTCGGCCTCAACAAGCTCAATCGCCAGCGCACGCTCGAGGATACGCCGGCCGTGCGCGGCATGATCAACAAGATCAGGCACCTCGTCGAGATCGTCGACGAGAAGAAGGCCTGAGACGCCCATTGAAGGAGCGGCCCAATGCGGCTCAATGACCTGAAAGACAACCCCGGCGCGAAGAAGACGCGCATCCGCATCGGCCGCGGCATCGGCTCCGGCATGGGCAAGATGGGCGGCCGCGGCGGCAAGGGCCAGACGGCGCGCTCCGGTGTGCGTCTCGGCGGCTTCGAAGGCGGCCAGATGCCCCTGCATCGCCGCCTCCCCAAGCGCGGCTTCAACAAGCTCAACCCGAAGCACTTCAACGAGATCAACCTCGGCCGCCTGCAGCAGGCGGTGGAAGCGGGCACGCTCGACGCCAAGACCCCGGTCGACGTGCAGGCGCTCATCGCCGCTGGCCTCGTGCGGCGTCCGCTCGACGGTCTGCGCATCCTGGGCGACGGCGAGCTGAAGGTGGCTCTCACCATCACGGCGAACCACGCCTCGGCAACGGCCAAGGCCGCCATCGAGAAGGCGGGCGGCAGCCTCAAGCTGATCGAGAAGAAGGTGCTGCCGGCCGACGAGGCCAAGCGCGCCAAGACGGCCGCCAAGAAGGCCAAGAAGGTCAAGAAGAAGGGCGGCGACGCCGAATAAGGCGTCGTCCGCGGCGCGGCCTCCAGAGGGCCGCCCGCCAGGCGGACGTGGCCGAGGGCAAGCCCTGCTGCGCCATGCCGCCGCTGCGCCACGCGCACGATCCTTGCGCGGGCCGGTCCCGAGCGCCATCTTCTCGTCCAGACGCGGCCAGCCGCGGCCCGTGAGCGGTAGGGCCGCTGGGGAATGAGCCGGGGAGCCAGGCAGCACGCGCCACTCCTCGCCGAAAAGATGAAGGCTCTTGGGCAAGCGCGCCGCCCATAGGGCCTGGAGGAGACGAGAATGGTTTCAGCCGCCGAACAACTTGCAGCCAATCTGAACTTCGGCGCCTTCTCCAAGGCCGAGGAACTGAAGCGCCGGCTCTGGTTCACGCTGGGCGCCCTACTCGTCTATCGCCTCGGCACCTACATCCCGATCCCGGGCATCGACCCCGTCGCCTTCGCCGCGACCTTCAAGAACAACTCCTCCGGCATGCTCGGCATGTTCAACATGCTGGCCGGCGGCGCCGTCGAGCGCATGGCGATCTTCGCGCTCAACATCATGCCCTACATCTCCGCCTCCATCATCATGCAGCTGATGACGAGCGTCGTACCTTCGCTCGAGACGCTGAAGAAGGAAGGCGAGCAGGGCCGCAAGCAGATCAACCAGTACACGCGCTACCTCACGGTGGCCCTCGCGGCCTTCCAGGCTTACGGCATCGCCTTCGGCCTCGAAGGCTCGCGCAATGGCGCCACCCAGGTCGTCCTCGATCCCGGCATCTTCTTCCGCATCTCGACCGTCGTGACGCTGGTCGGCGGCACCATGTTCCTGATGTGGCTGGGCGAGCAGATCACCGCGCGCGGCGTCGGTAACGGCACGTCGCTCATCATCATGGCGGGCATCGTGGCGGGCATTCCGCAGGCCCTCGTCGGTCTCTTGGAACTGGGCCGCACGGGCGCCATCGCCTGGCCGGTCCTAATCGGCCTCCTGCTCCTGATGCTTGCCGTCGTCGCCGGCATCGTCTTCATCGAGCGCGCCCAGCGTCGTCTGCTGATCCAGTATCCCAAGCGCCAGATGGGCAACCGCATGATGCAGGGCGAGGCCTCGCATCTGCCCTTGAAGCTCAACTCGTCGGGCGTCATCCCGCCGATCTTTGCTTCGTCGCTCCTGCTGCTGCCGATCACCATCGCCCAGTTCAGCGCCGGCCAGGGGCCAGACTGGCTCAACGCCATCGTCGCCTCCCTCGGCCGGGGCCAGCCGCTTTACTTGCTGACCTACGTCGCCCTGATCGTGTTCTTCGCCTTCTTCTACACGGCGATCGTCTTCAATCCCCAGGAGACGGCGGACAACCTGCGCAAGTACGGCGGCTTCCTGCCGGGCATCCGTCCCGGCGCCAAGACCGCTGAATACATCGACTACGTCCTGACCCGCATCACGGTGATCGGCGCCATTTACCTGGCCATCGTCTGCGTGCTCCCCGAATTGCTGATATCCATGGCCAAGGTCCCGTTCTATTTTGGCGGGACGTCCGTGCTGATCGCGGTTAGCGTGACCATGGATACCGTGGCCCAGGTGCACAGCCACCTGCTGGCCCACCAATATGAAGGCCTGATCAAGAAGGCCAAGCTGAGGGGCGCGACAAGGCGATGAAGAACCTGATCCTGCTGGGGCCACCAGGGGCGGGCAAGGGAACCCAGGCGAAAGAGATCGCCG
>RXJK01000070.1:6479-14834 GCA_003963125.1 Hyphomicrobiales bacterium
GACCGGCTCGACGCTCCGGACTGCAACAACGGCGTGATCTTCGACGGCTTCCCCCGCACCCTCCAGCAGGCGACGGCCCTCGACGAAGTGCTGGCCGCGAAGAAGCGCAAGCTGAACGTCGTCGTCGAACTCAAGGTCGACGACAAGAAGCTGGTGGACCGGATCACCGGCCGCTTCACCTGCGCCACCTGCGGGGCGGGCTACCACGACACTTTCAAGCGTCCCAAGAACGATGGCGTTTGCGACACCTGCGGCGGAACGAAGTTCACGCGCCGCCCCGACGACAACGCGGAAACAGTCACCAACCGGCTGATGGTCTACTACCGCGAGACCTCGCCCCTTCTTGGTTATTATTTCTGCAAGGGCACCCTGCGCTCGCTGGACGGCATGGCCGATATCGCGGATGTGTCGAAGGCGATCTTCAAGGTTCTGGACGAGACCAAGTGAGGCTTATCGTCACAGACCCTGTTGACGGCGACGTGCAAGTTGGGCTATTGACCGCTCACTTTTCGCCACGCAACACGACCATCGGTCTGGCGCCATCGAGACGCCGGAGGCCGATTTGCTTGTGTTTCTGAGAGCGTGACAGGACGCGCAGGCCCGGGACGGCGACCGGTCTGCCACCACCATCGAAGCTGCCGAGAGTTTGGGAGATCCCAGTGGCCCGCATTGCAGGCGTGAACATACCGACCCAGAAGCGCGTGGAGATTGCGCTTCAGTATATTCATGGCATTGGACCGAAGTTCGCGAAGGACATCTGCACCAAGGTCGGCATCCCGGCCGCGCGTCGTGTGAACCAGCTGACCGACGCCGAAGTGCTTCAGATCCGCGAGGCCATCGACCGCGACTACGTCGTCGAAGGCGACCTGCGCCGCGAAGTGGCGATGAATATCAAGCGCTTGATGGATCTGGCCTGCTACCGCGGCCTGCGCCACCGTCGCGGTCTTCCGGTCCGCGGCCAGCGCACGCATACCAACGCGCGCACCCGCAAGGGCCCCGCGAAGCCGATCGCCGGCAAGAAGAAGACCTGATTTCCGGCGGGCCCGCACCGCGGCAGAAGCTGCCGCGGGCGAAGCTCGCTCCCCCGATCCGTCTGGAGCACTGTTCGTCATATGGCCAAGGAAGCTGCAGCCGCCCAACGCGGCAAACCCCGCAAGCGCGAGCGCAAGAACATCACCTCGGGCGTGGCGCACGTCAGCGCGACGTTCAACAACACCATGATCACCATCACCGACGCACAGGGCAACACGATTGCCTGGTCGTCGTCGGGCACGATGGGCTTCAAGGGCTCGCGCAAGTCGACGCCCTACGCGGCCCAGGTCGCGGCGGAAGACGCCGGCAAGAAGGCCATGGAGCACGGCATGAAGCACCTCGACGTTGAGGTGCTGGGCCCCGGCTCGGGCCGCGAGAGCGCCCTGCGCGCCCTGCAGGCGATCGGCTTCCAGATCACGTCCATCCGCGACGTGACGCCGATCCCGCACAACGGCTGCCGTCCGCGCAAGCGCCGCCGCGTCTGACGCATCGCTCACGCCCCGACGCTGGCGCGCTTCGGTCGCGCCGCGTGCCTGGGTGTGGGGCGACATGCGGCACGACGTGAAATTCGAAGAGTGACGGCCTCCCACCTTCCCCCGGGTGAGTGAGGCTCAAGTCCGATGTAGAGAGGCCGACGATGGCGACCACAGCCGTACTTCAGAAGAACTGGCAAGACCTCATCAAGCCCAACAAGCTCGAGGTGACCCCGGGCCGCAACCGCAACAAGGTCGCGACGCTGGTCGCCGAGCCGCTCGAGCGCGGCTTCGGCATGACGCTCGGCAACGCGCTGCGCCGCGTGCTCCTGTCCTCGCTGCAGGGCGCGGCCATCACGACCGTCCACATCGACGGCGTGCTGCACGAGTTCTCCTCGATCCCGGGCGTGCGCGAGGACGTGACCAACATCGTCCTCAACATCAAGGAGATCGCACTCCGCGTGCACTCCGAGGGCGTGAAGCGCATGGTCCTCAAGAAGGAGGGCCCCGGCCCCGTGAAGGCCGGCGACATCGAGGCCTCGTCCGAGGTCGAGATCCTCAATCCCGACCACGTGATCTGCACGCTCGACCAGGGCGCCTCGATCCGCATGGAGTTCACGGCGACGATGGGCAAGGGCTTCGTGCCCGCCGAGCGCAACCGTCCCGACGATGCGCCCATCGGCCTGATCCCGGTCGACAGCCTCTACAGCCCCGTCAAGAAGGTCTCCTACAAGGTCGAGAACACCCGAGAGGGCCAGATCCTCAACTACGACAAGCTGACCATGACCGTCGAGACGGACGGGTCGGTGTCGGCCGAGGACGCGACGGCTCTGGCCGCCCGCATCCTGCAGGATCAGCTGGCTGTCTTCATCAACTTCGAGGAGCCCAAGAAGGCCGTCGAAGAGAGCGCGAAGCATCCCGAACTCGCCTTCAACGCCGCGCTCCTCAAGAAGGTGGACGAGCTGGAGCTGTCCGTGCGCTCGGCCAACTGCCTGAAGAACGACAACATCGTCTACATCGGCGACCTCATCCAGAAGACCGAAGCCGAGATGCTGCGCACGCCGAACTTCGGCCGCAAGTCGCTTAACGAGATCAAGGAAGTGCTGGCCTCCATGGGCCTGCACCTCGGCATGGAAGTCCCGAACTGGCCGCCGGACAACATCGAAGATCTGGCCAAGCGCTTCGAGGACCAGTACTGAGAGAGGGAATTGGGAGTAGGGAATAGCGAATAGCTCGCCCTACCCAATGCCGCGCACGGCGGCCGGCTCCCCGCAAGGGGAGTCGCCGTGCGCAAGTAAAACCGCCGCGCGTGGCGGCAAGCACCCCGCAAAGGGGGCATCACGCGCAACCAGCCGCGCGTGGCGGCCGGCTCCCCGCAGGGGAGTCGCCACGCGCAACTAAGTAACGCGAGGTGCAGGCCATAGAACCTCCCCGCCAAATAACCTAAGGGTAGTTTAGATATGCGACACAGGAAGCTTGGCCGGCGTCTCGGCCGCGACAGCAGTCACCGTCAGGCGATGTTCTCGAACATGGCCGCCTCGCTCATCAAGCATGAGCAGATCGTCACCACGCTGCCGAAGGCGAAAGACCTGAAGCGGGTGATGGACAAGTACATCACGCTCGCCAAGCGCGGCGATGCCAACTCGCGCCGCCTCGCCATCTCGCGCATCGGCGACGAGGCGATGGTCAAGAAGCTCTTCGAGGTTCTGGCCCCGCGCTACAAGGAGCGCAACGGCGGCTACACCCGCGTGCTCAAGGCTGGCTTCCGCTACGGCGATAGCGCGCCGCGCGCCGTCATCGAGCTGGTCGACCGCGACCCGGCCGTGAAGGGCGCCGAGGACAAGGCCCGCGCCGCCGCCATGAAGGAAGCCCAGGCCAACGCCTGAGCTTGCGGCTGGCAATCCTACGAGCGATCAGGACGGGTGGCAGGCCATCGCCTCGCCGCCCGTTTGCGTTCGTGCTAGGAATGCACGATGCACCGACGGTCCGTCTGGAGAAGTTTGCAGGCGCACGCACCCGAGTTTCGCTCCACGGGATTGTCCAAGGAGCAAATCCTTGCAGAACCTGAAACATGCGAGGCCGCGGAGCGGCGGCTCGCCCGCATTTGGGCCCCCTCACCCCAGCCCTCTCCCCAGGGGGAGAGGGAGCCGGTCGCGCAAGATTCCAGCGTCCCCTCTCCCCTTGCGGGAGAGGGACAGGGTGAGGGGGCTTTCGTGCGCGTTGCCGCAGCCCCTGGCTCCCGCGGGCTCCCTTGTCAGACAATCACCAAGCACTTGGCGCCTCCTCGAAGCTAACTGAGAAAAGGCGTTCGAGGTCCTGCAGAAAAAGAGCTAATGAGGATGCCCCCATGACGATGCAGGCGACGATCCGCGAGAAGCTCATCGACGCGCTGGAGCCGATCCGGCTCGATGTCGTCAACGAGTCCCACCTGCACGCCGGCCATCATGGGTCGCCCGGCTCCGGCGAGAGCCATTTCCGCGTGCTCGTGGTCTCACCGAAGTTCGCCGGCCTCAACCGCGTCGCCCGGCACCGCCTCGTCAACGAGACGCTCGCCCTCGAGATGAAGGGCGGAATCCACGCCCTCGCCATCAAGGCCTACGCGCCCGGCGAGCCGGTGGCCTAGTCGCCGGACTGCCGCCGGCTGAGCGGCCGCCGCATGTCGCTCGGTGTCCGGCCATAGGTCTCCGCGAACACCGCGTTGAACCGCCGGAGACTGCGAAAGCCCGCACGAAAGGCGATGTCGGCCAGCGGCAGGTCGGTCCCGTCGATGAGCCGCTTGGCACGCTGGACGCGCACCGTCTTGGCAACCTGCGTCGGCCGGGCGGCAAGGTGCTTCAGGAACAGCCGGCTCAGGTGCCGGGCCCCGATCCCGAGCCGCGCCGCGAGCGCCGGTACGGTTCCTTCATCGAGCGCACCGTCTTCGATGAGCCGTAAGGCGCGGGCGACGGTCGTGCGGGAGCCGTTCCAGGCCGCGGAAAACGGCGCCGTTTCGGGCCGGCATCGCAGGCACGGGCGGTAGCCGGCGTTCTCGGCCGCCGCCGCACAGGGGAAGAATTCGACATTGCGCCCGAGGGCCGGCCTGACCGGGCAAACCGGCCGGCAATAGATGCCGGTCGTGCGCACGCCCGTGAAGAAGCGGCCGTCGTAGCGGGCGTCGCGGCCCACGCGCGCGCGTTCGCATTCGACTGGATCGAGCATCTGGACGTCTCGGGGACAGGATCCGTTTCCGGCGAGCCTAAAGCGACGCGCTGGCCTATGTCACGCCGTGGTCTTCGAAGGGAGCGTCATGACATCGCCGCGTGCCGAAGCCGAGACAGCCGCGCCGTTCGCCTGGAGCATCGTCGGGGTTGCGTTCGTCCTGGCGGCCTTCGCCTGGGGCATCGGCTTCTACGGCCCCTCCATCCTGTTGCAGGCCCTGCATAAGGCCCGGGGCTGGCCGATCGCCACGATTTCCTCGGCTATCTCGCTGCATTTCCTTCTGAGCGCGGGGATGGTGGTCTATCTGCCCGAGGCGCACCGCAGGTTGGGGCTCACAAATGTGACGTTGGCGGGAGTTGGTCTCGCGGCACTCGGCGCCGTCGCCTGGGCCAATGCGCAAGCGACGTGGCAGCTTTTCCTCGCCGTACCGCTGAGCAGCGCCGGCTGGGCCGCAACGAGCGGTGCGGCCATCAACGCGATCGTCTCGCCCTGGTTCGACAAGAACCGGGCGAAAGCCCTGAGCCTGGCATTCAACGGAGCGAGCGTGGGCGGCGTGATCTTCCCGCCGGCCTGGGCTGCGCTGGCCTCGGCCTTCGGCATCGCAAACGCCGCTGCGATCCTGGCGGCCGTGATGGTCGCGATCCTCTGCCCGCTCGTCTTCCGCTTTGTACGTGCGCGGCCGCTCCGGCCCGAGACGATCCGTGAAGGCGATCGAGCCCCAAGCCGCAATCAGTTGGCGCGTCGCGATCTGCTGCGAGACCGCCGCTTCGTCTCGCTCTCGGGCGCCTTTGCCCTCGGCCTGTTCGCCCAGGTCGGCCTCTTCGCGCATCTGGTCGCGCGCTTGGGACCCGTCTTCGGCGATGCCGGCGCGGCGCTGGCGTTGAGTGCAACGGCCGCGAGTGCCGTCGTCGGCCGCACGCTTCTGGCCTGGACGCTCGGCGACCGCATTCGGCGTCACGCCGCCAGTGCCAATTTTGTGCCGCAGGCCGCGGGCGTGCTGCTGCTCGTGCTGGCCTCGCAGCCCGTGCCGGTTGGCCTCGGATGCATCCTGTTCGGGCTCGGCGTCGGCAACCTGATCTCGCTGCCGCCGCTCATCGCGCAGCAGGAATTCGAGCCGCAGGACGTTCCGACGGTGGTCGCGCTGGTTACGGCCATCAATCAGGCCGTGTTCGCCTGTGCTCCGGCCATCTTCGGCCTGCTGCGCGATGCCGCCGGCGACTACACGATCGCCTTCGCCCTGGCGGCGTGCGCGCAGGTGGCGGCCGCCCTCGTAATCCGGGCAAGCCGGGCGCCTCGCTGAGGCGCCCTGCGCTCACGGCTGGCCGAGGATGCCCTCGATCTGCCAGCGCTGGCTGCGGAGATTGTCGAGGATCTCGCCGAGAGCCGTCATGTGGCTCTCGATCTCGCGCGTTTCGTAGCCGCGCTGGGCGAGTTGCGGCAGGAGCGTGTTGAGCTGTTTCAGGTTGCTCTCGGCCTGCGCGATGCTGCGATCGGCATGCGCCAAGCCAATTCCGGCTTCCGAGTACATGATGTCCCCTCGTGTACGCTGTCACCCCGTCGGCCCGGCTCTTCCCCGCCCGGCCCGACTGTCACCCGTTTCCAACGTAACAAGGGCAAAACGACGGCAGCGTCTTCACATCGTGCAATTTAGCCTTACCGGGCGCGGGGGCCTCCGGCGGACTTTCCCTTGGTTTTGACAGGCTTGGCGCTCTTGGCGCCCTTGGCCGGTCGTAGGGATCGCGTCTTAACCTTGCTGGCCGCTTTGCGGCGGGCCACCGCAAGGGCCGCCCGTGACCAGGCGATCAGCTCCTCCGGATCGTCCAGCAGCCGCTCCGGCGCGCGCCAGTAGTTGAGCGACACGCGGCCGCCCTTGGCCGGATATTGGAACGGCGGCGCGCCCTCCGCCTCGAACCGGCCGCGGCTCTCGTCGTCGGCCTTCAGGTACAGGACATCCGCAACGATGATCGCGAACATCAGGCCATCGCAGAAGAGGCCCGCGCCCGAAAACATGCGGCGCGCCTCGACGGGCCCCAGGGGCTGCAGCTCCTCGGCGAGGAAGGCCGCGAAGGTGCTGCGTTCGGCGCTCTTGGCCATCAGCGCGCGGCCCCTTCGAGGCCGAGATCCGCGAGGATTTCCGCGACGATCGCCTGTGGCGTCCTGGAAACGTCGACGATCGCCGCATGCTCCTCGGGCGCTGGCGGCTCCAGCGTCTCGAACTGGCTTTTGAGCAGCGACAGCGGCATGAAGTGATGCTGCCGCGCGGCCATGCGCGCCTGGATCACGCCGAGGCCGCCGGCGAGGTGTACGAGATGCACGCCGTGGCGCCCGCCGACGATCACATCGCGGTAGCGCTTCTTGAGCGCCGAGCACGACACGATGGCCGGTTCGCCCGACGCCTGCCGCGCATCGATCCAGGCGGCGATGGCCGCGAGCCACGGCGCCCGGTCGGCATCGGTGAGCGGCTGCCCGCTCGACATCTTGGCGACGTTGGCTGCGGGATGAAACGTGTCGGCGTCTCGGAACGGCCAGCCCAGCGCGTCCGACAGCGCTTGACCGATCGTGCTCTTGCCGCATCCGGCAACACCCATCAGCACGATGATCGGTGTCGGCTTCGGGCCGGTCATGTCGCGCTCTTTCCGGCTGGTGTCTCGATATGCCCGCCGAAGCCCTTGCGCATGGCGGAGAGGATCTTGTCGGCGAACACGGGATTGCGGCGCGACCGGAAGCGGGCGTAGAGCGCCGTGGTCAGGACGGGCGCCGGCACGGCCTCCGCGACGGCGGCTTCCACGCACCAGCGGCCTTCGCCGCTGTCGGCAACGACGCCCGAGTAGCTTTCGAGCCCGGGCTCCTGGGCCAGCGCCTGCGCCGTCAGATCGAGCAGCCACGAGGTGATGACACTGCCGCGCCGCCACACCTCGGCGACTTCGGCGACGTCGAGATCGAGCCTCAGATCCTTGGGCAGTTCCTCGCTCCCCGCATTCTTCAGGATGTCGAAGCCCTCGGCCACCGCCTGCATCATGCCGTACTCGATGCCGTTGTGGACCATCTTGACGAAATGCCCGGCCCCCGGTCCGCCTGCGTGCAGGTAGCCGCGCTCGCTGGACCCGTGCGGCCCGCTGCGTCCCGGCGTCCGCGGAATGTCTCCCGCGCCCGGCGCCAGCGCGGCGAAGATCGGCTCCAGCCGCCGCACGGCGTGCGCTTCCCCGCCGATCATCAGGCAATAGCCGCGCTCGAGACCCCACACGCCGCCCGAGGTGCCGACGTCGAGGTAGGCAACGCCCTTCGGGGCAAACGCGGCCGCCCGCGTGATGTCGTCCTTCCAATAGCTGTTGCCGCCGTCGATCAGCGTGTCGCCCGGCTGGAGAAGAGGGCTGAGCGTGTCGATCGCAGCCTGCGTGATAGCGCCCGCCGGCAGCATGAGCCAGATCGCCCGTGGTGCCGCAAGCGCGCTGACGAGGTCGGCGAGGTTGGCCACCGACCGCGCGCCTTCGCCCGCAAGGGCCGCTCCCGGTGCCGGATCCTTGTCGTAGACCACGCAGGCATGCCCGCTCCGCATCAGCCTGCGGGCGATGTTGCCGCACATGCGGCCGAGGCCGACGATCCCAAGCTCCATCCGCTTCCTCCTTGTCGTTACGCGGGAGCGAACGCCCCG
>RXJK01000227.1:0-7384 GCA_003963125.1 Hyphomicrobiales bacterium
CGATGACGGGCGGACGGCCCGGCGTGCTGCACGGCAACCGCACGTATCTTCTGCAAGATAGCGACGGGCAGATCCTGGACGGGCATTCCATCTCGGCGGGGCTCGATTATCCCGGCGTCGGCCCCGAGCATTCCTGGCTCAAGGACACGGGGCGCGTGAAGTACGTCGCCATCACGGATAAGGAGGCGCTCGCAGCCTTCCAGCTCTGCACGCGGCTCGAAGGCATCATCCCGGCGCTCGAGCCTTCGCATGCGCTCGCGTACGTGGAGAAGCTCGCGCCGACGCTGCCGCGCGACAATATCCTCGTCATGAATCTCTGCGGCCGCGGCGACAAGGATATCTTCACCGTAGCCAAGCACCTTGGGATGAATATCTGAATGACTTCCCGCATCGACCGGCGCTTCGCCGAGCTGAAGACCAAGGGGCGGAAGGCGCTCGTCACGTTCATCACAGCGGGCGATCCCGACTACGGGACGTGCGAGCGCATCCTGCTGGGTCTCGCCGACGCCGGCGCCGACGTGATCGAACTCGGCATGCCGTTCTCCGATCCCATGGCTGACGGCCCGGCAGTGCAGGCCGCGGGCGTGCGTGCGCTCAAGGCCGGCCAGACGATGAAGAAGACGCTGGCGCTCGTGCGCTCGCTGCGCGCGAAGGACAAGGACACGCCGGTGATCCTGATGGGGTACTACAACCCCATCTACGTGTATCCGGTGGAAGCGTTTCTCGACGACGTGGTCTCGGCCGGCGTCGATGGCCTGATCATCGTCGATTGCCCGCCCGAGGCCGACGACGAGTTGTGCCTGCCCGCCGTCCAGCGCGGCCTGAATTTTATCCGGCTTGCCACGCCGACGACGGACGACGCCCGCCTGCCGACGGTGCTGCAGAATACGTCCGGCTTCGTCTACTACGTGTCGATCACAGGCGTGACGGGCACGGCGGCGCCGGACGCCAACGCAGTTCACGCCCAGGTTGCTCGGATCAAGAAGAAGACGCAACTACCGGTTGTTGTTGGGTTCGGTGTGACCACGCCGGCCCAGGCCAAAGCCATCGCCGCGGGCGCGGATGGCGTCGTTGTCGGCTCGGCGTTGGTGAACGCCATTCGCTCCAGCCTGGGTCCCGGTAACGAAGCGACTGGAAATACGGTTGCCGCAGTTCTAGATCTGGTGAGAAACCTGTCGCAGCCCCTGGGTCCGCGCTAGATAGGGGCCCACATGCCCCTGCGGATGGCGGCCCGGCGCCCCATCCTCTCGTGTTACGGACTTTAACGCCAGAGACGGTAATTCGCGCGATAATGCCGGAGCGTCGTTGCGCGTGCACTCAAGGAGCATTCCGGCGTGAACTGGATCAATAACGTCGTCCGCCCCAAGATCAGAAGCCTCCTCACCACCAAGCGTGAGGTGCCCGAGAACCTGTGGGTGAAATGCCCCGACAGCGGGCAGATGGTCTTCTACAAGGACCTGGAGGCGAACCAGTTCGTCATCCCCGGCTCGAACTATCATATGCGCATGGATGCGCAGAAGCGGCTCGCGAGCCTCTTCGACGATGGCGTCTACGAGAAGGTGTCCGTCAAGGAGGTGCCGCAGGACCCGCTGAAGTTCCGTGACGGCAAACGCTACAGTGACCGCCTGAAGACGGCCAAGAGCGACACCGAGCTCGACGACGCGGTGCTGGTCGGCGAAGGTCGGCTCGACGGGCAGCTCGTCACCGCAGCGGCGCAGGATTTCCGGTTCATGGCTGGCTCGCTCGGCATGGCGGCGGGCGAAGCGGTCGTGACGGGCATGCTGCACGCGGTCGAGAAGCGCACGCCCTTCATCCTGTTCGCGGCCTCCGGCGGCGCGCGCATGCAGGAAGGCATTCTCTCGCTGATGCAGATGCCGCGCACGACGATTGCCGTGCAGCGCCTGCGCCAGGCGCGGCTGCCCTATCTCGTCGTGCTGACGGATCCGACGACGGGCGGCGTCACCGCGTCCTACGCGATGCTGGGCGACGTGCATATCGCCGAGCCCGGTGCGCTGATCTGCTTCGCGGGGCCGCGCGTCATCCAGCAAACCATCCGCGAGCAGCTGCCTGAAGGTTTCCAGAAGGCCGAATACCTCCTGGCGCACGGCATGATCGACATGGTCGTGCATCGCCACAAGATGCGCGAGACGCTGTCGAAGCTGTGCCGTGCGATGGGCGCGCACACGGTCAACGCCGAGAAGGGCACTGCGAAGCCCATCGCGGCGATCAGCAAGGCTTCCGATCGCGGCTACATGAACGGCAACCACGTCGACGGCCGCACGATCGAGGAGCTGGCGCGCGCGTCCGACGTCGCCGAGCAGGACGACGCGCCTGCCGCTGCCGAGACGCCGCGCACCAAGACGACCGACGCCGAGAAGGCGAAGGTCAATCTGCCTGCGCGCCGGGACGCGCCGCGCACCTGACGGTCTCACGCGCAGCGCGCTGACGTTCGCCACGTCATCCGGCGCGAGCCGGTATCGCATCAGAGAGCCAATGCATGCGCACGAGCGACGAGCTCTTGGCTGGACTTCGGACGCTGCATCCGCTGCGGATCGACCTGTCGCTCGGCCGCATCGAGCGCCTGCTCGAAACGCTGGGCAGCCCGCATGCGGCGTTGCCGCCCACGATCATCATCGCCGGTACGAACGGCAAGGGCTCCACGACCGCCTTCCTGAAGGCGATCCTGGAAGCCGCGGGCAAGCGCGTGCATGTCTATACGTCGCCGCATCTCGTGCGTTTTGCCGAGCGCATCTCGGTGCCAGGGGCCGACGGGCGCTCGCGGCCGATCGCGGAAGACAAGCTCGTCTACGTGCTGGAGCGCGTGGCGCGCGTGAACGCCGGTGCGGAGATCACGTTCTTCGAGATCACCACGGCCGCGGCGTTCCTGGCCTTTCACGAGATCCCCGCGGATGTCGTGCTGCTGGAAGTCGGGCTCGGCGGGCGGCTCGATACGACCAATGTCGTGCGCCATCGCGCGCTGAGCGTCATTACGCCTGTGTCGATGGATCACGCGGACATGCTGGGAGAGACCATTCCGCTGATCGCGCGCGAGAAGGCGGGCATCCTGCGTGCCGGCGTGCCTGGGATCATCGCGCTGCAGACGCCGGACGCGCTCGAGGCCATCCGCGCCGAGGCGCAGCGCGTGGGCGCACCGCTCGTCGTGTGGGGCGAAGGCTTCGAAGCCTTCGAACAGCGCACGCGGCTCGTCTACCAGGACGAAGACCGGCTGCTCGACCTGCCGCTGCCCGCGCTCATCGGCGGCCATCAGATCGTCAACGCGGGTACGGCGGTTGCGGCTGCGCTACGGCTGCCCGTCTCGGGCGTCAACGAACAGGCGATCGAGCGCGGCCTGACGGAGGTGACGTGGCCCGCGCGCATGCAGCGGCTCGACAACGGACCTCTCACGCGGCTGCTCACGACATCGGGCAGCGAGCTCTGGCTCGATGGCGGCCACAACATCGCAGGCGGCGCGGCGATCGCGCAGACGCTCGGTGCGTTGGAAGAGCGTGCGCCCAAGCCGCTTGCCGTCATCGTCGGGATGATGGGGCGGAAGGACGCCCGCGGGTTCCTCGAACATTTCCGCGGGCTGACGCGGCGCGTGGTGACGGTGCCGATCCCTGGCACGCACGAGGGGACCTTCGATCCAGCGGCGCTCGCGGATATCGCCACGTCGCTCGGCTTACCGGCGCAGCCGTCGGGTGGCATCGAGGAGGCGATCCGGATCGCACAGGCTGGCACGGACGGCCCGATCCGCATCCTGATCTGCGGCTCGCTCTACGTCGCGGGGCACGTGCTGTCGCTGCAGGAAGGGATCGCCGCGCAGGCGAACTGACGCGGCTCAGCCGGCGGCGGCGCGGCGATTGGCGATACGGCGCTCGGCGGCGGCGACGATGGCCGCGCTCAGGGCTTCGGGCGTCACCAGATCCTCGTCCACGCTCAAACGCTGCTCGCGCGCGAGAAGGCGTAGGTTGTCTGCGTCTGCCACGGCATTGAGAGCTTCGAGGGCCGCGTCCTTGCCTTCTGTGCGCAGCACCACGATCACGTTGATGGCGAAGGGATCGAACGGCGCGGCGCGCGGCAGCTCGATCGGTGCTGAGGGAGCTGAAGCGGTAAACGCTTCTAGAGCCGGCCCAGCGGCCGGAGCAGGCTCCTTCGCAACCGCCGCCGGTTCGCGCTGCGCGTCTTCATGCGCGGCCAGGGCACTTTCGCGGGCCGTCGTCCGAATGCGCAGCTGCGCAATCTCGCTGCGCAATTGGCGCACGATGCGCTCGCGCGCGTCTTCTGGAAGATCGGGATAGGTCTTGAGGACGCGCCGGAAGTACGCGTCCTGGGAGGCTCCTGATAGCGCTTTGGTCTTGCGCGTCATCGCGTTCGATCGCCCGCCGGGCGACGCCCCCGCAGCCAGCGCGTTCTCACGCCGCCGGCTCCAACTCCGGTTTCATGTGCGGCACCGCGAACACTTCGTCATGCAACGCCCGCATGAACGGTATAGCATCCTGGTACTTCTGTTCCATGGACTTCTTGCGCTCGTCCCAATCGAAAGCGCGCGCGATGCTGTCGAGCAGCGGCATGCGCGTCTTCAGCAACGGGTGATCGAGTGCCAGCTGGTCGAGCAGCATGCGCTCTTCGCCCGCGCCCTTGAGCGTGTTGGCGAGGCAGACGTAGCGGCGCTCGCCCAAGGGAATATCCTGCAAGTCGTCGTGCGTCTCGACTCGCTCCACGAGCTGGGCGACCTGGTCGAGCGCGAACTGCGAGACGAAATCGGGCCTGAACGGCACCAGCACGAGATCGGCGAGATCGAGTGCCGCGAGCGCCGCAAAGGACAGCCCCGGCGGGCAATCGAGCACCACCAGATCGAAGTCCATGCCGAAGTGCTTCATCATGCGGCGCATGCGGCCGCGCACTTGCACGGCGACGGCGTCCGCGTCGATGTCCTTCTTCGACTGCTTGAGGAACAGCTCGCCCTGGATGTCTTCGAGCTTCTGCGAGCCGGGGAGCAGCGAGACGCGGCCCTGCCGGGTCATGGCATGCGCGACATCGCCGACGCCGTTGAGCACGTAGCCGGATTCGTCATCGGCCACGTTGTCGAAGCGGTCGTAAATGTAATCGGCGATGGTCAAGCCAGCGCGGCGCGCCTTGGCGAAAGCTTCACCGCCCACCAGCATCAGCGACGCATTGCACTGCGTGTCGAGATCCATCACCAGCACGCGCTGATTGCCCCAGGCGGCGGCCGCGTGGGCCAGCATCACCGCGGTCGTCGACTTGCCGACGCCGCCTTTTCTGTTCGACACCGCGAGGAAGCGCGCCATTGTCCCCTCTGACGTGGGTAAGCCCGGGGCGAAGGCGATATGTGATTCGGATGGAGGTCGGTAGATATAAGATTTTCTTGACTTTTCTTTGTGTCCCACGTGCTTCGCGACAAGCGCGCGCCGGCAGTGGTAGGAGAGGCGGCCGGGACATCTGCAGGGACATTCCATGACGCAGTTCGCATGCCGCCGACCGACGCTTTTCCGCCTCGCAATGCTTGCGCTGGCGTCGCTGTCGGTGCCAACGCTCGCGCAGGCGCAAGACTGCGGTCGCGACGGCGCGGGCTTCCAGGCCTGGCTCAACCGCTTCAAGGCGCGCGCGGGGCAATACGGCATCTCCGAGCGCACGCTTGCCCGCGCACTCGACGGCGTCACCTACGACAGCAACGTCATCTCCCTCGACCGCAACCAGAAATCGTTCAAGCTGAGCTTCGAGGAATTCTACGCGCGGCGCGCGGGGCCAGGTTTGATCCGGCGAGGGCAAGGCCTGATGCAGAAGCACCGCGCCGTTCTCGACCGCATGGAGAAGGAGTTCGGCGTCCCGGCCTCGGTGGTGATCTCCATTTGGGGTCTCGAGACGAACTACGGGTCGGACAAGGGCGGCAGCAAGTCGATCGTGCGGTCGGTGGCGACGCTCGCCTACGACTGCCGCCGGTCGGAGTTCTTCCTGAAGGAACTGGTGGGCGCGCTGCAGATCATCGAGAGGGGCGACATGACGCCCGCGCAGATGAAGGGCGGGTGGGCCGGCGAGATCGGCCAGACGCAGTTCCTGCCGAGCGCCTACGTGAAGTATGGCGTCGACTACGACGGCGACGGGCGCCGCGATCTCGTGAACAGCGTGCCGGATTTGCTCGCCTCAACGGCCAACTTCCTCAAGCAGCACGGCTGGCAGCGCGGACAGAGCTGGCTGCCCGGCACCGCGAACTACCAGGTGCTGCGCGAATGGAACAAGGCAGAAGTCTACTCGCGCACGATCGCGGTGATGTCGACCAAGATGGCCGAAGCCCGCTAGCGCCGCAGCGTTCAGAACCTTCAGACGTCACCTGAGCCATAGAGGTTTCGGGCCGTAGATCGGCCTCGAGAGTGGTCCGCCTTTTGCTTTCGCAGGTTTGCGTGTGGTGATCGTCTGATCGCCGGCGCTCCGTCACAATCTGCACGCTGCGAGCAGAAGGGCCCAGGACAATGCTGCGATATCAACCGGCCGACGTTTCCTCTCGCAATTCGTGCGCGTGCCGGAAACGGGGTTGAGGCCGCGTTCAGGCCTTGTCATGCCGCCGCCGAGCCGATGCCGCGACTTTCAGCACCATGCTCGCCGAGGCTGCCCGCACCTCAGCCAGTCCTCGCAATCGCACAAAAAGAGAAGCGCACCTGAGCAAAGGTGCTCTTGAACGTCCAGGGAACGCCCATGCAAGCGCCCGACAACTCCATCATCCCGGTGATCGACATCGGTGTGCTGCATGATGGGACGAGCGCCGAGAAATCGGAACTTGCCGCGAAGATCGGCGAGGTGTGCCGGGACCTCGGCTTCTTCTACGCCATCGGCCATCGCATCAGTCGCGCACTGGTCGAGAACGCCTTCGAGATGTCGCGCGCTTTCTTTGCCCTGCCGACTGCCGAGAAGGAGAAGATCTCGATCCATACGTCGCGGCACAATCGCGGCTACATCCGCCTCGGCGGTGAAACGCTCGATCCGGGTATGCCTGCGGATCTGAAGGAGGCAATCAACTTCGGCCTCGAACTCGCGGCGGACGATCCGGAGGTGCTGGCGAGCAAACCGTTCCGCGGCGTCAACCTGTGGCCCGATATCGTCGGCTTCCGCGATGCCATGCTCGACTACTACGCGGCGCTCTGGAAGCTCGGCTGCGTAATCCACCAGGCGTTCTGCATCGATCTCGGCCTGCCCGTCGACTATTTCGCCGACAAGCTCGACCGGCCGATGGCAACCTTGCGGCTCCTGCACTATCCGCCGATGCCGAACAAGCTCGCGATGGGACAGTACGGGGCAGGCGAACATACCGACTATGGAAACATCACACTGCTGGCGACCGATGATGTCGGCGGGCTCGAGATCCGCACGC
>RXJK01000227.1:7434-8438 GCA_003963125.1 Hyphomicrobiales bacterium
CGGAGGCCTTCATCTGCAACATCGGGGACAGCCTGACGCGCTGGTCGAACGATACGTACGTTTCCACACCGCATCGCGTGGTGAACCGCTATGCGCGCGACAGGTATTCCATCGCCTTCTTCCTCGATCCCAATCCCGATGCGCTGCTCGCCACCCTTCCGTCGGCGACGGGAGCGCTCGGCCGGGCCAAGTATCCGCCGATCCGCGCCTCCGATTTCCTGCGGGCCCGGCTCGATCCGACGTACGCACATGCAATGCCGAGGAATTGAGCGGCGGCTTGGACCGCTGCTCAAGGTTTGACCAGGGGCTTTGCACTCTTGGCGCGGCATGCGTGGGGCCGATTGCGCCATAGCCCTTGAAACACGACGCTATTCGGTCCGGGGCACATGTATGCCCGGACCTTCGTCGGACGGCGATGCTGCGTGGCACGACCTTTGCGATTTAGGTCGGTCAGAGACCACCGCGGAGCCCGGTTCCCTGGCCACCAGGAGCGCCGGTGCGTCTCCAAGATCTTTGCTTGCGTCGATCATTGGGGAGCATTTCATGAACTCATTCAAGGTTTCGCGCCGGACCCTGCTGCAGGGATCGGCCTCTGCGCTGGCGCTCGGCGCCCTGCCCGCAGGCCGCGCGTTCGCCGCCGGCGAAGTGGTGGTCGGCATCGTCTACGTGGGCCCGCGCGACGACTTCGGCTGGAACCAGGCGCATGCGGTTGCCGCCAAGGCGCTCAAAGGCGTCGCAGGCGTCAAGGTGGTCGAAGAGGAGAACGTGCCGGAGACGGTCGCGGTCTCCAAGACCATGGAGTCCATGATCAACCTCGACGGCGCGAACCTCATCTTCGCGACCTCGTTCGGCTATTTCGATCCCTTCGTGGTCGACGCGGCGAAGAAGTTCCCCAAGGTGCAGTTCCGGCACGCCGCGCCGCTCTGGAACAAGGACAAGCATCCGGCCAACGCGGGCAGCTACTTCGGCTACCTGAACCAGGCGCACTACGTCGACGGCGTGGC
>RXJK01000357.1 GCA_003963125.1 Hyphomicrobiales bacterium
ACACCGAGAAGCAGCGACGTCGTCACCATCGCGAAGGGGATGGCCGGCAGATGCCGCGCGGCCCAGGCGGCTCCGACGCTCGACAGGCCGAGCGGCTGCAACGCGAAGAGCGCGGCCACCGCAATGAGTGCCGAAGCGGCGGCATAGAGGGTCAGGCGCGCCTGCCGGCCCGCCGCGCGCACGAACGGCATCGCGAGCTGTACTGGAAACGCCAGCATCCATCCGATGGCGCAGAAGCGCAGCATGCCGGCGGCACCCTTCCAGGCCTCGCCGAAAACGAGATGCACGACGTCGTCGGCGCAGACGGCGAGCGCCGCGAACACGGGGAGTGCGATATAGGCCGTCAGCGTCGTGCCGACGAGCAGCGTCGCTGTCGGGTCGCGTCCGTTGCGCGAAAGCTCGGCGAAATGCGCAAGGGCGTAGCGCGCAATGAGCGTCTGAAACACGGTCGCCGTCTCGTCGACGATCCGCTGGCTGAGTTGGAACAGGCCGGCTCCCACCGCGCCATAGAGCCAGCCGACGAGAATGTTGAAGGTCTTGATCATGCCGGTGGACAGAAGCGTTTCGGCGCTGATGCCGCCCACGTAGCGCAGCACGGGGCGCAGTTCGTTGCGCAGGATCGCCCAACGCCAGATGAAGCGCGGGGTGCGGCGGAGGAGAGAGAACAGCACCATCACGGACGCGAGATTTGCCGCGAGCGCGCCGAGGACGATGCTCATGGCGCCGGCGCCGGCCATCGCCAAGCCGAGGGTGACGATCAGCGCCGCCGCACGGTGCACCACCCAGCGCAGCGAGATCGATTTCGCTCTGAGTTTTCGGGCGAGGATTGCGCTCGGCACCGTGGTCGCGGCGCTGAGCGGCAGGGCAAGCGCGGCGGCGATCAACAAGGGGCGCAGGCCATCGTCATGAAAGACCGCGGCCAGCGGCGCCGACGCAGCGGCCAGCAGCAGCATCGCGACCGTGGCCGCCAGGCAGATGACGGTGTTGGCGCTGTCGATGAGGCGGGTGTGCAAAGACGGCGCGCGTACGAGCGCGTCATGCCAGCCGGTGCAGCAGATGATCTCGACGATGCCGATCAGCCCCAGCGCGATGGCCGCTTTGCCGAGTTGCTCGGGACCGACGAAGATCGCGACCACGGGCGTCGAGATGACGGCGAAGACCAGGATCGTCGCGGTCTCGACGCCGGACCAGGAGGCAAGAGCGCGGTGCCGTCCGCTGCGGCCCCGAGGCGCGAGCGTGCGGGCCCGGAGCGTGGGCTTGTCGTGGCGTGCGGCGAAAGTCATGCCGCGGAGGCTACAGGGGCTGCGCGAAAGCCCAGAGCTGCAAAAAGAGGAAAGTGTCGCGGGGAGAGCGCTGGGGATTTCACGGGCCTCGCGTTTCTCTTGGCTTGTGCTGCTCGAAAGGCGCAGGCGCTGACCAAAAGAGGTATCTCGTCACCGACCCGCCGCCCATGACTGCGGCCTGATATCCGCACGCGCACTGCGGCCAGACATCCGTCCGCTGCATCATCGGCCGGTGAACTGTCGGTCTCGCCGAGCGGAAGAAAAAGGCCATGGTGACGTCATCGCTTGCGCTATCTGCAGCACCTCTCGAGCGGGCCGGCGCATCGCGGGCATGCGCGGGACTGCTGATCTTCTCCATCGTCTTCCAGAAGTTCGCGATACCCGGCACGCACGGCGGCGTGGGGCTCTCGCTGGTCGCTCTGCTCCTCGTCGCGCTGTGGCTTCTGCTGCGCGACGAGCTGCGGATCTGTCCGCAAACGGCGATGGCTGGGGCGCTGTTTTTCGCAACCTCGGCCATATCCGTCGCGATTTCGGCTTCACCGCGGCTCTCGACCGCGTCGTGGTATCTGCTGCTCGTCGTGCAGGCGCCGCTGGCGCTTTGTCTCGCGCGGGATGCTGTGGATTACCGCGCGCTGCTGCGGCTGCTGAGTACGCTGGGCGGTCTGTTGGCTGTGGTTGGTCTCGCCCAGCTCGCGGTGCAGGCCGTGATGGGGCCGGATGTGGCCTTCTGGCTCGACTACCACATTCCCTCAGGGGTCGCGCTGCAGGGCTACAACCAGCTCAACGGCATCACCTGGGACGCGACCGTCTTCAAAAGCAACGGTGTGTTCTTCTCGGAGCCCTCGTACTTCAGCCAGTTCCTCGCCATTTGCCTGCTCGCCGAGCTTGCGGTGGGGGCACGTGCCTGGCGCCTTCTGCTGATCGGCGCCGGGCTGCTCGGTACTTATTCCGGCACGGGGCTCATCACGCTCGCCCTGTTCCTGCCGTTCCACGTGCCGCGGCATGCAGCGCGCGGGATCCTGATCGCGGTGGCGCTGCTCGTGGTGGTGGGGCTCGTTGCGGGAAGCTCGCTGCATCTCGACGCGCTGACGGGCCGGATCGACGAGGTCGGCGCGGTCGGAACAAGTGGTTACGCGCGTTTCGTCTCGATCTTCGAGTTCCTGCGCCAGGCGCTGAGCAAAGACGTGACGACGCTTCTGTTCGGCCGCGGTCCGGGGACGGTGACCGAGTTTCACGCGTCACGACCCTACGAGGTGTTCGCTCCGACCTATGCGAAGGTGCTCTACGAATACGGGGTCGTGGGGTTCGCGGCGTACGGCGCGTTCCTGTGGACCGCGGTGCTGCGACGTGGGCCGTTGCTGGCGTGGCCGGTCGCGTTCACGTTCGTGCTGCTCGGTGGATACTTGCAGGACAGTGCCATCGTTGCTTGGATGCTGGTGATCGCGGGCTGGCACAAGCTGAGTGTCGCGCAGAGGCACGGTGGCGGCGAAGCCGCCTCCTCAGCCGGAGCGCGCCAAGAGGGGCGCGGGTGATGTCGCCTGGCGTCCGGTAGCACGGTGGGTCTCGCGCATGTGATCGAGCAGCAGATGCGCGCCCCGGTCCCAACTGTAGATCTGCCGCACGAGGTCGAGGGCGCGTCCGGCGCGCTGCGCGAGATCCTGGGGAGTTTGAAGGGCATCGAGCGCGGCAGCCATGAGCTCCCCCGCCGTGCGCCGAACCAGCATCGTCTCCGCGAGAGCCTGCGGCACGCCCGTCAGGCTCGTCTCGAGGGCAGCGATGGGCACGCCGGCTGCGATGTAGGTGAGGTTCTTGAGCTTGAAGCCGCCGCCGGTCTGCTCGAAATTGAGCGCCATCGGGTAATGCGCCAGCGTGGCGTCGAGATCGGCGACGAAGCCCAGGAAGCGCACCCAAGGGTATTGGGTGGACAGCGTGCGGCGCAGGCCATCGGGCACTTCTCCGATGATATCCACCGCGGCGTGACGAGCCCGCGCCACGGCGTCGGCGTCCGCGAGAAATCGCGTGAGATTGATCTGCTTTGGCACCCAATGGAACGAACCGACGACGACGAGCCGGCGTGATGCAATCTTCTGGCTTCTTGGAGCTTTTGGCGCCGCCAGATCGATGCCGGGGACGAGGACGATCGGGCGTCGCGCGGCACTTAGAGCTGACAGCGCGTGCGCATCATCCTCGCTGATGGCGCTGACGAGGTCCGCGCGCCGCACCAGGTTGCGCTCCATGGCTGCGATGAGGCGCGCATTGCGGGCGAGGAGCAGGCGCTTCGCGCCGCTGCCGGCGAAGTCGCGCGTGGTATCGGCTGCGAGTGCCGCCTCGTGATTATGGGAGAAATACAACACGTGGCTTCCCGCAGCCCGCACGGCCGCGCCGAGATCCTCGAGGACCCATCCCAGCGCGTACTGATCGAGGACGAGCCAGTCGTAGTGTCGGGTTGCGAGCTCGCCCCGTACCGCATTGACCAAGGCGCGGGGCGAATGGCGCGCAGAGACATAAGGGCGGCTGCGCATCAGGGACAGCGGCGCGGGCTGCAAGGGGCAGTCGACGGGTTTCCAACGGATCAGCGGCAGCGCCGTATCGGCGAGGGCCTGTGCGTCGCTGTTGCCGATCCCCATGTAGGTGATGTCGGCGAGCGGCGCCAAGGCCTTCAGGTAGCCGGTCACGTACGTGCGGTCGCCGCTCACGGCCGGGAAGGGCAGGGTGCGTGCGAGCCACAGGATGCGAAGGCGCATGTCAGCCGGCTCCGTTCGGCGGCGCCGCGCGCGACACATGCGGGATGAGATCGACGCGCGCGCCTTCGAGGCGCCGGCCCCAGTCCGCCCGCTCGGTCATAATGGGGCGCGCCAACTCCGTGCCGCGCGCCAAGCCGCGGAAGACGGCGAAGAAGATGCCGATGGCGAGGCCTGCAAGGGCGCCGAACGGGACGATGACCATCGGGTTGGGGAAGATCGGATCCCGCGGCATGGTCGCGGCCTGCGCCACGTCGAGGAACGTGATGCCCTGACGTGAAGCTTCGGCGCGCAGCATCTCCTTGATGGTGTAGTTGGCGTATTGCTCGGCCGCTTCGCGTGCCTGGTTGGCGCGGACCTGCAACTGCTCGAAGGTGGCCGCCTGCGTGGCGAGACCGCGCAGATCGGTACGGATCTTCTCGATATCCTCGCCGAGCTTCTGCTTGCGGGCCGTCAGGCCGGCAATGTCGGCCTGCGCCTTGAAGAGACCCTGCATGGCTTCCTGGTAGACGCGCACGAGGAGGAGGGGGGCGCCGGTCGAGCCCGCCGTCTCGTCGAAGGAGCGCGGCTGCCGGCGTGGCGTGGTTGCGGGCGTTCCGGTGCTGCTGTTGATGGAATCGATGAGCTCGCGCACCTGCGGATATTTCCCGACCGGGAAGACGCCCTCGATCTGCTGCGACAGGCGCACCATCTGATGCTCCCGTTCGACGATGGCGTTGGACGTGTTCTCGATCTCGCCCGACATGCTGCTTTCGCGTTCGAGCAGCAGCTTTCGCTGCGCATCGACCGAGAAGATCGAATGCTTCACGGAGAAGTCTGCGAGTTTGGCCAGCGTCTCTTGATAGGCTTGGTCGTAGGCGCGCTTCTGGACCTGGAGAAATGAGGCCACCTCGTCGCGATTGTGCTGGTCGCGGGCCTTGGCACGGAGGGCATCGATGACGGCGTTGACGAATTCGGCGGCCATCGCCCGATCCGTGTGGGTGAAGCGCACGATGACCAGGTCGGTCTTCGGCTCGACGTAGATCGACAGCGATTTCTGCGCGGCTTGGCGCGCCTTTTCGACAGGGTCGCCCTGGCGGGGTTCCGGCGCGGGAGCGGGGCGGGCCTTGTCCCCCTCGTCCGGCAGGTAGCGTGCGAGATACAGGGCGACCTCGTGGCGCGCCGCCATGAAGCGGTCGCTGAGGCGGCGGCGGTCGACGTTTGCGTAAAGGCGCTCAGGACCGACGGCCGCGATCGCCGCGCGCACGACCTCGTCGCTGCGGGCCAGCGAAGCCACCGAATTCAGGCTGCGTTCCTGGCGCCCGGGCGGTTCGTTGCCGCCCTTGTCGCCGATCGACTGCATCGGCTGCACGTGCACCACGGCCGTCGACTCGTAAGTCAGCGGCGCGACCAGGGAGACGCCGATCGCCACGATTGTCGCCAGTACGATGCAGGCAAGAATGAGCCATCGGCTCCGCGCGAGCATGGCAACGAGCTGTGATGTCCCGACGTCCATGTGGACCTCCGCCTTCAGATGATTGTCGTGTTTTGCGAGACGGGCTCGGGCTTGGCCGGGCGCACAGGGGTGGCGATCGGCCGGCCCTGGCCCCAGGCCACGAGGAAGCCCGCGCCGAAGGACATGTGCATGATGATGGCGGCGAGGCCGCTCGCCAGGACACAGGTTTCGCGCGCTTCGAACGCCAGACGCGCGCCCGAGGCCAGACACGCGCTCACGTAAAGGGCCGGCAGGAGCGCCAACGGCAGATAGAGGGGTGCCAGCAGCAGTGCCGTGGCGTTGGCGAGGGTCGCGAGCACGGGGAGGAGCTGGCGCAGTCTCGGCCTGATGTTGTGCTTCTGCGCGGATAGCCAGCGGCCGCGGCCGTAGTGGTAGAACTGCTTGGCGAGCGCGCGCGGCGTCTTGCGGGGAAAGTAAGTTCGCGTCGCCTCCGCGCACAGCCAGATGCGGCCGCGGGCCGAGGTGATGCGCATGTCAAGTTCGGCATCCTCGTTGGCGCGGAAGCGCTCGTCGTATCCGCCGATGTGCCGGAAGAAGGCAAGATCGAACAGAGCGTGGTGCCCGTGGTCGATGGGGCCCGACACGCTGGCGCAGGAGCGATGCGCGGCGCCGCCGTTACCGAGCCGGCTGTTGAGAGCCGCCGCGACGGCTTTCTGGAAGCATGTGCGCCCGGCCGTGCGCGACGCGACGACGACGCTTGCCGGGCGCTCGCGCTCATAGCTCGACACGAGGTGCGACAGGAATTCGGGCGGATAGGTGCTGTGGGCGTCCACCCGGACGAGGATGTCGTGCGTGTCGGGCAACATCCGCGCGACCCGGTTGACAGCGGCGGCCTGCGTGCGGCGCGGGTTGTGCACGAGAACAACACGAGGATCGGTCCGCGCCAGCGCCGCAACGATCGGCACCGTACGGTCCGTGCTGCCGCCATCGGCCACATACAGCCTTGCGTCGCGCGGCATCTGCTCCAGCAGGCCGGTGACGCAGGGGGTGATGTAGTCTTCTTCGTTCAACGTCGGAACGACGATCGCCAAAGCTGTCACGCGCATCCTCGCCGCGTTGCCACCGGGATATCCGGCGTTCATGGAGGTGCCATTGCGCGGCGCGAGCAAACGCTCATTGTGGCATCGCCCCCTACGCCTTTCGGAGAACCTTGCGAGGCGTGCTATCGGAGCGGTTCGACGCGGATGGAGCGGATGAGCATCTCGGCCGGATAGTCCGGCTCGATGCGTGTCGCGCCGGTTTCGAGGCGCTCCGGGCTCGTACCGTCGATCGGCTGGATGCCGAGCTCGTTGTAGGGCCACTTGCCGCCGACGGCCAAGGTGACGAGCAGGTACATGGGCCGGTTGCGCAGGGACGGCGGCGTCGGCTGGCTGCGGATGACCTCGCCGTCGAACAGGAAATCCATGCGATCGGCGCTCCAGTCGAGGCCGTATTCGTGAAGGCCTTCGGCTGGTGATGCTTTCACGTCTCGCCATTCGAGAGCGGGCAACTGGCCGTCCGTTGGAGCGCCGATGACGCCGATGTGGATCTGGCCCTTGTGATTCGCCCAAGGCATGGCCTCGAAGACATCGATCTCCGGCGGCCACTGGTGGTCCTGCGGCAGCAGCCAAAGTGCCGACCATGCGCCCTGCGCCTGGGGCACGCGGGCCTGCATGCGGATGCGGCCGTAGGTGAACGCCGCCTTCGAGCGCAGCATGCCGGAGCCGAAGCGGCGGTGTCCGCCGACCTTGTAGAGAGCCTGCTGCTCGCGCGTGAGGGGCGCCGCGCGAATGTGCAAGCCAGCGTCGGTCACGCTGAAGGGATCGTAGCGCTTATCGGATGAGATCCGCCGGTGATCGATGCTGGTGAGAAAGGCGCTGGTGTAGATCTGGCTCTCGTGGTTGCCCTCAAGCCAGTGCGTGCCGTCGCCGTAGCTTGTTGGCCAAACGCCGCCCGGCCAGAACGTGAAGCCCCAGATGGCGGGGTCGGGATAGGCGCGCCACGCACCGTCGGGGAGCGCGCGCGAGGTCATCGCAAAGGTCTCGTGGATCAGTGGCTCGAGAGCACGAGCCGGAGTGAGGTTTCCAATAATGTAGGTCGCCAGGAAAAAAGGCCGCAGCCTTCGAGCCACGCGGGACAGGGGCACGGGCAAGCTCATGGTTCGAGGGATCGTAGGCGGACAGAGGACGCGATAATCCCGAAAACAATCGCAAATTGAAATTCGTCCTTTTCGGCATTGGCGCGCAACCCAAAGAGGTAGGCGGAACCGCACCTTGGCGGCAAGGAACTGCGCTCACGAAAACGTGATTACTTTTTGCGTTGCAGCATTCCGCAGCAATGCACGGGAATTGAACGATAAAAGTCAACGCACTGGGTGCGCGCCTGGTGCTCATTCCCGAGGGCCCGATGCCGCCTCCGGGAGCGCTCAGGAGTGGCTTGGGCACCGAATGCTGATGCTGGTCGAATAGCGGCGCAGCGAAGTCCAGCACATCACCGTGCGCTGCAGGTCGAATACTGTGTGAAACCATGGGCCTTGGTATCTTCTGTTTCTGTTTTAATGGATTAAAATAAATTCGGGCCATGCGGAACTTCGTGGGCGGGTTTTCTCCTTTGTTTAGAGAGGGCAATATCTGCGCGAGCAATTTTCGGACAACGGCGGCGTCGGCGCGGCCATGGCCTGGAGTGGACGAGGAATGACGAGTTCTCATGCGCAAACGGATACGCCTTTCGGGTCGCTCAACGGTATGGTCATGCGAGAGGGAGTGGAGCGGTCGGATATGTCCGGAAGATCCTCGCAATCCTTCTCCCACGATGGAGCGGCGGAGAGCGGCAAGCCAGCTCAGCGCACAATTGTGATCGTGCACCCGTCCCGGCTCTTTCGCGATTGTCTCGAGCAGGCGCTGGTCGCG
>RXJK01000101.1:0-11480 GCA_003963125.1 Hyphomicrobiales bacterium
CCGACGTCGTCACCGTGCTGGCACCGATGCTGCGACAGCCATCCGCGGCTGTGCCTCAAGACGTGCGCGAAACGCCGCTCCCACCCTCGCAGATCGGGCTCGCCCTGGGCGAGGAGGATCGCGACCGCGTGCTGGCGGCCCTGGGGCCCGCCCCCGTCGATCTCGATAGCCTCGCCCGGGCGGCAGGCCTGTCCGCCCGTGCCCTCCAAATCGCCCTCATCGAACTGTCACTTGCGGGCCGTATCGAACGTCACGGGCAGCAACTGGTGTCCCTGCGGCTCTGATTGGCCCCGGGACGGCCTGGGCGCTCCTCGCGGGGCCGCCAGGGACCTGCAATACCCACGGCAGAGCTGACGTTGAGACGGCATTTTAATCGAATGAAACACAAGAGTTTTCCGGGCTTCCTATATAGGGAAGGGGCCGCTCGTGGATCGGCCCTGGTTTGACACCGCCACCTTCATCAACCATGTTCTGGCCGCCGAACCGGCATCCCAGACCCGACACATCAGGATAGGTGTTGCCCTCTCAAGGCACCCTTTGAGGCAGCACGGAAGCACGCGCGAATGAACGTCGTTATCGTCGAATCCCTGGCCAAGGCCAAGGCGATCAACAAGTACCTCGGCTCGAGCTACAAGGTGCTCGCCTCCTTCGGGCACGTGAGCGACCTGCCCTCGAAGGACGGCTCCGTCGAGCCCGACAAAGACTTCGAGATGCACTGGGACGTCGACGGCAAGTCGGCCAAGGTGATGAAGGAGATCTCGGACGCGGTCAAAAAGGCCGACAAGCTGATCCTCGCCACCGACCCTGATCGCGAGGGCGAGGCCATCTCCTGGCACATCCTGCGCATCCTGGAAGAGAAGAAGGCGCTCAAGAAGGGCGTCCCCGTCGAGCGCGTCACCTTCAATGCCGTGACCAAGCAGTCGGTGCTCGACGCCTTCAAGCAGCCCCGCCAGATCGATTCACCCCTGGTAGAAGCCTATCTCGCCCGCCGGGCGCTGGACTATCTCGTGGGCTTCACGCTCTCGCCCGTGCTCTGGCGCAAGCTGCCGGGCGCCCGCTCGGCCGGCCGTGTGCAGTCGGTGGCCCTGCGCCTCGTGTGCGACCGCGAAGCCGAGATCGAGGCGTTCCGCACCGATGAGTACTGGACCATCGAAGCCACGATGGAGACGGGCAAGAAGGAAGAGTTCGCCGCCCGCCTGACTGCCATCGACGGCAAGCGCCTCGACAAGCTCGACCTCAAGGACGAGGCCACCGCGAGCGCCATCAAGGCCGCCATCGAGAAGGGCGACTTCAAGGTCGTCTCCGTCGACAAGAAGGGCGTGAAGCGCAATCCCTATCCGCCGTTCGCCACCTCCACCTTGCAGATGGACGCGTCGCGCAAGCTCGGCTTCTCGGCGAAGCAGACCATGCAGCTCGCCCAGCGCCTCTACGAGGGCGTCGACATCGGCGGCGAGACGGTGGGCCTCATCACCTACATGCGAACCGACGGCGTCACCATCATTCCCGAGGCCGTCAGCGCCATCCGCGGCCTCATCGCGCGGGAATATTCCCAGCGCTACGTCGCCCCCTTCATCCGCGAGTACAAGACCAAGGCGAAGAACGCGCAGGAAGCCCACGAGGCCGTTCGCCCGACCGATATTTCGCGCCGTCCGCAGGACGTGTCGCAATACCTCGAGCGCGACCAGGCGCGGCTCTATGAGCTGATCTGGAAGCGCACCGTGGCGAGCCAGATGGCGAGCGCGGAACTGGAACAGACCACCGCTGACATCGAGGTGAAGGGGCGCGACGGCAAGCTCTATACGATGCGCGCCTCGGGCTCCGTCGTGCAGTTCGACGGCTTCCTCCGCGTCTACGAGGAAGGCCGCGACGATCGCGTCCGCGTCGTCGAGAAGGGCAAGGAGGACCACTCGGAGGACGAGGACGGCAACCGCCTCCCCGCCCTGGCCCAGGGTGACCGCGTCACCGACAAGGCGATCTCGCCCGAGCAGCACTTCACCCAGCCGCCGCCGCGCTATTCCGAGGCGACGCTCGTCAAGCGCATGGAAGAGCTCGGCATCGGCCGGCCTTCGACCTACGCCTCCACGCTCGCCGTGCTGCAGGAGCGCGACTACGTCCGCACCGAGAAGAAGCGGCTGATCCCGGAGGACAAGGGCCGCCTCGTCATCGCCTTCCTCGAAAGCTTCTTCAAGCGCTACGTCGAATTCGATTTCACGGCCGATCTCGAGGAGAAGCTCGACCTCATCTCGGACGGCAAGCTCGAGTGGAAAGAGGTGCTGCGCGAGTTCTGGCGCGATTTCACCGCGGCCGTGGGCGAGATCAAGGACCTGCGCGTCAGCGAGGTGCTCGAAGCGCTGAATGATATGCTCGGGCCCCACATCTTCCCCGTGAAGGCGGAGGGTGGCGATCCGCGCCAGTGCCCCAACTGCGGAGAAGGCCGCCTGAGCCTCAAGATCTCCGGCAAGTTCGGCGCCTTCATCGGCTGCTCGCGCTATCCCGATTGCCGCTACACGCGCCAGCTTTCGCAATCGGGCGATGGGCCGGCGGAAGCGTCGACACCCGAAGGCAAGCTGCTCGGCCACGATCCAGAGACGGGCCTGCCGGTCACGCTGCGCACGGGCCGCTTCGGTCCCTACGTGCAGTTGGGCGAAGGCACCAAGGACGAGAAACCCAAGCGCTCGTCGGTGCCGCGCGGCGTGGACGCCAACACGCTGACGCTCGAACGCGCCCTGCAACTCCTGAGCCTGCCGCGGCAGGTGGGCATGCATCCCGAGACGAACACGCCGATCGTGGCCAACCTCGGCCGCTTCGGGCCCTTCATTCTGCACGATGGCACGTACGTGAACCTGCCGGCGGCGGAGGAGGTGTTCACGATCGGTCTCAACCACGCCGTGGTGCTGCTCGCCGAAAAGCGGGCAGGCGGCGGCAAGGGTCGCTTCCAGCGCGCCGCGCCGACGGTGCTGAAGGAACTCGGCGAGCACCCGAGCGAAGGCGGCAAGGTGCAGGTCCTTTCTGGGAAGTACGGTCCCTACGTGAAGCATGGCGATACCAACGCCACGCTGCCGAAGTCGAAGGATCCCGCGCAGCTCACCATGGACGAGGCAGTTCAGCTCATCGCCGAGCGCGTCGCCAAGGGGCCGTCGAAGCCCAAGCGCGGCGCCAAGGCCAAGCCGAAGAAGGAAGCCAAGGCCGCGGCCGATGGCGATGACGCCAAGCCCGCGAAGGCCAAGGCGAAGTCAGGCGCCAAGAAGTCGGCCCCCAAGTCGAAGGGCAAGACCGACCGCGACGCCGCCTGAGGCGTAGTGTTGAATGCGTTCCCGGAAGCCGTGCGCGAGCACGGCTGTCGGGGACCTTGAAGCGCAGAAGTGATCTCGCCAGATCAACCTGTGAACCGCTCCGAGGCCACCGAGAGCGCAAACGCAACGACGAGCAGCACCGCGCCGCACGGGCCGAGCACTCCAAGCCAGCCGCTGCTCAAGAGCAGCCCGCCGACGCCCGCGCCGATCGCTTGCCCCACATAGATCGCGGACGAGTTGAGCGGCAGCGTCGCGCTAGCGAGCGCCGCGCTGCGACCGACGAGACGGGCCTGCTGGGCGCTGTTGAGCGCAAACGAGCCGAAGCCCCACAGCGCCATCACCGCGACCGTGGCGGCGAGGCCGAGGCCGCTCAGCGGGAACAGGGCAAGTCCGGCTCCGACGGTCGCGATCATCATGTTCATGACGAAGGCGGCGCCACGCGTGTCGATGATCGCGCCCGCGACGATGTTGCCGATGACGCCCAACGCCCCGTAGATCGCGAACATGGTGCCGAGCACGAAGCTCGAGGCGCCGATCGAGGCCTTGAGGGCTGGCGCGATGTAGGACAGCAGCACGAATTGCCCGGCGGACTGCGCCACCGTGACGAGCAGGAGCGTGGTCATCGTGCGGTTGGAAAACACCGCGAACCATGAGCGCGTGTCGATGGAGGGCGCACGCAAGTCGTGCGGCAGCAACACTCTGACGGCGAACAACGCGATGCAGGCAAGGCCCGCGATCGCCCAGAACGTCGCGCGCCAGCCGAGCAGGTCGCCCGCCACCGTCCCGATCGGAACGCCGAGCACAGTTGACGCGGTGAAGCCCAGAAACACGAGCGACATGGCGCGCCCGCGCGTCTGGGGCGTCGTCAGCAGGGACGCCGCGACGGAAGCATGCGGCGTGAACAGCGCGGCCCCGAGGCCCGCCACCACGCGGCCGAGCAGCAGGGTCTCGTAGCTGACGGAGAGGGCACACAGCGCGTTGCCCGCAACGAACACGGCCAACGCGATCTGCAGCACGAGCCTGCGGTCGAGACGGCTGGTGGGGCCCGCGAGAAGCGGCGCGCCGAAGGCGACGGCCACCGCGAAGGCCGTGATCGTCTGCCCCAGAGCCGCGTAGGACAGGCCCAGATCCGCCGACATGGGCGGCAACAGGCCGGAGACGACCATCACCCCCGTGCCGATCGCGAAATTTCCGAGCGAAAGCGCCCACAGACGCACATCTCGCGCCACAGGAGTGTGGCCAATGGATTGCATGGCAGTGTGTCTCGAGTTTTTCAAGGAGAGCCGCGCAGCATGAATGGCGCAGCAGGCGAGGTAGCAACATGCTACACCAACAGGCGCAAGCGGGCCATCGGCCAGGACTGCACGGAAACGTGAGCAGGAATGCAGAAGTGAAAAAGAAAGAGCCGCGGCGGCAGGGGCACAAGGCGAAAGGCGAGGCGGCGGGCCTTCCCTCCAAGGAGGAGATCCTGGCCTTCCTGCGCAAGGCCGGCGCCAAGGCCGGCAAGCGCGAGATCGCGCGCGCCTTCGATCTCAAGGGCTCCGACCGCATCGCGCTGAAGCGCATCCTGTCCGAGATGACCGAAGAGGGATTGCTCGCGGGCAATCGCAAATCCTTCAAGGAGCGTGGCGGCCTGCCGCCGGTGGCCGTCCTCGAAGTGACGGGGCGCGACGCCGACGGCGATCTCATCGCCGAGCCGACCGTGTGGGACGCCGAAGAAGGCCCGCGCCCCCGCGTCATCATCGTCGCGGCGAAGGTGACGGGCCTCGAAGCCTCGATCTCGCAGGGCGATCGCGTCCTCGCCCACATCTCGCGCATCGACGGCGCCGGCCCGCACGGCATCCAGTTCCAGGCCGAGCCGATCAAGCGCCTGCCGCGCGAGAAGCGGCGGCTCCTCGGCATCTTCCGGACGCGCGAGAAGGGCGGCGGCGTCATCGACCCGATCGACCGCAAGGAACTGCGCGAGTGGCCGATCGCGCCCGGCGACGAGGGCGACGCGAAGAACGGCGATCTCGTGCGCTACGATCTTGCCCGCGCGGGCCGCTTTGCGGTGCCGCAAGCCCGCATCGTCGAAAGCCTCGGCAATCCCGACGACGAGCGCAAGATCAGCCTCATCGCCATCCATACCCACGGGCTGCCGGACGAATTCCCCGAGCGCGTCCTGAAGGAAGTCGAAGGCCTGAAGGAGCCGCGGCTCGAAGGCCGCACGGACCTGCGCCATCTCGAATTGCTCACCATCGATCCCGTCGATGCGCGCGATCACGACGATGCGGTACATGCGGCGCCCGATGACCATCCGGGGAACGACGGCGGCTTCGTCGTGCACGTCGCCATCGCCGACGTCGCCCACTACGTGCGTCCCGGCACGAAGCTCGACCACGAGGCGCAGATGCGCGGCAACTCGGTCTATTTCCCCGACCGCGTCGTCCCCATGCTGCCCGAGCGCATCTCCAACGATCTGTGCTCGCTGCGCGAGAAGGAGGATCGCCCGTGCCTCGCTGTCCGCATGGTCTTCGACAAGAGCGGCACCAAGCGCAGCCACACGTTCCTGCGCGCCATGATGCGATCGGCGGCCAAGCTCTCCTACGAGGAGGCGCAGGCGGCCATTGACGGCAAGGCCTCGGAGCGTGCTGCGCCCTTGCTCGACAGCGCGCTGAAGCCGCTGTGGGCGGCCTACGCCGCACTCGCCGCCGCCCGCGACCGGCGCGAACCCTTGAACCTAGACATCCCCGAGCGCCGCGTGAAGCTCGATGCCACGGGCCGCATCGAGCGCATCTACGTGCCCCAGCGCCTCGAGGCCCACCGCCTGATCGAGGAGTTCATGATCCAGGCGAACGTGGCGGCAGCCGAAGCCCTCGAAGGCCGCAAGGCGCCCGTGATCTATCGCGTGCACGAGGCGCCCTCGCGCGAGAAGCTCAACGCTCTGCGCGAATTCCTGGAGAGCCTCGACCTCAAGATCCCGGGCCACGGCGCGCTGAAGTCGGGCGACTTCAACCGTATCCTGGCGCGCGCCGCAACGTTGCCGGTGTCCGATCTCGTCAACGAGGTGGTGCTGCGCTCCCAGTCGCAAGCCGTGTATGCGGCCGAGAACCTCGGCCACTTCGGCCTCAACCTGCGCCGCTACGCGCACTTCACCTCGCCCATCCGCCGCTACGCCGATCTCGTCGTGCACCGATCGCTGGTAAAGGCGCTGGGGCTGGGCGAGGGCGGCATCACGGAGGCCGAAGCCGCGCGCCTCCCCGAAGTCGCGCAGACCATCTCCGAGGCCGAGCGCCGCGCCATGATGGCCGAGCGCGAAACCATGGATCGGCTCGTCGCGGCCTTTCTGTCTGAGCGCGTTGGCGCAGAATTCGATGCGCGCGTGTCCGGCGTCACGCGCTCCGGTCTGTTCGTGCGCCTGCGCGAGACGGGCGCTGACGGATTCATCCCGGCCGCCACCATCGGCAACGACTACTACCGCCACCACGAGGATCAGCACGCGCTCATCGGCGACCGCACCGGCGAATCGTACCGCCTCGGCGACGACGTGCGCGTGAAGCTGATCGAGGCCGTGCCGACGGCGGGCGCCCTGCGCTTCGAGATGCTGTCGGAGGGCCGGCGCGTCGCCGGCAACCGTACGCGCATTCCCCAGGGCCGACGATTCAACATGCGGCCCGGACGCCGCAGGCGCTGAGCGGGATCAGCCGCCGCGGGCCGCCGACCTTGACGGCGGCGGCGGCAGCGCTAGACCCTCACGACGAACAGAAGAGACCAGGACGCCGCATGGCCGAGGAACAGCAGAGCGCGCCACCCACCGCGCCCAAGTCTGAGCTCAAGAAGAAGACGTTGAAGCCGCGCGACGCCGCGACGCTCATCATCGTCGATACGTCCTCGGGCGAACCCAAGGTCTTGCTCGGCCGGCGCCGGCTCGACATGGTCTTCATGCCGGGCCGCTACGTATTTCCCGGCGGTCGCGTCGACCCCGCCGACCGTATCGTCCCTGTGGCCGACGACCTTTCCGCCGACGGGAAGGCGAAGCTCCTCGGCGACATGAAGGGCACGCCCAGCGAGATCCGCGCCCGCGCGCTGGCGCTCGCGGCCGTGCGCGAGACGTTCGAGGAGGCGGGCCTCGTCATCGGCAAGCCGACCACCGGCAAGGCGCCGGAGAAGGCGCCGGACTGGGCGCACTTCTTCGCCGAGGGCTTCCAGCCGGCACTCGCAAAGCTCACGTTCTTTGCCCGCGCGATCACGCCGCCGGGCCGCCCGCGCCGCTTCGACACGCGCTTCTTCTGCGTGCCCGCCGAAGCCATCACGCACAAGGTCGATACGCTGAGCGGCGAGCTATCGGATCTCGAATGGCACTCGCTGTCGTCGGCGCGCTCGCTGGAACTGCCCAACATCACGCGCGTGATCCTCGAGGATCTGGCCGAGCGCATGGCCGCAAGCGCGCTGCATGCCCCGGAAATGCCAGTACCTTTTTACCATAGTCGGCAGGGCAGCTTCCGCCGCGACCTCATCACGGCTGCCGGCGGCCTTGACTAGAGGCGGCGGGTGAATAGAGTGCGCGGCAACTCGACATACCTACCATCGGTGTTTCCACGTCATGGCAAAGTCCGTTACCCAGAAGATCAAGCTGCTGAGCACGGCCGGCACGGGGTTCTTCTACGTCACCAAGAAGAACGCGCGCACGGCGACCGAGAAGCTGTCGTTCAAGAAGTACGACCCGGTCGCGAAGAAGCACGTCGATTTCAAGGAAACCAAGATCAAGTAAGGTGGCCGCTTGGCCGCGACAGTCATAGCCGTGACCTCCACTGTGCTGCAGTGAAGTCGCGGGAAGCACGGTCATGCGCGTGTGTCGCTTCGAGAGAAGCGGCCGGGTCCGTGACTGGCATCGGCAGCGGGGTAGAAGTCCGAGCAGTCACGGACACCGGCCTACCAAGTCGCGGCCAAAGAGGGCGTTGGCCAGACCTGGCGTTCGGTCGTCCCGATCGGCTTTACTTGAGGAGGCCACTCCCAGCCGAAGGACGACCACACCTCACGGCGACAGGGATGCGGCGGACCTGAACCCCGTGAGATTGCGTAATTTAAGTTGAACGATAGGGCACGCTTAAGGCGGTGCCAGCAACTCCCCACTCATTCGACTTAAAGGCCCCTGTGTCTCTTTCAACAAAGCAGATACGGAATCCGAATGCAATACTTGCCGTTGGAAGCCAGTAAGTTAGATTAAGAAGCTTATCTCTGAGGCGAGGATTTGAGGGCAGGCTAGGTACCCCAAATCCTTGGAAATAATTAGGCGGATCAGTGGCGTAAACGGAGCTTTGCGGAACGTCCGTATGCCCCGTTGGGCCTCACGCAGCCGCCTGCACCACCTGGTTGCGGCCCCGTGTTTTAGCCGCATAAAGTGCACTGTCTGCGCGCTTCATCAGTGTTTGCGGCGTATCGCCCGGGCGGGCCGTCGCCACCCCCACGCTGAGCGTCACCGTCACCGGCAGATTGGCCGCCACCGGGAAGCTGTCGCGCGCCACCGCATCCCGCAGGCGCTCGGCGATGCCGTTGGCCGTGTCCTGGTCTGTCGCGGGCATCACGACGATGAATTCCTCGCCGCCGAGCCGGCAGGCGATGTCGACCGCCCGGACGTCGCGTCGGATGCGGGCCGCCACCTCGCGCAGCACGAGGTCGCCCGCGTCGTGGCCCCAGGTGTCGTTGATGGCCTTGAAGTGATCGATGTCGGCGATCATCAGCGACAGCGGCTGTCCGGCCGCCAGCGCCTTTTCCAGATGCGCGGCGAGATGTGCTTCGAGATAGCGCCGGTTGAAGAGCCCGGTCAGCGTATCCGTCACGGCGAGTTCGAGGCTTTCGTCCAGCGCGTCGCGCAGGTGATCGGAATAACGCTTGCGCCGCAGCTGCGTGCGCACGCGCGCGAGAAGTTCGTTACGGTCGAGGGGCCGCGTCACGTAGTCGTTGACGCCCATGTCGAGCGCCCGCATCAGGCGCGCATCTTCGCCCGGGTCGACGACGACGACGATCGGCAGGTGCCGCGTCGCCGGCTGCGCACGCAGTTGCCCGCAAAGCCGCAAGCCGTCGCCCGACTTGAGATCGAGGCTGACGAGCAGCAGATCGTACGCCCCTGTACCGAGTGTCTCGAGCGCCTGCGCGAGGTCCGGCTGGGTTTCCACCGCGTGCTCGCTCTTCAAGGCCTGCGTGATGCGGTGCGCCATGCGCTGGTCGTCGTCGACCACCAGCACGCGCCCGCCGCTCGGCGGCTTGAGGAGATCCGGCAGCGTCAGGCCGAGGCTCGCGCCGCTCGCCACCCGCATCGCCATCTCGTCGTTGAGCGCCTTCACGCGCATCAGGTTCTTCATGCGCGTCATCAACGCCACTTCGTCGACGGGCTTCGTCAGGAAGTCGTCGGCGCCGGCTTCGAGACCCTGCACCTTGTCGTTGGTCTGGTCGAGTGCCGTCACCATGATGACGGGGATGTGCATGGTCGCCGTGCACGACTTGATCCGGCGGCAGACTTCGAAACCGTCGAGCCCCGGCATCATGACGTCGAGCAGCACGACATCGATGCGTTCGCGTTCGAGGATGGCGAGCGCCTGCCGCCCGGTCTCGGCGAGCACCACGTCGAAATATTCCGCCGACAGCCGCGCTTCGAGCAGCTTCAGGTTGGCGGGGATGTCGTCGACTACCAGTACACGGCCTGTCATCAGCCACCTTTACGCAAAACAAGGTCCATCGGCGGCGTTACTCGCCGACGTATCGCCGGACTGTCTCCAGGAAGGTCATGATCGAGATCGGCTTCGAGAGGTACGCCTCGCAGCCGCCCTGCTTGATGCGTTCCTCGTCGCCTTTCATGGCGAAGGCCGTGACCGCGACGATCGGGATCGAGCGCAGTTCGTCGTCGTCCTTCAGCCAGCGCGTGACTTCCAGGCCGGACACTTCAGGCAGCTGGATGTCCATGAGGATGAGATTGGGCTTGTGCTCGCGCGCGAGCTTCAGCGCTTCCGCGCCGCTCTTGGTCTGCAGCGTCTTGTAGCCGTAGGCATCGAGCAGGTCGTGGAAGAGATTGGCATTGAGCTCGTTGTCCTCCACGATAAGCACGGTCTTGGCGCCGCGAGGCGCCTCGGGCCGCCGGCCCGACAGGGACTTGGTATCGGCTTGATAGGTCATGCCAGTCGGCGGCTCACTTCCAGCTTACGGTGTTGTTTGCACCGATTCTCGCAGGCGTGCGCAGTGTGCGCCGCAGAGCCTAACAAGTGTTTATGGTGCCGGGCCGCCGGCGAATCATGGCTAACGATTGTTATGTCTTTCTCTCTCGGAAGATCCGGCAAGGTTTCGAAAGACGCCGCGGAATCGATCGCGGCGCAGGCGCTGGGCTTCCTGGCCGGCGAGCCGCAGAGGCTTGCGGGCTTCCTCGGGCTGAGCGGCATGGACGTGCCGGAATTGCGCGCGCGGGCAGGAGATCCCGATCTGTTGGCCGCCGTGCTTGATTATCTCGTTAGGGACGAATCCCAGCTTCTCGTGTTCGCCGCCGAGGCCGGCCTGCCGCCCGAGCGCGTGGTGGTGGCCGCCCACGTGCTGGCCGGCGATATCGTGCCGTGAGCGGACGCGATGTCAGATCTCGTTAAGCTTGACGAACCCTTGCAGGGCAGCGGGCTTCGCATCGGGATCGACCTGGGGGGAACGAAGATCGCTGGCATCCTCCTCGACGCGGAAGGACAGACGCGCGCGGAAAAGCGCATTCCAGCGCCGCGCGGAGACTACGAGCTGACCGTGCGCGCCCTGCGCGATCTGGCTACCGACCTCGCGGCGCCCGCCGCGTCGCGCCCGAGCATCGGCATCGGCATGCCGGGCTCCATTTCGCCGAAAACGGGGCTCGTGCAGAACGCGAACTCAGTCTGGCTCAATGGCCGCTCCTTTTCGCGAGATCTCGAACAAGCTTTCGGCGCGCCCGTGCGTCTCGCCAACGACGCGAACTGCTTTGCCCTCTCCGAGGCCGTCGATGGCGCCGGTGCCGGTGCGCGCTCGGTGTTCGGCGTCATCCTGGGCACCGGCTGCGGCGGTGGGCTGGTGTTCGACGGCAGCATCATCGATGGTCCGCGCGGCATCGGCGGCGAATGGGGCCACAACCCGCTGCCCTGGGCCGACGCCGACGAGCACCCGGGCCCGAAGTGCTGGTGCGGCCGCAGGGGGTGCATGGAGACCTGG
>RXJK01000101.1:11530-47539 GCA_003963125.1 Hyphomicrobiales bacterium
GCGCCTCGAAGCGGATCACGCGCGCGCCACCGGTGATGCCGTGAGCGCGTCCGACATCGCGTTGAAGGCGCAGGCCGGCGACACAGCGGCCGAAGCGACGCTCGACCGGCACGCACGCCGCCTCGCTCGCGGCCTCGCCCACGTCGTGAACATGTTCGACCCGGAGATGATCGTTCTGGGCGGCGGGCTGTCGAACCTGCCCCACCTTTACGCGGTGCTGCCGGATCTGATGCTGCCGCACATCTTCTCGGACGCGCCGAGCATCACCATCAGGCCCCCGCGCTGGGGCGACGCCAGCGGCGTCCGCGGCGCCGCGTGGCTCTGGGGCGGCCCCTGACCTGGCCTCGCGTCACATCTCGCTCTTATACTTTTTTGCGCTCCCGGAAGCCGTGCGCCAGCACGGCTGTCCGGGATCTTGCCGCGCAGAGTTTTACCGCGACAGAGAAAGGCTCTCGCTCGCTCGGCCGGGAACGCATCGAAGCCGACACTGATTACGTGCCCTTGCTGACACTCTTCAGCGCGAAGGCGTAGACTTTCGCGATATCCGCGAGCCCGTCGAAACGCCCCGAGCCGCCGCTGTGGCCACCCGCGTCCTTCATCCAGAGGATGACCGGGTTGCTGTCCGTCTTCATGGCGCGGAGCTTGGCGACCCACTTCGTCGCTTCCCAGTAGGGCACGCGGCTGTCGTTGAGGGATTGCTCGACGAGCATCGGCGGATAGGCCTGCCGCTGGACGTTGTCGTAGGGCGAATAGGCGCGCATCACGGCGAAGTCGTCCGCGCTGTCGATGGGATTGCCGAACTCCGAGAAGCCGCTCTCGGTGAGCGGCAGCGACCGGTCGAGCATGGTGTTGAGCACGTCCACGAACGGCACCTCGGCGATGATCGCGCCGAAGAGGTCGGGCCGCATGTTGGCCACGGCGCCCATCAGCGTGCCGCCGGCGGACGCGCCGTAACCCACCACCTTGCCCTTGCTGGTGTAGCCCTCGCCGATCAGGTGCTCGACCACGGCGATGTAGTCCGTGAACGTATTCATCTTGTTGCGCAGGCGCCCTGCGTCGTGCCAGGCCTCGCCCTTGTCGCCGCCGCCGCGCACGTGCGCGATGGCGTAGATCATGCCGCGATCGACGAGCGATAGCCGCCCCGGCACGAACTCGGGCTGGTCCACGTCGCCGTAGGCGCCATAGCCGAGCAGCCACAGGGCCGCGCTGCCATCGCGCGGCGTATCCTTGCGCATGAGCAGCGACACCGGCACTTTCGTACCGTCCTTGGCCGTGGCCTCGATGCGCTGGGTCACGTACATCGCCGGATCGTGCCCGCTCGGCACGTCGCGCACCTTGCGCAAGACACGCGCGCGCGTCTCCATGTCGTAGTCGAACGTCTGGCGCGGCTGCGCCATCGTCTCGTAGGTGAAGCGCAGCGTCGTCGTATCCTGCTCCTCGCCGGGCAGGATCTCGATGCGTGCCGGTCCCTCCGGAAACGCGATCGTGTGCTCCTGGCCATCCGCCCAGCGCCGCACCACGATCTGCTGCTGGCCTTTCTCCAGGTCCCGTTCGAGCCGGACGAGGTGCTGCCGGTAGACGATCACGCTCTGGATCAGACGGTCTGGCCGCGACGCGATCAGGTCGGCAAGCGGCGCGTCAGGACCGCCGGCAAGGGGACGCTCCGTCACTTTCCAGGTCGCTGCCCCACTCCCGTTGGTGCTCACGATCAGGCGGTCGCCGAGGTCGGCCGCACCGAACTTCACGCCGGGGCTACGCGGCGTAAGCATCCGTGGTGACGCCTCGGGCGCCCCGAGATCGATAAGGGCGAGCTGCGTCGTCGAAAAGTCCGCGATCTCGATGAAGGCGAACCGGTTCGACAGCGTACCGCTGAGCCCGACGCTGAAGCCTTCCTCCCGCTCCTCGTAGACGAGCGCGTCCTGCGACGGGGGCGTGCCGAGCTTGTGCCGCCAGACCGTGCTCGCCCACTTGGCGGGATCGCGGCGCACGTAGAAGATGAAGCTGCCGTCCGTCGACCAGATCGGCGTGCCGCGCACGTCGAGGAGCGTGTCGGCGAGATCGCGCCCCGTTGCGAGATCGCGAATGCGCAGTGTGTTGCGCTCCGAGCCATCGACATCGAAGGTGTAGGCGAAGAGCTTGTGATCGGGGCTGATGGCCGTCTCATCCACCGAGAAATCGCGCCGCTTTCCCGCGAGCACGTTCTCATCGAGCAGGATCTGCTCCGGCCCGCCGTCGCGCGGGCGCCGGCAATGCAGCTTGCGCTCGGCGCCGGGCGCATAGCGCGAGTAGTAGGCGTAGGGGCCGAAGTTCTCGGGCACCGTATCGGCTTCCACGCTCGCACGCGCCTTCATCTCCGCCACGATCTGCGCTTCGAGCGGCGCGTTGGGTGCGAGCAGCTTCGTTGCGTAGCGCTTCTCGTCCGCGAGATGCCGCTTGATCGCGGGTTCCAGAAGATCGGGCTTCGACAGCACGGCCTCGGGCCTGGCCGTCCGCATCCACGCATAGTCGTCCGTGATCTGCACGCCGTGATGCGTCGTCGTCAGCGGCTTGCGCGCGGCAACAGGCGGCGGCGCGGCATCGCGCGCTTCGCCGGCGAGCGGAACGACCGCAAGCGCCGCGAAGAGACAGAAGAACAGGGGGCGCATCAGGGCTGCAACTCCGGGGTCGGGCTGCGGCCGCTTTCAGGGACAGCGAGGACGCAGCGGCAGATGCCGTCGGCGAGGGGCACGACCGGCGGATCGATCCGGTCGCACACGTCGCGGCGTTGCTGGCATCGCGGATGATAGTGGCAACCCGACGGCGGATGCTCGGGCGAGGGGATGTCGCCGAGCACGATGGGCTTCGTGTCGCTGCGCTTGTCGGGATCGAGCGAGGGCACCGACGCCAGCAGCGCCTGCGTATAGGGATGCTGCGGGGCCGTGAAGATGCGCTCCGTCGTTCCCGTTTCGACGATCCGGCCGAGATACATCACCGCCACCCGCGTCGCGAAGTAGCGCACCACGCCGAGATCATGCGTGATGAAGAGATATGTGAGGTTCTGCGCGCGCTGCAGCTCGGCCAGCAAGTTCAGGATCTGCGCCTGGATCGAGACGTCGAGCGCGGACGTCGCCTCGTCGCAGATGAGGAGCGCGGGATCGACGGCGAGCGCGCGCGCGATGGAGATGCGCTGCCGCTGCCCGCCCGAGAACTCGTGCGGGTAGCGCCACATGGTCTCGGGATCGAGGCTGACTTTGCGCATCATCTGCGCGACGAGATCGGTGCGCTCGGTGGCGCTCCCGCCGATCCCGAACGACTCCATGCCTTCGGCGATGATGTCGCGCACCGTCATGCGCGGATCGAGTGCGGCGCCCGGGTCCTGCATGACGACCTGGATCTTCCGCCGATAGGCTTTGAACTCGGCGTCGCTGAGGAGCGTCAGGTCAGTGCCCTCGAACCAGATGCTGCCGGCACTCGGCTCGTTGAGCCGCAGGATGCTGCGACCGACGGTGGTCTTGCCGCAGCCGGATTCGCCCACCAGCGCCAGCGTCTCGCCGGCATGCAGCGTCAGGTCGACGCCATCGACAGCGCGGATGTGGCTCGCGACCCGCTGCAGCACGCCGCGCCGCACGGGAAACCAGGTGCGCAGTCCGCGCACTTCGAGAAGGGCTCGGGCGCTGAGAACCGTCACGGGCTGCGGCCCTCCTCGGCGAAATGGCACCACACACCCTGGGTAGCGGTCACGGCCGTGCGCCGCGGCGCTTCGGCCACGCAGCGGTCATAGGCGAACGCACAGCGCGTGTGGAAACGGCAGCCCTTGGGCCACTGCCCGGGGCGCGGCACCACGCCTTTGATCTCCTCGAGCTTGCCGCCGCGCGCTTCCGGCCGCGGGATCGATCTGAGCAGCCCTTGCGTGTAGGGGTGCTTGGGATGGCGCAGCATCTCGTGCCGCGTGCCTTCTTCCACGATCTGGCCTGCGTACATCACGGCCACGCGGTCGGCGACCTCGTTCACGACGCCGAAGTCGTGCGTGATGATGAGGACGGCCGTGCCGGTGCGGGCGGCGACGTCGCGGATCACGGCGAGGATCTGCGCGCGGATCGTGGCATCGAGCGCCGTGGTCGGCTCGTCGGCGAGCAGCAGCTTCGGCCGCATGGCGAGCGCCATGGCGATCATCACGCGCTGCTTGAGGCCGCCGGACAGTTGGTGCGGATAGACGTCGAGCCGCTTGTCGGCGTCCGGAATGCCGACCAGTTTGAACATTTCGAGCGCGCGCGCCCGCGCCTCCTGCCGCGACAGGCTTTCGTGCAGCGTGATCGCCTCGACCACCTGCGCGCCGACCGTGACGACGGGATTGAGGCTCGTCATCGGCTCCTGGAAGATCATCGCGATCTTCGCGCCGCGCACCGCGCGCATGGCCGGCACCGGCAGCCCGAGAATGTCTTCGCCCTCGAACCGCACCCGGCTCTCGGGCGCGATGCGGCCGGGCCGCGGCACGAGGCGCATGAGCGCCAGCGCCGACAGCGATTTGCCGGAGCCGGATTCCCCGACGATGGCGAGCGTCTCGCCCCGGGCGATGCTGAACCCGATGCCCTCGACGACGGGCACGAGCCCTACATCGCCCGGAAAGCTGATGGTGAGGTTTGCCACTTCGAGCAGCGGCGCGTCGGCTTTGGCCGCGGAGGTCATGTCCGCTCCCTCCGCGTGCGCGGGTCGATCACGTCGCGCAGGCCGTCGGCGATCAGGTTGACCGCGAGCACGAGCGCGAACAGCGCCGTCGCGGCCGCAGCGATGTTCCACCAGATGATCGGGGTGCGCGAGAGCTCGTTGCGCGCCTGGTCGATCATCTGCCCCCAGCTGCCGTCGAGGCCGATGCCGAGGTAGGAGAGCGTCGTCTCCGTCAGCACCATGCCCGTGAACGACAGTGCGAAGGTGATGATCACGAGATGCGCCATATTCGGCAGGATGTGGCGCACGATGATCTTCCCGTCCGAAACGCCCAGCACGCGCGCCGAAGCCACGTAGTCCATCTCGCGCAGCTTCAAAGCTTCACCGCGCGAGATCCGGCAGAAGTGCACCCAGCCCGTGACGCCGAGCGCGATGCACACCTGTACCGCGCCCTTGCCGAGCACCATGATCAGCGCGATCAGCAGCAGCAGCGACGGAACCGAGGACAGCACCGTCATCGTGAAGAACACGGCGTCGTCGACGCGCTTGCCGAAGTAGCCGGCGCTGACGCCGAACAGCAGCGCGAGCGGGATGGCGACGAGGCTCGTCAGTCCGCCGACGAGCAAGGCGACGCGCACGCCCTTGAAGGTGCGGTAGAGCACGTCCCGGCCAAGGATGTCGGTGCCGAGCCAGTGCTTGCCCGGATGCTTGAGCGCGTCGCTGCCGTAGAAGGCCTTGTCGGCAAGCGGTGCCGAATAGCTCGCCTCTTTCAGCGCTTCCGGCTTGAAGATGCGGTCGATGACGCTGCGCGGCAGGTAGGCTGCCGTCGGATCCTCGGCGACCGTGCCGCCGACCCAGGCGACGGAATCGAGGAGGCCGATGACGAGATAGATCGCCACCACCACGAGCGCCACGGGGCGCCGGCGCCACATCTCCCGCGCACTTTCACGCCAGTAGCGGTCGCGCGAGGCGGCATACGCAACCCAGGCGATGCCGGCAACGATCGTCAGGACGAGAAGGTTCTGCACGAGGATCATGAGAGCCGCACCCGCGGGTCGGCGATGGCGTAGCTCACGTCCGTCAGGATCTGGCCCAGGATAAACAGCAGCGCGCCCAGATAAACCATCGTGCGCAAGGTGGCAAAGTCGTTGCCCTGGATCGCCTCGACCGTCATGGCGCCGAGCCCCGGAATGCCGAAGAAGGATTCCAGCAGCAGCGAGCCCGTGAACAGGAAAGGAATGGCAATGACGACGTTGGTGATGATCGGGATGAGCGCATTGCGCAGCACGTGCGCGACCATCACGCGGGCGTCTCCAGCCCCCTTGGCGCGCGCCGTGCGCACGTAGTCGCGCCCCATCTCCTCGATGAAGATCGTGCGGTAGAGGCGCACGTCCGAGCCGAAGCCCGAGATGACGCCGACGATGACAGGCAGCGCCAGGAAGCGCCAGATCACCGAGCTGTCGCCTGAATAGCCCGAGATCGGGAACCACTTGAGCAGCATGCCGATGAGATACTGCCCCGCGATGATGTAGAGCAGCGTCGCCACGCTCATCGTGAAGATGCACAAGACCAGCACCGTCCGGTCGATCAGCGTCTCGCGGAAGAAGGCAACGAACAGGCCGACGGCCACCGCCACCACCACGTCGAGAATGAAGAGCGGCACCGTCAGCGACAGGCTGGGTCCTGCGCCCTTCAGCAGGCGATCGGCGATCGGCGTGTCGTCGGCATCCGAGCGGCCGAAATCGAAGGTAAGCATGCTGCGGTAGTGCTCGAAGAGCAGCGTGTCGGTATAGCGCTTGGCGTTCGACGCGGCGTACTCGCGATTGAGGAACAGCGGCTTGTCGTAGCCGTGGTTTTTCTTCCACTGCACGTAGACTTCCGGGCGCGCCCGCTCGCCGACGGCTTTGCGCGCGATGTCGTCCGGATTGGTGACGGCGAAGAACAGGACGAACAGCAGGAACAGCACGCCGAGCACCGTCACGGCGCCGTAGGAGATCCTGCGCACGAGGTAGGCCGCCATCAGGTGCGCTCCCGGTAGTAGGTGCGCACGGCCGGCACCGCGAGCGCGATCACGCCGATAACGAGGAGCGCGAGCGGCCAGCGCACCGGCTCGTTCCACTGGGCGATAAGGCGCTCGCGCATCCCCGGATCGACATCCTTGTACTTGAAGGCCGGGTAGGAGAGGCCCATGGGCTTGGAGTTGATCAGCCATGCGTGGCTGAGCGTGAAGTCTTCGACGTGGAAAAGCTCGATCCAGGGCCGCTCGGCTTCCGTAATCGCCAGCATCTCCTTGACGAGGCGCAGGCGCGTCTCGTTGTTGGGCATGTCCTTCATCGCGCGGTAGCGCTGGTCGAAGCCGTCGTTGCAGAAATTGGCCGTGTTCGGCCCGTTGCTGTTGGCCTGCGCGTTGCTGCATTCCAGCAGGAACAGGAAGTTCTCAGGGTCCGGGAAATCCGCGTTCCAGCCCCAGCGGAAGATCTGGTAGGCCCCGCGCCGCACCTTGTCCTGGAACTGATTGTAGGTCGTGGCCGCGATCTCGACGTTGAGGCCGAGCCCGCGCCACGCGCCCACCAGGAATTCCGATTCGAGCAGCGATTGCGCGCTTGTGTTGCCCATGTCGAAGGTGAGCTTCAGCGGCGCCTGCGTGGCCGGGTCGATGCCGTTGGCATAGCCCGCTTCCGCAAGTAGCCGTTTCGCCTTGGCTTGATCCGGCTGCCGGAAGGGATTGCGGTAGTTGGCATCGTACCCGAAGAGGCCCGGCGGCAGCGGCGACTGCGCCGGCACGCCGCGTCCGTTGAGGAAGAGCTGCAGGAACGTCTCGGTGTCGACGACGAGGCTCATGGCCTGGCGCAGCTTGCGAGATCGTTCGCCGCCTTTCGACCCCAGCACCGGATCGTTCATGTTGAAGCCGATGTAGAAGATGCTGGGCTCCACCTCGCGATCGAGCCGCATGCCGCGCTTGGCCATGTCGGGGCTGAGCCTGTCGCCCTGCACGATGGCGTCGAAGCTCTCCTTGATGATGCCGCCGTCGTCGTAATAGCCCTGCAGGAATTTGTTGAAGCGCGGAATGTTCTCGCGCTCGCGGGCGAAGTTCACGCGGTCGAGGAACGGCATGCGCCGGCCGGCATAGGCGGGATCGATGCGCTTGGCAGCAACGTCCGCCGGATCGATGTTGCTAGGGAAGGCGACGCCCGGCGCCGACGCGGCCTCGTCGCGCAGGCCGTACCACGTCGGGTTCTTCGCCAGCACGTAGCGCAACTGCTTGTCGTAGACCGCGAGCCGGAACGGCCCCGTGCCCACGACGTGGTCGGCGAAGTTCGGGCGGCCCTCGCGGCCGTCGTAGTAGGCGACGGCCTCCCACGCGATCGGCGTCGTGAAGGGCATGGCGAACCAGTAGAGGATCTGCGCATTCGCCTCGGTGAGCACGATCTCGAGGTCGCGGTCGCTGGCTGCAACGACGCCCTCGATGCCGCCCGCCTTCGCGTACTGCACGTGCGCAGCCTGCTTGACGAACGCGGGATCGGCCTTGCGCAGATCGGCGAGGCGCTTGGCGAAGGCCTGGAAGCCCTTCACCTGCACGAACGAACTTGCCACCGGGCTGTTGATCGCGGGATCGGCGAGCCGCGCGAACTGGAAGGCGAAATCCTGCGCCGTCACTTCGCGCGAACGCTGCCCGGGCGAGCGCGCGCCGAAACAGATGTCGTCGTGAAAGCGGACGCCGGGACGGATGCGGAAGCGATAGCGCTGGCCGCCGTCGGGCAGCGCCTCGGGCTCGGGGACCGCTTCGGCAAGCCCGGCGATGAGCTTATAGGGCCGCTCCAGATAATGGTATTCGAGCAGCGTGTCGTAGACGTTGCCGGTGATGACGTGCTCGGACGTTGTGTATGAGACGGCGGGATCGAGCGTCTTCGGCACCTCGCTGAAGGAGGTGTAGAGCACCTTGCGCCCCTTGTCGGCGTCCGGATAGGGATCGTTCGTGCAGCCGGCCCACGCGAGGGCCAGGAACAGCGCGGCGATGCGTGAAATCCGGATCAGCATGACGCGAGCTTAGCGGCTCCACTACAGGAGAGCGACCGAATTTCCGCGCCGGTCAAGCGGGGCGCAACAGGAGTTCGAGGATGCTGGCAGCCGCCCGCATCTCGCGCTCGCGCGCTTCGCGCCGTGCACTCGCTTCGGCATCCCAGCCCCACTGCTCGATCTGGAAATCCTCGTCCACGTGTGCTGCCTTCCAGGCCGCGTCGGCGTCGAGTTCCGCGTGCGCCAGCGCCAGCGCGAGGAGGGCCGAGCCCGTCAGCGTGGTGACGACGTGCAACGCGGCCAGCGACAGCGGATCGACGCCCTGCAGCCGGGCCTTAACGGCCTGTCCGAGTTCGGGCGGCTGGGCGACGTGCACGACGCCCGTTCCAACGCGCGGCGCGACACCCATCGCGCGGGTTGCCCACGTCACGATCGGATCCCAGGCCTCGGCCTGGCGACGGACAAGCGCGTCCGGATTATCCGCGCGATAGGAGACAAGGTCGTTCGCGGCATACTTCGCGATCTCGTCCTCGACCTCGCGCCGGCGCGCGGCCACGCCGTCGATCGTCGAGTTCGCGATCCGCGTCAGCGGCATGCTGGCCGGATCGATGTGCGAGCCTTGCGCCTCCCACTCGGCAGCGATGGCCGCGGCGAGCGCCGCCTGCGGCACACTCAGCTCGGCTTTCGCCGGCGTCCGCACCGGACGGTCGTCCAGCAGGATGCGATGCAGGTCCCCGCGTGGCTCGACGCGCACGGTCTTGTAGAAGCGCTTGGGTAACGGGCGCTGCGCGGCAGCCTTGATCGGATCGCTCATGCGGTCTCCGCCTCGAGGCACCGGCTGTCGATGTGGCGCGATAGCTCGGCGAAGGTATGACAGATGACGCCGGCACCCGCGTCCCTGAGATGATCGTGCGCGTGATAGCCCCAGGTCACGCCGATGCCGTGCACGCCTGCGTTACGCGCCATCGCCATGTCGTAGGCGGTGTCGCCGATCATCATGGTCTGCTCCGGTTCCACCCCGGCCTCGGCCATGGCCTTGAGCAGCATGGAGGGATGCGGTTTGGAGGGGTGGTCATCGGCCGTCTGCACGGTGAGGAAATGCCCCTGCCAGCCTTCCCGTTCGACGAGCCGCGCGACGCCACGGCGCGATTTGCCCGTGGCGACGCCGAGGATGATGTCTTCCCGCGCGGCAAGCGCTTTGATCAAGTCGCCCGCGCCGTCGTAAAGGGGATCGTGCACGCGCTCGGCCGCGGACTTCCAGACGTTGCCGTCCTTGTAGAGCCGCGCAAGCTCGGTGCGGGTGGCGAGATCCTGCTCGGGAGAGAGAACCTCGAAGCATTCCGGGAGCGACAGACCGACGATGCCGAGAACCTTGTCGCGTGGCGGGCAAGGCAGGCCCACGGTCGCGTAGGCATGCTGCATGGACGCGACGATCGCGTGCTGGCTGTCGACGAGGGTGCCGTCGCAGTCGAAGATGATGAGTGTGGGCGCCATGGGCACGGGTTAGCGCAGCCATCCCGCGCCGTCAAAAGGGAACGCACGCGGTGAATGGGCTACCCCGCCCTTCACGCGCGCCTCGCCCATTTCAATGGTGGCGGCTGCGCACCCGCACGGGGATCGGGGCCGGCGCGGGCACCGGAAGCAGGGCCTCGGCCAGCTGCTGCTGCGCCTTGAGCAGGAGCGCCTGGATACGGAGGACGTCGAAGGGCGAGGACGACCGCCGGCGGGCCGTGTCGATCATCTCGCGCAGGCGCTGCATGCGGGCAATCAGATGGGGGAGGCGGCTCGTCTGCATGACCCTCGAACTCCTTCCAATTCAAGGTACCGGCGGCTCCATTGCCGCTTCGGCCGGACTAGGCCCGGACCGCTTCGGCGCTCCGTGGCGCCTCCCGGTCTGGCCTCATCGTGCAGTCACAACGAACAGATATGGTGCCTAGACTGCTCTGCAAGGCGGCGGAATTGCGGGCGGGGCATCACACTTGCTTGAGGTTGGCCCTTGAAAAGGGAAACCTCGGGCGCCACATGAGGGAGGCCGGGCCCCTCTGGCATCCTCGGGATGCGATGTCGGCAAGTGTCGATCGCAACCGGAGCGCCCCGTGCCCGCCCTCGATTTCGTGCTGTTCAGCACGCTGTTTGGCAAGCCCGCTTGGATGTGGCTTGCCTTCCTCGGCATCATCGTCACCCTGCTCGTCGTGGACCTCGGCCTCCTGCACAAGGAGCAGCGCGAGATCTCCATGCGCGAGAGCCTTGTGCTGTCCGCCGTCTACATCGGGCTCGGGCTCGCCTTCGGCGGCTTCGTCTGGTGGTCCCTGGGGGCCGGCGCCGGCGCGGAGTACCTGACGGGCTTCGCGGTGGAAAAGGCCCTGGCGATGGACAACGTGTTCGTCATCGCCATGATTTTCGCCTTCTTCGGCATCCCCCGCGCCTACCAGCACCGTGTGCTGTTCTGGGGCGTGCTGGGCGTGATCGTGCTGCGCGCCATCATGATTGCGGCCGGCGCTGCGATCATCGAGGCGGCATCGTGGGTGCTTTATGTGTTCGCAGCCATCCTCGTCGCCACCGGCGTGAAGATGTTCTTCGCCGGCGACAAGCCCTACGACATCGCGTCGAGTGGGCTCTTGCGCTTTTTGCGCGGCCGCCTGCGCGTGACGGATGGCTTGGAGGGCGAGAGGTTTTTCGTGCGCCGCCCGGTGACGGGCGCCAAGACGCTGGCCTGGCACGTCACGCCGCTGTTCCTCGCCCTCGTGCTGATCGAGGCGGCGGACGTGATCTTCGCGGTCGACAGCGTGCCCGCGATCTTCGCCATCACGCGCGATCCGTTCGTGATCTACACTTCGAACATCTTCGCCATCCTCGGCCTGCGCGCCCTCTACTTCGCGCTTTCCGCGCTGGTGGACCGCTTCCACTATCTCAAGTATGCGCTGGCGCTGGTTCTCGTCTTCATCGGCAGTAAGATCGTCCTCGCCGACCTGCTGGGCCTCGAGAAAATTCCCCCTGCGATCGCGCTCGGCGTGACGCTGGCGATCCTGACGGGCGGCGTCGTCGTCTCGCTGGTGAAGACGCGGCCCCCCAAGGCGACGTGAGGCCTCAGCGCAAATCGTAGGCGCAGCGAAAGCCGATGTAGACCACGGTGAACGCGGCGGGCTTCCATTGCATGGCCTCGGCGCGCGTGTTCTCGGGGCCGTACCACCACGAGCCGCCGGCCGTGAGCGCCGTCTCGCCGCGGCGGTCGGCGAGCCACTCCCACACGTTGGCGCCCATGTCGTAGAGGCCGTTGACGCCGGGCTTGGTGGTGCCGACGGGCACGTGGCGACGGCGGCTGTTGTTCATGCCGTCGGGCTTATCGCCCACCGGATAGATGTACGAGCGTCCCTTCTCGAAGCCATCGGGGGGAGCGGGACGCAACTCGATGTAGGCCGCCTTGGTCCATTCGGCCTGGCTTGGGAGCCGGCCACCTGCGAAACGGCAGAAGGCCTGCGCCTCGCTCCAGGAGACGTGGACGGCCGGCTCGTCGTCGGCGCCGGGCGTGCCGTAGGGTTTGTCCCAGGCCCAGCCGGGACGCCGCTCCCAGCCGTTGCCGTATTCGAGCCCGCCGCCTTCCTGTTCGGCCGCGGTGACCACCGCGTTCGCCTTCACGAAAGCCCGAAAACGGCCGATCGTCACTTCCGTCTGATCGATGGCGAAACCGTCGATCGTCACTCGCTCCGAGGCGGCACTGCCCGATGCAGCAACGGGCGCGCTGGGCGAGACGAGAACGCCAGCGCCCAACGCTATTCCGAGAACATGCGCCCTCATGACCTGCCGAGTTCGCGCTCGATGGCGTCGACGAGCTCGCGCGACGACGGCGTCGTGGTCGATCCGTAGGAGGCGACCGGCCGGCCGTCCCGCCCGATCAGGATCTTGGTGAAGTTCCACCGGGGCGTCGCCGAAGGGCCGAGCACCGAGACGACCCACTTGTAGAAGGGATGCGCGTTCTGTCCGCGCACCTGGTATTTGGCTGTCAGCGGGAAGGTGATGCCGAACGCGCCTTCGCAGAAATCCTTGATCTCGCCTTCGGCCTTGGGCTCCTGTGCGCCGAAGTCATTGGAGGGCACGCCGATCACGACGAGGCCCTTGCCCTCGTAGGTCTCCCACAGTTTCTGCAAGCCGGCGTACTGGTGCGTGAAGCCGCAGAACGACGCCGTGTTCACGACCAGCAGCACCTTGCCGCGGTACTGGTCGAGCGGGAGCTTGCCCTCGTCGATGGCGCGGAACTCGTGGTCGAAGGCCGTGCCGCCCGTCGTCTCCGCGGCACGCCCGGCCCAGGGCGCGAGCGCCACGGCGGCTGCAAACGACAGGGCGCCGAGAACAGCGAGAAGAATGAGCCTCATGCCGCGCTCTCCAAAATCGGATCGGCGGAAACTAGCGCAACCCGCGCGCAGCGCTCTTCACGATTGTGGGACCAGGTCGGCCGCTTTCAGGAGCGCGCGCAGGTCGAGTGGACGCGTCACCATCGTGAGGTAACCCTCCAGATCGACTGGCCACTGCTCCCGCGGCAGGTCCCAGTACAACTCGACGCCGTTGCCGTCGGGATCGCGCAGGTAAAGCGCATTGCTCACGCCGTGGTCACTCGCCCCATCCAGGGAAATGCCGGCATCGACAAGGCGCCGCAGCGCGTCCCCCAGCGCCCCGCGCGTCGGGTAGAGGATCGCCACGTGGTAGAGCCCCGTGGTGCCGGGAGCGGGCGGGTGCCCGCCTTTGCTCTCCCAGGTGTTGAGGCCGATGTGGTGGTGGTAGCCACCGGCCGCGACGAAGGCTGCGGCGTCGCCGTAGCGCTGCTTCAACTCGAAGCCGAGGACGCCGCAGTAGAAGGCGAGCGCACGGTCGAGATCGGCAACCTTGAGGTGCACGTGGCCGATGCGCGTTTCCGGATGCACGGGCCGCGGCGTCAGTGCGGGCTCGATCGCCCGCGGTGTCGTCAAGTTGGCCTGCTCGCTTGCCATGTCACACTCCTTGAAGGGTCCGTTCCTCAGTGGCAACTAAGCCCGCGCCGGGACATGCGCCGCGTTGCCGAAGCCGAGCTTGCCGAGGGCAAAGGCGCCGTCACCGAGAAGCGCCTGCACGAAGAGAAGCACGGTCCAGAATGCGGGGAACTCCCAGCCGCCGCCCTTGCCCGAGAACACCCAGCCGTTCGGGATGTGCTGCAGCGTCGCGCCGATCATGATGGGCAGGAGGAGCAGCGCGATCACCCGCGTGTAGGCACCCAGGACCAGGGCGAAGCCGCCGCCGATTTCGCCCAGGATGACGAGGTAGGCGAAGCTGCCGGGATAGCCGATGCTCTGGAAGTAGCCGACCGTGCCCGGGATTCCGAACGTGAACACCTTCAACAGCAGGCCGTGCGCGAGAAAAAGCAGGCCGAGGCTGACGCGAAGCAGCGTCGCGGCATAGGGAGCGGTTCTGGTGTCGATCATGGCGGTCTCTCCGATGAGGGGACGAAACGATTTCTGATGTCCGTCAGGATGCCTCACGCTGTGAGGGTTTGAAAATCCAGGAACTCGGCATATGATTTCACGCCAAGAGTGTGAGGCGATGCTCGATCGGCTGACAGGAATGCAGGTTTTTCAGCGGGTTGCCGCCACGGGCAGCCTGTCCGGCGCGGCGCGAGTCCTGCGCATGTCCCAGACCATGGCGACCAAGCACGTGGCGGCTCTCGAAGCCCGCCTCGGAGCCAAGTTGTTCTACCGCACCACCCGCCGCCTGACGCTCACGGAAGCCGGCCGCACATATCTCGAAGCCTGCGAGCGCATTCTCGCGGATGTGGCGGTCGCGGACGAGGCCGTATCGGCCGCCCAGACGGTCGTCAGTGGCACGCTCCGGCTCAACGTGCCGGTCTCGTTCGGCATCCTGGAGATCGCGCCGGTCTTGCCGGAATTCGCCGCGCGCTATCCGGGGCTCACCGTCGACCTCGGCCTCAACGACCGGCAGGTCGATCTCGTCGAGGAGGGGTGGGACCTCGCCATCCGCATCGGCACGATGAAGGACTCGACGCTCCAGGCCCGTCGCCTCGCATCCTGCCGCATGCTGGTCTGCGCGGCACCCTCGTATCTCGAGGCCAGGGGCACGCCCAGGGCGGTCGCGGAACTGAAAGCGCACGATTGCCTGGGCTACACGCTGTCGCGCATCGTCGGCGCCGAGACGTGGGCCTTCGGCAAGGACGGCAAGGTAAAGGTCGCGGTCAGTGGCTCGCTGCGGGCGAGCAACGGTGACGCGCTCGTCGCCGCGGCCGTCGGTGGGCAGGGCATCATCTACCAGCCGACATTCCTGGTGGCACCCGCGATCCGCCCCGGTCGCCTGCAGGCACTACAACTCGACAAGGATACGATCGAGATGTCGGGTATCTACGCGGTCTTTCCCTCGGGCCGCGCGCCGCCGGCCAAAGTGCGCGCGATGATCGATTTTCTTCTCGCGCGCTTCGCGCCCGTGCCGCCGTGGGACCGCGATCTGCAGGTTTAAGCGGCCATCAAAGCACCGCGAACGGGCTCTGCTTCAGGTCGAGCACGCGGCGCGCATCGATCCGGTTCCGGATCTTTTCCAGCGTACGGGCAGTCCAGTTGGGCTTGGTCGGGGCGCGCGTGACGGTCATGGGCGTATCTCCTTGGCTCATGACGTCGTTCTACGGCACGCGCTCCAAGCCCGCTGTTTCGACAGGAACAAACGGCGTTATTTGCCGATCTTGTCCTGCGTCTTCGTGGCGAAGTCGGACGCATCGTGCCGCTCGTGCAACTGGCTCGACGGCTCGCCGCTGACGCGGTTGACCATACGCCCGCGCTTGACCGCCGGCCGCTCCGCGATTTCGTCCGTCCAGCGGATCACGTTCTTGTACTCGTGCACCGACAGGAATTCGCCGGCGCCGTAGATCAGCCCCTTCGCCAAAGCCCCGTACCAGGGCCAGATCGCCATGTCGGCGATCGTGTACTCGCTGCCGGCCATGAAGCGGTTCTGCGCGAGGTTCTTGTCGAGCACGTCGAGTTGCCGCTTCGTCTCCATGGCGAAGCGGTCGATCGCGTATTCGATCTTGATCGGGGCATAGGCGTAGAAGTGGCCGAAGCCGCCACCGAGATAGGGCGCCGCGCCCATTTGCCAGAACAGCCAGTTGAAGGTCTCCGTGCGCACATCGGGATCCTTCGGCAGGAAGGCGCCGAACTTCTCGGCGAGATAGACGAGGATCGAACCGGATTCGAACACGCGGCGCGGCTTCGGCCCGGAGCGATCGACGAGCGTCGGGATCTTCGAGTTGGGATTGGCGGCGACGAACCCGGAGCCGAACTGGTCGCCCTCGCCGATCTTGATCAGCCAGGCGTCGTATTCGGCGCCCGCGTGCCCCGCTGCCAGCAGTTCCTCCAGCATCACGGTGACTTTCACGCCATTGGGTGTGGCCAGCGAGTAGAGCTGCAGGGGATGCTTGCCGACGGGCAGATCCTTCTCGTGCGTGGCGCCCGAGATCGGCCGGTTGATGTTGGCAAAGCGCCCGCCGTTCTCCTTGTCCCAATTCCAGACCTTCGGCGGCACGTAGTCGGGTGGAAAGCTGCTCATGGGGCTCTGATCCTGAAGGTGGGGGCGGCGCGAAGAGTGCGCGACGCAATTGGCTGGATATGCAGCTATCCTTCGCGCAGGGCGCCGGCATTGGCAATGGCGGCGGCGGCAATGCGCCCTTGTCTCACGGGCATGTGTTGGCGCGTGAGCGCACAGTGTCATGCCTTCCCGGATGCCGCGCGCGAGCCGAAGTTCGCTTAGTGCTGGATCGACTTGGAGAAAACGTTGATCACGGCGACGCCGGCGATGATCAGCCCCAGCCCGAGGATCGCGGGCGTGTCCAGCACCTGCCGGAACACGACGTAGCCGACCGTCGAGATCAGCACGATGCCGAGCCCGCTCCAGATGCCGTAGGCGATGCCGACGGGAATGGTCTTGAGGGAGACGGACAGGAAAAAGAGGGACGTCACGTAACACACCAGCATGATCGCCGTCGGAACGGGCCGCGTGAACTGCTCGGACTGGTGCAGCAGCGTCGTGCCCAGCACCTCGAGCGCGATGGCAAGGGCGAGGGCACCGTAGGCAATGAGCACGGGCGACATCAGGGCGCTGGCCTTCCGTTGGCGACACTGCAACAGGCGCTATCAGATCGCGCCGCTTGGCTCAATGCCAGCCGGGTTGAAGCGGCGGTCTAGGCATCGCAGACTGTAGGCACAGGGTTGGGCGATGACAGCTCCCGTATGATTGAGCTTTTGTCAGTGCGCGCGCAGGATCTCGACGGGGACCTCGGGCCCCCGGTCTACAGGCTGTTGCGCGATGCGTTCCCGGGGGATGGTCTCAACGCGGGCGACTATTACCGCGCTGTATCTGTTCCCGATACGATCCTGATCCTGCGCGATGCCGACGAGGTGTTCGCGCATCTCGGCATCTACCTGCGGACGGTCGCAATGGGCGACGCGACCGAGGAGATCGGCATGCTCGGGGGTATAGCGGTGGCGCCCGCGCGGCGCCGGGCGGGCCACGCGCGACGGCTGATTGACACCGCCCATGCCGCTCTTCGGCAGCGCGGTGTCGCGTTCTCCGTCTTGTTCGCCTTCGAACCCAGGCTGTATGCCAGCAGCGGCTATCGGCTGATGCAGAACGAGACCCGCTTTATCGAGCCGGACGGGACGCCCAGAACCCTCGTCTACAGGGGCAGCATGTTCGCCGAACTCGGTGCCCGAAAGTGGCCCAGTCTCTTGCTGGATCTGCGAGGCAAAACTGTCTGAGCGAGACGGGCGGAATGTAAGGGGCCAAGACCGCCCCGCGCGCGTGCGATGATCGCGTCGAGAAATGGTAGCGGAGGCCAGACTTGAACTGGCGACCTACGGATTATGATTCCGCCGCTCTAACCAACTGAGCTACTCCGCCCCAACGCGTCGGCCGATGCCGGCCGACCGAGGACGCGCGATATAAGGAGCGCCGCGCGCCCCTGTCAAGCAACGTGGGCGCCGGGGTGCAAAGGGGCCCGCGACGGCCCCCAGGGCATTACCCTCAGGCCGCTTCGCGCTGCGCGCTGGCCTTCGAGAAGCGCATCATGGTGAAGAGGCCGAGCGGGCGCAGGCCGCGCTTCTCGACGAGTTTCAACTCGTCGCACACCAGTACGCGGTCGACGTCGAACACCGGCCGCCAGCCGAGCTTGTCGGCGAACGGCGCCATGCGGCGCTCGACCCAGCCGCGCATGCCCTCTTCCGAGCTGAAGTGGTTGACGATCAGCACCTGGCCGCCCGGGCGGCACACGCGCGAAAGCTCGCGCATCACCTTCTCGGGCTCCGGCACGACCGTCATCACGTACATGGCGACGACCGTATCGAACGACGCGTCGGGAAACTGCAGGTTGCCCGCGTCCATCTCGTGGAGCCCGCTGACGTGACGCAGGCGATCCTTGCGCACGCGCTCGCGCGCCTTCTCCAGCATGTCCGGCGACAGGTCGATGCCGACGATGTCGAGGTCGCGGCGATACGTCGGCAACGAGAGCCCGGTCCCCACGCCGACCTCCAGCACCCGGCCGCTGCTGCGGTTGATGATTTGCACGGCGTGCTTGCGGCCCTCGGAGGCCACCACGCCGAACGTACGATCATAGAAGGGAGCCCAGCGCCGATAGACGCTCTTGATGCTCCGCTCGTCGAGATGCGCCACAGCCGCGGCCGCCGCGCGCTTGCCGATCCCGCGCGTGCTCTTGCCCTCGGTGTGAAGTGTAAAGCTCATCGACCCGGTCTCCCTCTACGCAAATCCGTCTTTGTGTCTGTGCCGCTGTCGCTCAGGCCGATGCAAGCTGCGCCACGGCGAGGCTGCCGTCCATGCGCGCTTGCGTCTCCCGCACGATGAAACCACCGCCGAGCACGCGCGCCCGCGCCCCGGCATCCTCGTAGAATACGCAAGCCTGGCCGGCCGATACGCCGTATTCGTCGTCCTCGAGCACCACGTGCGCCCGATCGTCAGAACCCGGAAAGACCCGCGCAGGCAGCAAGGTTCCCGTCGAGCGCACGCGTGCCGCGATGGCAAGGCCGGTGTCGGAGAGCGGCGCGTCCCCCAGCCAGTTGACCTGGCGCAACGGGATATAGCGCGTAGCGAGGCATTCGCGGGGGCCGACGATCACCTCGCGGCGCGCGGCGTCGAGACGCACGACGTAGAGCGGCTCGCCACTGGCGATGCCGAGGCCGCGGCGCTGCCCGATCGTGTAGTGGATGATGCCGGTGTGCTGTCCAAGAAGGCGTCCATCGACGTGGCGGATGGCGCCTGCTTCGGCGGCCTCGGGGCGCAGCTTCTCGATCACGTCGGTGTAGCGGCCCTTGGGGACGAAGCAGATGTCCTGGCTGTCGGGCTTCTCGGCGACCGCAAGGCCGAATTCCGCGGCCAGCGCCCGGACGTCCGCCTTGGGCATCTCGCCCAATGGAAACAACAGCTTGGACAATTGCTCGCGGGTCGTCGCGAACAGGAAATAGCTCTGGTCCCTGTCGGCGTCGTGCGCGCGATAGAGTTCGGGACCGTACGCACCCCGCCGCAGCGCGATGTAGTGGCCCGTCGCCATCGCGTCCGCGCCGATCTCTTCCGCCGTGCCGAGGAGGTCCGCGAACTTGATCTGCTGGTTGCACGTGACGCAGGGGATGGGTGTCTCGCCAGCCACGTAGCTGTCGGCGAAGCGCTCGATCACCGCCTTGCGAAAGCGGCTTTCATAATCAAAGACATAGTGGGCGATGCCGAGCTTGTCGGCGACCCGGCGGGCATCATGAATGTCCTGCCCGGCGCAGCAGGCGCCCTTCCGGCTCACGGCCTGCCCGTGATCGTACAGTTGCAGGGTGACGCCAATGACTTCATGCCCCTGGCGCTTCAGAAGTGCAGCAACAACCGAGCTGTCGACGCCGCCGGACATGGCGACGACGATGCGCTTTGGCCTCGCAGGACTGGGGGTCGAAGCGGACTGGGGAACCATGGTCGGCGTTGGAGAGCCCGTTGTTGAGACGCTTGTGCTGGGCGCCGCCGCGCTGGCCCGCGACGAGCGCAATATGGCTTCAGGCGCAGATGCAATCAAGGCTTGTGAAGGCTAGGTGACAGCCCGTGCCCGCTGCTGTGGAGCAGGGTGAGGGGAGCGATGGACGCGCTGATTGTTCCGAAACGGGACGAACCCTAAGTCCGACTCAACAAGGATGCGCAAACCATGCCAGAGGCGTAAGCAAACGGGATTGTTAACCAAGGATTTCGCTAAAACGGGGCAGTCGTTAGTTGTGATTTTACTGCATCACTTAGGTCGAATTTAATGCGCCTAGTCTAGTGTCGTCTCCGTATCGGGCAAAGTGTAAAGAGTATCATGACCGAACAACAGTACAGGGCGCGTGTGCGTTACGTCATCGGGCCGGACGGAAGTCCGCTCACGGTGGCAGATCTTCCACCGAAGGACACCAAGCGGTGGGTCATCCGGCGTAAGGCGGAGGTCGTTGCGGCCGTCCGCGGCGGTCTCCTGAGCCTCGAAGAGGCCTGCGAACGCTATACGCTGACGGTGGACGAGTTCTTGTCGTGGCAGCGGTCGATCGACCGGCATGGGATGCCCGGCCTGCGTGCGACGCGGATCCAAGACTACCGCGAGTAGCGAATTGCGGCAGCGGCGGCGGACATTCCGCGGCCGCCTGCCTTGATCGCGCACGGGTTGTCCCCGATCGGCTAGCGGGTCGTCCTGATCCTGGCGACCTTCGGCTGCGGGACGGGATCCGGCACCGGATCGAGAACCGTGCGCAACTGGCAGCCGGCCTGGCCGCGCGCCCACGTCTCCACATCCCGCGTCAGGGCCAGAGCGACATTGGGGTCGACCTTAAGGTGCGAGACCGTGACCTGCGTGCCGTCCCCCGTGGGGATGAACGCCACTCGGAACGCCTTCACGCCGCGCTGATCCGATAGCGACGCGTCCCGCTCCTGCAGGACGATCTCGGCGCTGCCGCCCTTGGCTGGCGGATTGGCATCCGCGTGGAAGATGTGGGACCGCTTCATCGGCCCGTTCGCGCCGAACCAACAGTTCAGCGCACCCCGCGCTACCGCCGCGTACGTGTCCGTGGCATTCGAGCCGACCGTGAAACTTGCATCCGAGACACCGGCCTCGATCGGCTTGGGGACGGACGCCGTGGTCGTCGGCGCGCTGTTGGGCTGACCCGCCACCTCGGCCGGCGGCAAGGCGATCTGCTGGCCGCACGCGCTGACGAGCCCCGCGAGCAGAAGGCACGCAGCCGCGCGATATCCCGAGAGCCTGCTACGGACCGGCATGAGATCCTTCGCCGAGGAGGCACTGCAACCGTCGTCACTGGGGGCAGGTCGAGGGAATCGAGCCCGCACCTGCAACTCGACTGCCACGGAGGATCGGGTAAGCGCAAGGCACCATGGTGTGCGGACAACGTAGGCGTGGCCGGACGCCGAGAGAAATCGACAAAAGAAAAAGCGCAGGGGGACGCCCCGCGCTTTCGAATTCTGTCCCGCTGTAAATCGGCCCGTATCAGCCGAGCATCGCATTGACGCGATCAACCCGGCGATGCATGGCGCGGGCCTGCTCGCGCATCTCGATCTGCGGCTCGAGCTTGGCGAGTTCGCCCGAAACCTCTTCCAGTTCGCGACGCGCGTTGTCGAGCTTCACGCGCAGATCCTCGACGGAGGCGAGAAGATTTTCCCGACGCGTCGCAGCCGCCTTCGCGAACATGGAATACGCGAAGTGTGCCGCATCCTTCACGCCCGTCCGCTCCTCTTCCGCCGCGATCTGGCGCGAGAGTTCCAGCGCCATTGTCTCGAAATCGGAAATCATGGTCTCGATGGAGGCGACTTTGCGCGCCTTTTCGTTGACTTCGAAGCGCTTCAGCTTCAATGCCGAGTCACGTGGTTTCATGTGTGCCTGCCCTCTTTACTCACTCAACTCTACTCAGGGCCGTGCCGTTCGATCCTGCGCCTGAAGGAGCGGACGAAAACGAAACGATCCAGCGCCTGCGAAGCCGTTTCGCAAGGGCTATGCCAGAGGCACGGTGGTCGTATGTTTCCGAGCAGGTATGCGCGCTGCAGCGGATCGGCCACACTCTTTTGTTGCCGTGCCATCCGGAAAACCTCCGGATCCGCTCATTGATCTAGCATAGCAAATTTAAGTCCCGGTAAAGCAACGGCTTATTCATGCCTTGGCTTTGCCGCAGCGCTGCCACTTTTTTTGCACGACCCCCTGTGGCGTGAGTCGCAAATCAGTTAATGACTTTATCCAGAGCTTTTGAGGGTCTGGGGTCGCAGGTTTTGCCCCGAAGGCTTGGTCCTTGTCAGCAGTGTCCGATAGCGGCGGGCCCTGCGCCGGTTTTGTCCCGGAATAAGCGTGGAAGTTCGTCGATGCGCCAGCCGGCGGGGCTGGGGCACCGGAACGGGTCATTTTGCGCCTTTCGGGTTCGGGGCTGGAAGCAACAAGGCAGACGCAAGCTGAGTCGAGCGTAAACGGGAATTAGGGTTTCTTAACTATTCGGTCCTAGTCTCAAGCTGAAAGTTAAGAAAGTAGCCGGGTTCGAATCATTTTCGCGGGCACAGGCTTTCTGGGGCGAGAGCCTTGAGGAGAAGATCACTATGCGAGTCCTTCTGATCGAGGACGACAGCGCGACAGCGCAGAGCATCGAGTTGATGCTCCAGTCCGAGGGCTTCAACGTCTACACCACCGATCTGGGCGAGGAAGGCACCGACCTCGGCAAGCTCTACGACTACGACATCATTCTCCTCGACCTCAACCTGCCGGACATGAGCGGTTACGAGGTCCTGAAGACCCTGCGCGTCAGCAAGGTTGCCACGCCCATACTCATTCTATCCGGTCTCGCCGGCATCGAGGACAAGGTGCGCGGTCTCGGCTTCGGCGCCGACGACTACATGACGAAGCCCTTCCACAAGGATGAGCTCGTCGCCCGCATCCACGCCATCGTGCGCCGCTCCAAGGGGCATGCGCAGTCCGTCATCGAGACCGGCAACCTGCGCGTCAATCTCGATACCAAGACGGTCGAGGTGAACGGCCAGCGCGTCCATCTCACCTCCAAGGAATACCAGATGCTGGAGCTGCTTTCGCTCCGCAAGGGCACGACGCTGACGAAAGAGATGTTCCTCAACCATCTCTACGGCGGCATGGACGAGCCCGAACTCAAGATCATCGACGTGTTCATCTGCAAGCTGCGCAAGAAACTGCAGGCGGCGACGGGCGGCGAACACTATATCGAGACGGTTTGGGGGCGTGGCTACGTGTTGCGTGACCCGGGTGGCGAGGATGTAGCGGCCTGATCGGCTGCGTTCGGCAATTTCTCTCTCTCTCTGTTCGACTGGGGAGCCTCGCAAGGGCTCCCCATTTTTCTTGCCCGCGCGGAAGCAGCGTTGTTGCGCTTCGCAAGCGTCCTCTGGCGCGACGCCTCTTGCGGCGCGTGGCCCGGCATGGTCCCTTCCCAGGCGCGCAAAGACCGAGGGGGAGACGATGAGCTGGAAGCCGGAGCTTGAAGACCTTGAACGGCGCAAGGCTCTGGCGCTCGCGCTCGGCGGTCCGGACAAGGTCGCGCGGCATCGCGCCAACGGCAAGCTGACCGTTCGCGAGCGCGTCGCGGGGCTCATCGACGAAGGCTCCTTCGAGGAAGTGGGCTCGATCGCGGGCTTCCCCGAGTACGATGCGGACGGAAACCTCGTCGGTTTCACGCCGGCCAACGTCGTCTGCGGCCGCGCAACGATTGACGGACGCACGGTGTTCGTCACCGGCGACGACTTCACCGTGCGCGGCGGCGCCAACGACGGCGGCTTGCGCGACAAGTTCCAGTACGCCGAGACGTTCGCACGGCGCTGGCGCGTGCCCTTCATCCGCCTCGTCGACGGCACGGGCGGCGGCGGCTCCGTGAAGCATCTCGAGACCATGGGGCGCACCTACCTGCCCGACGTGTCCCAGTTCACCGAAGTGCTCGACACGCTTTCGGAAGTGCCCTGCGTGTCGCTTGGGCTCGGCTCGGTCGCGGGCATGGGCGCGGCGCGCGTCTGCGCCAGTCACTATTCCATCATGGTGAAGAACACCTCCCAGCTCTTCGCCGCTGGCCCGCCGGTCGTCGCCCGCACGGGCCAGACGCTGACCAAGGAAGAACTCGGCGGCTGCTCCATTCACGCCAAGAACGGCACCATCGACGACGAGGTCGCGACCGAAGCCGAAGGCTTCGCCCGCGCGCGCCGCTTCCTGTCGTATCTTCCGTCGTCGGTGCACGAGGTACCGGCGCGCGTCCCCTGCGACGATCCCGCGGACCGCGCCGAGGAAAGCCTTCTCGCCGCCGTCCCGCGCGAGGCGCGCCGCGTCTACAAGATGCGCACCATCCTCGAAGCCGTGCTCGACAAGGGCTCGTTCTTCGAGATGGGCAAGGCCTGGGGCCGCTCGGTGATCACGGGGCTCGGCCGCCTCGATGGCTGGCCCGTGCTGATCCTCGCCGGCGACCCCTACCACTACGGCGGCGCGTGGACGGCGGACGCCTGCCGCAAGGCCATCCGCGCCATCGATCTCGCCCAGACCTTCCATCTGCCCGTCGTGCACTTCGTCGACATCCCGGGCTTCCTGATCGGCAAGGAGGCCGAGGAGGCCGGCGTGATGCGCTACGGCACGCAGGCGCTTGCGGCCGTCCGCCAATCGACCGTACCGTGGTGCGCGATCATGGTGCGCAAGGCGTTCGGCATGGCGGGCCTCGCGCAGCGCAACGGCTCGGAGGCCTTCCTGCGCTACGCGTGGCCTTCGGCGCAGTGGGGTTCGCTGCCGATCGCCGGTGGCGTCGAGGCGGCCTATCGCGCGCAGATCGAGGCGGCGCCTGATCCCGACGCGGAGCGGGCGGCGATCGAGACCCGGCTCGAGGCGCTGCAGTCGCCGCTGCGCACCGCGGAAGCCTTTGGCGTGGAGGAGATCATCGATCCGCGCAAGACGCGGAGCTATCTCTGCCGCTTCGCCAATCTGGCCGCACCCTTGCGGACCCTCGGCCGGCCGGCCTTCGGATATCGTCCGTGAGCGGTGGCGCACGATGAGCGCGATGTGCCCCGAGGCCCGTGTCGAGGCGCTGGACGGCCGCGCGCGCAAGCTGACGACGCCTTCGGGCGACGGCCGGATGGTCTGGCGCGTCTGGGGCCGCGGCGCGCCGCTGATCCTTTTCCACGGCGGCTCGGGCTCCTGGACGCACTGGCTGCGCAACATCGAGGTCCTGGAGCAGCATTTCGAATTGTGGATCCCGGATCTCCCGGGCCTCGGTCAGTCGGCTATGCCGCCCGAGCCCTGGACGCCCGCGAGCATCGCCAACGTTCTGGTGGCGGGCCTGCCTGACATCCTCGATCCCGACATCGAACTGCGCATCGCGGGCTTCTCGTTCGGCGGCCACATTGCGGGCCTCACGGCCCAGCGCCTCGGCGCGCGCGTGCGCGACCTGACGCTTATTGGCGTGGCGGGCCTGGGGCTGAGGGCCGATCCGCGCGAGCCTTTCGCCAAGGAGCGTCCGGGCATGAGCGCAGAACAGCTCTACGAGGTTCATCGCAAGAACCTCGAGATCCTGATGATCGCCGATCCCGCAAAGATCGATCCCCTGGCCGTGCACCTGCAGACCTGGAACGCGCAGCACGCACGCTTCCGCAGCCGCCCGTTCGCGCCGACCGACGAGCTCGCGCGTGCCCTCGAACACGTGCCCGCCACGCTGAAAACGATCTGGGGCACGCGCGACGTCATCGCAAGGCCCTCGGTCGACTTGCGTCTGGAGATCTTGCGCCGTCACCACCCCGAACTCGCCGTGCGCCTCATCGAGGGCGCAGGCCACTGGGTGATGTACGAGGCGGCCGACGCCTTCAACGCGGCCTTCCTCGATCTTCTGGCGCTGTGATCAGGCCGCGGCGCGGCCCGGCTTGAGGCGCACGCCGGGAGCTGCGCGCTCCAGCAGCACGGTCGGCCGGAAGCGATAAAGGCGGGCCGGACGCCCGCCCGTGCGCTGGCGGAATTCGCCCGTGGGCTCGACGAGGCCTTCGCCTTCGACGAGGCGCCGGAAATTCTGCTTGTGCAGATGCGGCCCGAGAATGCCCTCGACCGCCTTCTGCAACTCGAACAGCGTGAACAGCTCCGGCATCAGGTCGAAAATCGCAGGCCGTGACTTGATCGAGCGCCGCAACTCCGCGATGGCGCAGGCGAGCACGCGCGCATGGTGCCCGAGCTGCGGGTCCCACAGCGCGACACCCGGCTGGCTGCTCGCGACATCACCGGCAAGGCCTGCCTCGCACATCAGGTCGTAGCGCTCGACGATCTTTTCCTCGTCCCAGCCGCCGCTGTCGGCCCCGAAGGCGATGCGCACGCGGCTCTCCCTGTCGAGGCTTGCGCTGCCATTGGCATCGCCGCCGTTCCGCGACCATTCCGCGAGCTGATCCTCGATGGCGCCGAGCGCCTGCGGCTTGCCGTTGCGGAAGTCCTCCCAGGGGAAGATGTCGTACCAACTCACCCAGTTCAGGTTCCCGCCGTCCTGCGCCAAATCCGGCGGCAGCAGCGACAGGTAGCACAGCGAGACGATCGGCAGCTGCGGCTCGTTGGTTTGGCTGACGGGCCGCGCGATCACGCCCTCGCCGAACGTGCACAGCGGCCGGCTGTTGGTGATGCGCAGGCCGGCGGAGCGCTCGATGGCCGCCGTCAGTCCCTCCTTCAGCGAGGCATGTTCGCTGGGCACGTAGGCGCCGGAGGGAAGGGAGGCAACGCGCGGTCGAGCGCCCGTCGTCACCGCGACCACGGGCTCGTTGCCCCGTATGGCAAGCGCGACCGCACACAGGTTGAGGGCCACGGCCTCCTGGGCCGGCGGGTTCAGGATGCTCGCAGCGGGCTGGGCGGTGTGCCTCGCGCTCTCGATAGGACGCATCGGCGAGTTCATGAAGACCTCGATTGTAACCAAGGCCTTACGGGTTAAAGCCCGATCGTGGCAATTTTCGGCATCGCTCGGGCCCCCCGTGATTTTCTGCACTCGGGCGCGGCCGCGGGTCCCGGGTGACGGCGGGGACCTTTCCGCCTAATCTGCCCAAAACGTCAACATCAACGCATGCGAGGCAACGAGGGCACCATGACGTACCAAGCGCCTGTCGACGACATCATGCAGGCTCTGAAAGCGAGCGCGGATCTCGACAAATTGACCGCCGACGGCACGCTCGGCGTCGACGAGGATACGGTCCGCGCCGTCATCGAGGAGGCCGGCAAGTTCGCCTCCGAGGTCCTCGAGCCGCTGAGCAAGATCGGCGACCGCACGGGATCGAAACTCGTCGACGGCAAGGTCGTCACCCCGCCCGGCTGGAAGGAAGCCTACCAGCAGTTCGCCGAGGGCGGCTGGTCCGGCCTTCAGGGTCCGGAGGAATATGGCGGCCAGCACCTGCCCGCCATTCTCGGCATCGCCACCGCTGAACTCTGGAACGCCTCCAACATGGGCTTCGGCCTGTGTCCGCTGCTGACGCATGGCGCCATCGACGCCATCGAGGCCCAGGGCAGCGACGAACTGAAGAAGACGTACCTGCCGAAGATGGTGACCGGCGAGTGGACCGGCACCATGAATCTGACCGAGCCGCACGCCGGCTCCGATCTGGCCGCGCTCAAGACGCGCGCGGTGAAGCAGGCCGACGGCACCTATCGCATCTTCGGCACCAAGATCTTCATCACCTACGGCGAGCACGAGATGACGGATAACATCATCCATCTCGTTCTGGCCCGCCTGCCCGATGCGCCTCCCGGCACGCGCGGCATTTCGCTGTTCCTGGTGCCGAAGATCCTCGTCAACAAGGATGGCTCGCTGGGCGCCCACAACGACGTCATCTGCGCCGGCGTCGAACACAAGCTCGGCATCCACGCGAGCCCGACCTGCGTGATGAAGTACGGCGAGAAGGGCGAAGGCGCCGTCGGCTATCTCGTGGGCGAAGAGAACCGCGGCCTCAACGTCATGTTCATCATGATGAATGCCGCACGCCTGGCCGTCGGCGTGCAAGGCGTGGCAGTCGCCGATCGCGCGACGCAGGCGGCCATCGCCTACGCCAAGGATCGCAAGCAGGGCAAGAGCGCCACCTCGAAGGACGAGATGGTGCCGATCATCCAGCACGCCGACGTGCGCCGCATGATTATGACCATGAAGGCGCTGACGCAGGCCGCGCGCATGATCTGCCTCGTCACGGCGAAGGAGACCGACGTCTCGCGCCGCGCCAAAGACCCGGCCGTGCGCGCCGCCGCGGCCAACCGCGTGGCGCTCCTTACGCCCATCGCCAAGGCCTTCTCCACCGATATCGGCTGCGAAGTGGCCTCCATCGGATTGCAGATCCACGGCGGCATGGGCTTCATCGAGGAGACCGGTGCGGCACAGCATTATCGTGATGCGCGCATCCTGCCGATCTACGAAGGCACCAACGGCATCCAGGCCATGGACCTCGTGGGCCGCAAGCTGCCGCTCGAAGGCGGCAAGGTGGTCGAGGGCTTCATTCGCGAACTCGCGGCGACCGTCGAGGACGTTCGCCGGTCGAACCGCCCCGAACTCGGCCGCATGGCGGACAAGCTCGGCGAAGCGGTGAACGCGCTGGCCGAGGCCACGCGCTGGATGGGCGCGACCCTGCAGAAGAACCCAGATGCGGCGATGGCCGGTGCGGTGCCATACTTGCGTTTGTTCGGCATCACGGCCGGCGGCGTTTTTCTCGCGAAAGGCGCGCTCGCTGCCGCGCGCGGAACGGCGGTCGGCAGCCCTGAGGCCGCGGTCGCGCTTGCCCGCTTCTTCGCCAAGACACAGGCGACGGCCGCCAACGGCCTCAAGGAAACCGTCATGAACGGCGCCGACGCGACACTCGCGCTGACCCCGGATCTGCTGGCGAGCTGAAGTCTGTCGCCACGCCTTATCTCGCTGCGGCGCCGATGATCCGCGCGCCGCAGCGGTCTTTGCAACTGCCTGGACAATCCTCTCGATGACACATGCTGCTGGATCCGTCGTGCCCCCTGAAGCACAGGAAACACCCAACATCCTCTGCGCCTATTGGGGCACCCGCTACAGCAAGGCGCTCGTCAACAATCTCTACCGCTCGGCCAAGCGCTATCTGCATCGGCCCTTCAATTTCTACTGCTGCACGTCCGAAAAGGACGGCTTCGACGAGGGCATCCGGCTCATTCCCATGCCGGACAATCCGGGGCTCGACCCGAAGATGGGATGGCCGAACGTCTTCGTGAAACTGCTCTACACGCAGGACGGCTTCGGCGGCCTGAAAGGCCCGACCCTCGTTCTCGACATCGACGTCCTCATCACCGGCGACATCGACTGCCTCTTCGACTATCGCCCGGGGGAGTTCTGCATCATCCGCAACTGGATTCCGCGCCGGCACGAACTCGTCAATGGACCGCCGAAGATCGGCAACTCCTCGGTGTTCCGCTTCGAGGCCGGTGCCAGCGGCTACATCGCCAAGACCTTCTTCGCCGAGATGGAGGACGCGGTGGACTACGACAAATATCCCACGGAACAGGCCTTCCTCACCTACGCAGCGCGCAAGGTGGCCTGGTGGCCCGACGATCTCGTGCGCAGCTGGAAGCGGCATTGCCGGCCGATCATCCCGCTCAACTTCATGATCGAGCCGAAACTGCCGCCCAACTGCCGCATCCTGGTCTTTCACGGACGTCCCGATATCGACGAGGCTGCCGCCGGCTATAATCGCGGCAAGCCGCATCACCGCACGCTGCCGGCACCGTGGGTGAAGCAGTATTTTCTCGGTTGAGCGCAGCGGGCGGCGCGCCCGCATCAAGGAACAATGACGTAGTAGGCGAGAGGAAACGACAGATGACGCAAGAGATCGAAATCAAGGTCGCGGACGGCGTGCAGGTGATCCGGTTCCTGCGTGCGGACAAGAAGAATGCCTTCACCGGCCCCATGTATAACGCCATGTCGGAGGCCGTCGACGCGGCGGAGACGAACGACGACATCGCCGTCACCGTGTTCCTGGGCTCCGGCGGTGTCTTCTCGGCCGGCAACGACATCAACGACTTCCTGCGCCGCGCCGGCGCCAACGCCAACGACACCGCCAAGGGCATCCCCACGCCCTCGCTCGATTTCATTCGCCGCCTGCCGAAGGTGACGAAGCCCATGGTGGCGGGCGTCGATGGCCTCGCCATCGGCATCGGCACGACCATGCTGCTGCACTGCGACCTCGTCTACGCGACGCCGGCCGCGAGCCTGCGCACGCCGTTCCTCGATCTGGGCCTCGTGCCTGAAGCGGGTTCCAGCCTCGTCGGCCAGATGCGCATGGGCTACCCGCGTGCGTTCGAGCTTCTGGTGCTGGGCGAGCCCTTTTCCGCCGAGCGCGCGCATGCCGCCGGCATCGTCAACAAGATCGTGCCCGCGGAGGAACTCGAGGCGACCACGTTGAAAGCCGCCAAGCGCCTCGCCGCCAAGCCCCGCGAAGCCCTCATGACCGCGCGCCGCCTGATGCGCGGTTCGCCCGCCGCCATCGATGCCATGATCGACGCGGAATCGACCGCCTACCGCAGCCTCATGGTTTCGCCCGAGGCCAAGGAGGCCTTCACGGCCTTCCTGGAGAAGCGCGCACCGGATTTCGCCAAGGCCCGCGCGTCCGCGAAGAAATAGAGAGGTCGCACGCCGGCCCATTTCGGCCGACGATTGCCTCAATGCGAGCGTAAAGCATCGCTCATGGGTTGCGACCGCGTGAGCGACAGATCATGGCGCAGACTGAGACGGCAGAGCCTCGCGTGAACTTCGGCATGGCCGGTTGGCGGCTGTTCGGCCTGCCCGTCCGCACGCTGGCGGTGGCCCTCGCCCTCATCGCCGTGCCGCTGCTTCTGCAGTTGGCCGGCACCATTCGCCTGCAGGCGCTCGCGAGCTGGGTCGAGGTTCCGGCGGCGATGGCGGAGCATCGCGAGCCGCTGGCCGAGGCTCGCGCGGCCCTGCAGAAGATGCCGGTGGACATGCCGGCGCTTGCCGCGCGCGCGACGCAGGAAGGGCATTGGCATTTCGTCAACCGCAGCGGCGAAACGCTGACCGCGGGCACGCCCGATGAAATGCAGCGCCTGGCGACGCTTTTGCTGCCCGACGCCAAGCCCGCCGATCGGATCACCATCGTCGTGCCGCTTGAAAGCCTGGCGCGCTATCGCCCGGCGTTCAAGGACCTGCCCAAGGGCAGCACGCTGCGCGCTGTGGCCGCCGGCGAGAGCTTCCCGATCCTCGGCCGCGCCGACAGTGCGGGCGAAGGGCTGTTCGTCGAAGTGCGCCCGGGCATCCTGCTCGACACCGCCGACGAGGCGCGTGCGCGCGAAGCCCTCTGGCAGCTGCAGCGCCCCATCGAGCGCGCCCGCGTCCGCATTCTGGCACTCGAGCCGGGCGGACCTTCGACGCTGGCGCCGCTTCCCCGCAAGGACCCCGACACCGGCCGCGCCATGGTCGACGTCATCGATCCCGCGAGCCTCGCCCAGGCAATGGGATCGGTGCGCGGGCAGACGCTGATCGTCACCGGCCGCGTCGATAACGGCGTGCTGTACGTCCAGCCGTCTTCGGGCGCCGAGCGCGGCGTGCTCGTCAGCGATCTTCTCGCCGCCGCCGATGCGAGCGACGCCAACCTCGTCATCCTCAAGTCGGCCTCGACCCCGCGGCAGCCCGGTGGGCGCAACTGGTTCTGGCAACGCATCGAGGTCAAGGGCCTGGAGAGCGGCCTCGCCCGTCCGCGGCTTGTCGATCTCCTGGACGCGATCGGCGGCACGCACGCGCGCTTCCTCGCCTCCGCCAGGGTGACGGGGGACCGCACGAGCCTCGATCTGCAGGCGGGGCAGGGGCTGCCGGCTGGAGCCAATGTGCCGTCCGTGCGCGAGATGCTGCTCGACGCGTTCGGAGATGTGACGGGCCGCGTCGTTGCCAACTCCGTGGAGGCGAGCCTGCGTTCGGCCGCCCGCCAGCGCGAGATCGACCGTCGCATCGTGCCGGCCCTGCCGTCCGTGGCCCAGGCTGGCTACGTGCTCCTTTTCATCGTCGGCCTCGCGGGGCTTCCGGTCGCGCGCCGCTGGTGGGCGCGGATCTGGCCGCCGGAAGACCGCGCTGAATACGGCAATGTCGCCGGCTACCATGCGGCCTGCGCGATCCGTATGGCGATCTTCCTGGGGCTGTTCCTGCCCATCGCGGCCCTGCTGGCTGCCCCGAAAGCGCTCGGCGGCGTGCTTCTCCGCCCGTTCCGGCGCTCGCCGGTGAACGGCACGTCTGCGGCCTGAGGGAGCGCCACCAGAAAAGCGTCTGTGCGCCGAGCCCCGCGTGACACGCGATGTCGGCCGTCACAAGCTCGCGCTTGCGCATTCGAACTGGATTTCACACGAGGAAAAGCATGCGCCTGACGATCATCGCGCTGGCAATGCTGGCGGCGCTGGGGATCTCGCCGGCCGGGGCCCAGGAGTGGCCGAGCCGCCCGATCACCCTCGTGCAGGGTTTCGGCGCCGGCGGAAACACGGATTCCATCGCGCGCGTGCTGGCCGAGGCCCTGTCGCGGGCGCTTGGCGCCTCCTTCATCGTCGAAGCCAAGCCCGGCGCCGGCGGCCGCCTCGCGTCGGAGGCGGTGGCGAAGGCTGCTCCCGACGGCCACACGCTGATCCTGCTCACGGGCGCGCACGCCTCCTCCGCCGCCATGCACCGCAAGCTCCGCTACGATCCGCTGGAGAGCTTCGCTTTCGTTTCCCTCGTGGGCCGCTTCCCGTTCGTGATTGCCACCCGGCCCGATGGGCCCGTCCGGTCGCTGGAGGATCTCGTCCGCGTCATCCGCGAGGAGCCGGGCAAGCTGACCTACAGTTCGGCAGGCTTCGGCTCCGTGCAGCACCTCACCGGCGAGCTTCTGTCGCTGTCGGCCGGCGGAAAGCTCACCCACGTGCCCTACCGCGGCGGCACCCAGCCGCTGACCGACCTGATGAGCGGGCAGATCGACCTGATCTTCGACACGCTGACCGCGACCATCCCCGGCATCGAGGCGGGCACTTTGCGTGGCCTGGCGGTCACGAGCAGCACCGCGTGGCCCGCGATCCCGTCCGTCCTGCCCGTTGCTTCAAGGCTTCCCGGCTTCGAGGTGATCTCGTGGGTCGGGCTCGCTGCCCCGGCAGGGACGCCCACGGCCGTCATCGACAAGCTGCGCGCGGCGCTGGACGTGGCCGCGCGCGATCCCGACGTACAGCGGCGCCTCACCGCGCTCGGCGTCGAGACGGGCTTCTCGACGCCACAGGAGATGCGCCTCTTCATCGCCGACCAGGTTAAGCGGTGGAACGCTGTCATCGACCAGGCGGGCCTGCCGCGCCACGACTGAGGAGATCACTGCCCGCGCGAGAGACTTGGCTGCATTGCGTACTGTCTGCCGCAGCCGGCGGGAACCGGCAGCGCGCACGCTTGTTGACGCGAGCGCGGCAGGCGATGCGAGTTTTACACAGCGCTCCGCTCAATTTGTGCCGCACCATCTCCCGCAGGCGGCAGGAGATGATTATATGGACTTTCGCCTTCACGACGGCACGAGCCGTCCAAGGAAGACCGTTGCACGTTTTCACTGCCTCATTCACTGCCAGGGGCGCTCGGGGTTGCCTCGGCCTGGGACCAATCGGAACGCGATGCCCATCGTAGAACCCAAAGGCAGCCAGGTGGCCGCGATCCCATTCCGCCGGACGGGATCGGGCGTCGAGGTGCTGCTGGTGACGTCCCGCGAGACGCACCGCTGGGTCGTGCCCAAGGGCTGGCCGTGGGCCGATCGCGGGCCGCACGAGGCCGCGGCCGCGGAAGCCTGGGAAGAGGCCGGCGTCCGCGGCAAGGTGCAGAAGAAGCCGGTGGGCTGCTTCCATTACGGCAAGCGTCGCAAAGGGGATGTGCTGGCCGTCGAGGTGACCGTGTTCCTGCTCGACGTGCACGAGGAGGCGGCGCACTGGCCCGAGGAGGGCGAGCGCCAGCGCGCCTGGTTCGATCCCGCGTCCGCCGCCGAGGCCGTGGCCGAAGAGGAACTGAAGGATCTGCTGCGCTCGCTTGCCGCCTGAAGGTGCGCGCGGGCCGGCCCCGTGGCATGATCTCCCGACATTCGCTCACGAACGAAAGCGACCGGGAGGACACCATGACCGCCATCGAGATCACGGGGTTGCGCGTGCGCCGGGCCATGGTGCCGGTGCGGCGAACGCTTGCGACCCGCGTCGGCACGTTCACGCAGGGGCCGTTCCTCCTCCTCGATCTCGACCTCAAGGGCGGCGGCGCCGGGCATGCGCTGTGCTTCACCTTCGTGTCCGTGGGCCTGAAGGTGATCCCGATCCTGCTCGAGGAGATCGTCGCCGCCGTGAAGGGCCGCAGCATAGGCCCCGAGGATCTGTCCGCCATTCACGACCTCGGCCAGAAAAAGCTGACGCACCTGGGCCACGAGGGCGCGGCCATGATGGCGCTCTCCATGTTCGACATGGCGCTGCACGACGCGATGGCGCGCGCTGCCGGCGTGCCGCTCTATGCGCTGCTCGGCGGCAAGGCGGTGGCGCTCCCGACCTACAACAGTTGCGGCCTCGGCTTGATGCCGCTCCCCGAGCTTGCCACGGAGGCGCGTGAACTCGCGGCGGAGCACGGCGGTTTTTCCCACATGAAGTTGCGCATGGGCCGCGGCGATGCCGCCGCCGAAGTCGCGGCCTATCGCGCCGTACGCGAGGCGGTCGGTCCCGACATGGCGATCTCCTGCGATTTCAACCAGGGCCTCGACGCGGCGTCCGCCTACGACACGTGCCGCGCCATCGATGGGCTTGGGCTCACGTGGATCGAGGAGCCCGTGGTCTACGACGACTACGACACGCAAGCCCGCCTCGTGCGCAAGCTGACGACGCCCGTCAGCGTCGGCGAGAACTGGTGGAGCTGGCGCGTCGGCAAGGCGGCCATCGAGATGGGCGCCTGCGACTACGTCATGCCGGACCTGCTGCGCATCGGCGGCGTCACCGGCTGGATGCGCCTCGCCAAGGCCGCCGAGCAGTGCGCCGTGCCGTTCTCCTCGCACTTGTCGCCGGATTTCTCCGCGCATGTGCTCGCCGCCACGCCAACGCGCCACTGGCTCGAGTTCATGGACTGGGGCCAGGATCTACTCGACGATCCGCTCGTGCCAGTGAAAGGCCTGACCACGCCCCGCGACAAACCCGGCACCGGCATCGCCTGGAACGAAAAGGCCATCGCCCGCTGCCTCGTCGCGGGCTGATGTGCATCTGGCGCAATCGGAGCCAGCTGCAATGCCGACGCCTCGCGAAACCCGGAGCAAACCTTCAACGAATGCCTTCCCGGCCGAGCGAAGCGAGAGCCGGGATCTTTCCCCGTTGCAGTCTTTCATCACGCTGAAAGATCCCGGATCGCCGTGCTTGCGCACGACGTCCGGGAAGGCAAAACCTTAGTGGCTCAAAACGGGATCGGCCACACGGGCGCGCTGGCGCCGAGCGGCACGGGCGGTCGCGCCCAGTGCGCGGGCGTCTCGGAGAGGCGCGCGGCGTGCGTGACGTAGGTGAGCCGGCCGTGCGGCGTGTCCATGTCGGCGAGGAGATCCGCAACGTCCTCCTGTTTCGGATCCGACCCCGAGAAACCGTCTGTGAGACGGCCGAGGCCCATCAGCCAATGGACGGTGCGCGCGAGCGAGACGCGCACATGCCATGAGCCACCCTCATCCGCCTTGCGCCTCAACGCCAGCATGACGCCGGTCGCGAGCAGGTAGCCCGCCGCATGATCGAGCGCCTGCGCCGGCAGTTCCTTCGGCGCCTCGACACCCAGCGCCTCGGCTTCCGCAACGTTGATGCCGCACGCGTTCTGCACGAGGCTGTCGAAGCCGCGGCGGCTGCTCCACGGTCCGACGCGACCCCAGGCCGAGAGGGTCGCGACGACGATCCCGGGCTTGATCTCAGCACACGCCTGCGGCGAGAAGCCGAAGCGGTCGAGCGCGCCCGGCCGGTAGGCGGTGATGATGACCTGCGCCTCGCGCACGAGGTTCGCCAGCCGCTCGCATTCTTCCGGCGCGCGCAGGTCGAGCGAGGCCGACAGCTTGCCGCGACCTGTGTCGATATCGAGCATGGGCAGCGCCGGCAGATGTGGACCCGTAACGCGCATCACGTCGGCCCCATGCGCGGCGAGCGTGCGGCCCGCGACCGGCGCCGCGATCACCCGCGACAGGTCCAGCACCCGCACGTCCGACAAGGGGCGCTCCAGATTGCGGGAAAGCCGCCGCGGCGGCGCTTCGCCGATGCGCTCGATCTCGATCAGCGGCAGCGCAGCAACGGCCTGCGCCTGCGCATGCAGCGCCCATTCCTCCGGCGTCCGC
>RXJK01000047.1 GCA_003963125.1 Hyphomicrobiales bacterium
AATCGGACCGAGATCCAATGTCCTAAAGAGAACGTCGCGGCGCCGGCGCGATTATCGTTCGCGGCGAGCCACATCAGTCCTGCAATGCGGATCAAGAAATCAACTTCGCGGGGCATGACGGATCACGCAAAGAATGGAACGGTGAGCTTCATGGCCTCGCGCATCGGGCGACCAAAATCTCCATTCGTCAGGCGACGCATGAGTGGAGCCGGAAGCTTTGCGAGGATGTGATCCTCAATCATCGCGACAAACTCTTCGGGAGCGCTTTTTAGAGCGATGCAAGCGCACGCGCGTGCAACGCGATTGGCGTATTGTTTCTTCTTCACGCGATAACTGATTTTGCGTTTTTGTTTTTGCATGCGTCCCTTTTCATTGTTTTCAATATTATTAATAAGCAAAAGTTAAACACCGACTAATTTAAGACTATATTAACCGCTTCGACCCAGGTGCTGGCTCCTGGAGGTTGATAGCAGCGTGATATCGTGTTGGCTTCTTTCGGACCGTTTGCAGGTCGTGCGCTCCTCGGCAGGGCTGGCTCAGCCAGAGCCGACTGAGGAGGAATGAAAGATGAAGCGCCAATCTGGCGAACAAAGCGCACAGCGTGACCTCGCTACGGCATTTCCAGAAATTCGGTTCGAGACAAGCCGCGCTGTTTCCCCGCCGCGACGACTGATATCGCTCCGGGAAGCGTGCTGCCGGCGCGGGATCTCGGTGCGTTCGTATTGGCGAGACCCGTCGCAGTTGCCAGTTCCGGTCAAGGGAAAGGGGAAGCACCTCTTTCTCGAGCAGGAAGTCGAAACGTTGATCGATCGGTTGTTGGCGGCGCGTCATCCACCTGGACCAATAGGACGGGAAGGGAGCGGTTGATAGCCGGTCGGTTCGCGAAAGCGGCCACGAACGAAAGGCGCAAGCGTTTGCGCTTTTGACCTGAGGGCCGTATCGGACATGGAGCATGACAAAGGTCATCAACAACTCAGCGCCGCTGACGCGGGATCATCACTATGTTCCGCGCTTCCTGCTGCGGCCATGGACGCGCGCTGGCATTTTGTGGGGCTACTATAAGGGCGTGCCGCGTGCCGATTTGCGGGTCAGGAAGCTCGGCGTAGGCGCGTTCTGCAAGCAACTGGACCTGCTTTCACTCAAGGCTTCAGGTCTCCGTCCGGACGCGCTTGAGCGGGAGTTCTTCGGGGCAGTGGACGACGCCGGAGCGAAGGCGCGGGATGCACTGCTGCGCGGAGAGACGCTGGCCGATGCGGATCAACGCAGTGATTTTGGCCGGCTTCTACTTTCGCTCGATGCACGCCGACCGCCGGTAGTGGCAAAGTTACGGAACGAGGGCGCAGCGGCCTTGCGGTCATCGGTCGATCTCGACGAGGAAGTGATCGAGGCGATGCGGGAACACGGGGTCACACAGGCGCCGTCCGCATATTTCGAGGAAAAGACGGGCCAGTCGCTTGATGACCGGGCGCTGCTCATGATGCAAAAGCTTGTCGACAATCCCGAGGTCGGGCGGCGCCTGATCAATGCGCAGTGGCGCGTCTATCGGCTAGGTTCGGGTGATGGCTCATTTCTACTTGGCGACCGCCCACTGATCCGAACCGCCGGTTACAGTAGAGATGATTGCGTTTGGGCACTGCCGTTGTCGCCGGAGGCCGTATTCGTTGCCGCGAATACTGAAGCAGTGGCGGCAAAACTTGACCAGGCGACGGGATGCGAACTGCGAGAGCGGATCAACGAGTCCACGATGAACCAGCTAGGTCGCTATGTGTTCATGGCCGACGAGAGCAATCTGCCCTTCGTCCGGGAACGGCTAGCCAAGTAGCGCGCCGGCGCATGCTCTGCTGAAGTCTGCAATGAATTGTGTGCTCTCTTTCTGTGCGTGCGAGGCTTCTGCTCCTTCGCGTACCGCGATTTTGCGGCCGCGCGCAGTTCGTCGTTGCCGTGGTTGCCGCGGATGCCCTGATCTCAACGCTCGTGAGAGCGCCGATCGAGCAAGGACGATGATGTTGCGCCACGTCGCGTCAATCTGCGCCACCCAATGCGCGATGCGATAGGGCACTCTGAGGGCACCTTTTCAGGGAAAGGTCAGAAAGTTCAACAAAATCAATGATCATTGGTGGAGCCGAGGGGAATCGAACCCCTGACCTCTGCAGTGCGATTGCAGCGCTCTCCCATCTGAGCTACGGCCCCGAAGTCCGCGCCATTTAGGTTGGGGGGCGCCTGGGTGTCAAGCAAGGCAGGGCGCGCGACGGTGGGCGACCGAAGTGTCTCCCTGGACCGGGCATTGAGGCGTGGGAAGGCCTGGGCTTTTCGCCCTGGCAAGCCGCCGCCCAGAAGGCGTTCGCCCCGTTGGCGCAATAAGCCGGGCACGGCCCGGCCACGCCACCCAGGCCGCGGAGCGGCCGACGCCTTCGGCCGGCTCCAAAGCCTCCACCCGCAGGCGAAACCGCGAATCGCTTTAATCAGGTTGGAAACCATGGGGCGCGACGGCCGGCCCCGTGGCCTTGCGGGGGGAAGGCCCGGCGTCTAAACCTTTGCCCCGCGAAACAGCCCCTCTGCAGGGCCGCGCCAGCGCGAACGGAGACTTGGGCAGATGCTATCGGTTCTTTATTTCATCGATCAGTATCTGATCAGCCTGCTGATCTGGATCATCATCGGCAGCGTGATCCTGAGCTGGCTCATCGCCTTCAACGTGGTCAATCCCTACAATCAGTTCGTGCGCTCGCTGTGGGACGTCTTCCACCGCATCACCGAGCCGCTGCTGCGCCCGATCCGGCGCCTGCTGCCGGACATGGGCGGCGTCGACCTCTCGCCGATGATCCTGATCCTGGTGCTCATTTTCATCCGCGTGGTCGTGATCCAGGACTGGCTGACCCGCCTGCTGACCTGATGGCCGAGGCCTGGACGCCTGTTCCGGCTGGTCTGCGCCTGGACGTGCGGCTGACGCCCAAGGCCGGACGCGACGAGGTGTCGGGGCTCGGCGACGGGCCGGAAGGCCCCGTCCTTAAGGTGCGCGTCCGCGCGGTGCCGGAGGACGGCAAGGCGAACGCGGCGCTGATCGCGACCGTGGCCGATTGGCTGGGCCTGCCGAAGAGCAGCCTTGCCCTTGCGTCCGGCGGGAAATCGCGGAACAAAGCGTTGCTTCTGAACGGCGATCCCGAGGCACTGGTGGCGCGCATCCGGGCGCGGCTGGCGGGCAGTCGGTCGCCGAAAGAGTGACGCATGCCGGTGCCGCCGGTGCCCGTGGTCTCCGCGGCGCTTCGCGGGGGCAGGGCTGTCATAAGGATCAGGCCGAGGGGCTGGCATGGCGAAGATCATCGACGGCAAGGCGATCGCGGCGAACCTGCGGGCCGACATTGCCGCCTCCGTAGAGAAAATCGTGGCGACTGGCGGCCGTGCGCCCGGCCTCGCCGTCGTCCTGGTCGGCGAGGATCCGGCGAGCCAGGTCTACGTGCGCAGCAAGGGCGCGGCGACCCGTGAGGTCGGGATGGTGTCGCTCGAGCACAAGCTCGCGGCCACCACCAGCGAGGCCGACCTGCTCCGGCTCATCGCGACCTTGAACGCGGACCCGGCCGTCGACGGCATTCTCGTCCAGCTTCCCCTGCCGGCCCACATCGATGCCGGCAAGGTCATCGAAGCCATTGATCCCCATAAGGATGTCGACGGCTTTCACCCCGTGAACGTGGGCCGGCTGGCGTCCGGCGCGCCGGCGCTGGCACCCTGCACGCCGACCGGCAGCCTGCTCCTCGCCCAATCCGTGCAGACGCAACTTTCAGGGCTCGATGCGGTCGTCATCGGCCGCTCCAACATCGTCGGCAAGCCCATGGCGCAGCTTCTCCTGCGCGAGAACTGCACCGTGACGGTGGCCCATTCCCGCACGCGGGAGCTGGCCGCCGTCGTCCGCCGCGCCGATCTGGTGGTGGCGGCCGTCGGCAAGCCGGAGGTGGTGCGGGGAGACTGGATCAAGCCCGGCGCCATCGTCATCGACGTCGGTATCAACCGCGTGGCCGCTGGCGAGGGCAAGACGCGCCTCGTGGGCGATGTGGCCTTTGCCGAGGCGAAAGAGGTGGCGGGCGCCATCACGCCCGTGCCCGGCGGGGTGGGCCCCATGACCATCGCCTGCCTGTTGCGCAACACGCTCGACGCCTATCGCATGCGCGGGGCGTGAGGCGCCCCCCTCCCTACCAAGGCACAGGCCCGTCCCACTGGCCTCGGGGCCCGCATTTCATTAGGTTCGCTCTAAAGGACGCGTGCGGCTGACCCGGTTCGCGAAGCCGGTTCGCGCGCGCAACGGGCATGGCCCGACAGAACCCGAGGGAGATGTCCCATGAGCACGAGTGCGGCGACCCGGATCCCGGATTTCAGCACCCTCCCGCTCGACGGCGCGGCGGCCGCGCCTGCGGCTGACACGGCGGCGAACCCCGCCCGGATCTGGACCACGCCCGAGGGGATCGCTGTCAAGCCGGTCTACACGGAAGCCGATACCGCCGGTCTCGACTTTGTCGACAGCTACCCGGGGCTCGCCCCCTTCGTGCGCGGGCCCTACCCGACGATGTACGTGACGCAGCCCTGGACCATCCGCCAGTACGCGGGCTTCTCGACGGCCGAGGAATCCAACGCCTTCTACCGTCGCAACATCGCGGCCGGACAGAAGGGCCTGTCCGTCGCCTTCGATCTTGCGACCCACCGCGGCTACGACAGCGACCACCCGCGCGTGAAAGGCGACGTCGGCATGGCGGGCGTGGCGATCGACAGCATCTACGACATGCGCACGCTGTTCGACGGCATCAACCTCGCCGACATGAGCGTGTCGATGACCATGAACGGTGCCGTGCTCCCCGTTCTCGCGCTCTTCATCGTGGCTGGCGAGGAGCAGGGCGTGCCGCCAGAGAAGCTCGCAGGCACCATTCAGAACGATATTCTGAAAGAGTTCATGGTGCGCAACACCTACATCTATCCGCCCGAACCTTCCATGCGCATCATCTCGGACATCTTCGGCTACACCAGCGCGAAGATGCCGAAGTTCAACTCGATCTCGATTTCCGGCTACCACATGCAGGAGGCCGGGGCGACTGCGGACCTGGAACTCGCCTACACGCTGGCCGACGGCGTCGAATACGTGCGCGCCGGCGTCGCTGCCGGCCTCGACATCGATGCCTTTGCGCCGCGGCTCTCCTTCTTCTGGGCCATCGGCATGAACTACTTCATGGAGGTGGCCAAGATGCGGGCCGCCCGCCTGCTGTGGGCCAAGCTGATCAAGAACGAGTTCGCGCCGAAGGATGCCAAGTCCCTCGCCTTGCGCACCCACTGCCAGACGAGCGGCTGGAGCCTCACCGCACAGGACGTCTTCAACAACGTCACGCGCACGGCGATCGAGGCACTTGCCGCCACCCACGGCGGCACCCAGTCCCTGCACACGAACGCCCTAGACGAGGCCATTGCCTTGCCGACGGACTTCTCCGCCCGCATCGCCCGCAACACGCAGCTCTTTATCCAGCAGGAGAGCGGCACCTGCCGCGTTGTCGACCCCTGGGGCGGCAGCCACTACGTCGAGCGATTGACCTACGAACTCGTTCGCAAGGCCCAGGCCCACATCGACGAGGTCGAGCAGCTGGGCGGCATGGCCAAGGCGATCGCCGCCGGCATCCCGAAGATGCGCATCGAGGAGGCCTCGGCCCGCACCCAGGCCCGCATCGACAGCGGCGCGCAGACGATTGTGGGCGTCAACAAGTTCAAGGCCCAGAACGAGGCCCAGATCGAAGTCCTCAAGGTCGACAACAAGAGCGTGCGCGCGAGCCAGATTGCCAAGCTCGAGCGTCTGCGCGCCGAGCGCGATCAGAACGAGGTTAACGCCGCGCTCTCGGCACTCGCTCATACGGCGCGCAGCGGCGAGGGCAACCTGCTCGAGCGCGCCGTTGCAGCGGCCCGCGTGAAGGCGACCGTCGGCGAGATCTCGGACGCGCTCGAAAGCGTCTACGGCCGGCATCGGGCCGAGACCCGCGCCGTGTCCGGCGTCTATGTCCAGGAGGCTGCCAACATGAGCAAAGAGGTCGACAAGGTCCGGCAGATGGCGGAGGCCTTCGCGGCCAACGACGGACGCCGCCCGCGCATCCTCGTTGCCAAGATGGGGCAGGACGGCCACGACCGCGGCCAGAAGGTGATCGCCTCGGCATTCGCCGATTTGGGCTTCGACGTCGATATCGGCCCGCTTTTTGCGACGCCGGACGAAGCAGCGCGCCAGGCCGTGGAGAACGACGTGCATATCATCGGCGTCTCCTCGCTGGCTGCCGGTCATTTGACCTTGGTGCCCGAGTTGACGGCAGCACTCGAGAAGGAGGGGAGGGGGGACATCATGATCGTCGTCGGTGGCGTCATCCCGCCTTCGGACTACGAGGCCCTGTTCGCCGCTGGCGCCAAGGCCGTGTTCGGTCCAGGCACCAACATCCCGCTCGCGGCGGCCGATCTGCTTGCTAAGCTCAACGCACAATTGGGCTATGCACCGAAGGCTGCGGCAGAGTAGCATTCCCGCGATGGCGGCACGGAAAGGGTTTTTCAAGGGCGATCATGGCGAGCACCGCATCCGTGGAGGCCGGCGCGTCCGGTAGAGCGTCCGGCTCCGAGCAGCCGGCAGTCATCCTCAAGGGCGTGAACAAGTGGTACGGCAACTTCCACGTCCTCAAGAACGTGAACCTGACGGTGAAGCGCGGCGAGCGCATCGTCATCTGCGGGCCCTCCGGCTCCGGCAAATCCACGCTGATCCGCTGCATCAACCGGCTGGAGAAGCACCAGGAAGGCACCATCATCGTCGATGGTAACGAGCTCACCGAGGACATCCGCGCGATCGACAAGATCCGCGCCGAGGTCGGCATGGTGTTCCAGAACTTCAATCTCTTCCCGCACCTCACGATCCTCGACAATCTCTGCCTCGCGCCCGTCTGGGTGAAGAAGATGTCGCGCGCGGAGGCCGAGAAGATCGGCCGCATGTATCTCGAGCGCGTGAAGATCCCCGAACAGGCCAACAAGTATCCGGGCCAGCTCTCGGGCGGCCAGCAGCAGCGCGTCGCCATCGCACGATCCCTGACCATGAACCCGCGCATCATGCTCTTCGACGAGCCGACCTCGGCGCTCGATCCGGAGATGATCAAGGAAGTGCTCGACGTCATGACCGAGCTCGCCAAGTCCGGCATGACCATGCTGTGCGTCACGCACGAAATGGCTTTTGCGCGCTCCGTCGCCGACCGCGTGATCTTCATGGATCGCGGCGAGATCGTCGAAGAGGGGCCGCCCAACGAATTCTTTTCCAACCCGCAATCGCCGCGCACCAAGCTCTTCCTGTCCCAGATCCTGGGCCATTGAGCGGCGCGGCCGTGCGTCGAGACTTCCGTCCAAGCCTCAATCAAAAGTAAACCGGAGAAACCTGATGAAATCTCTCACTTGCGGGCTCCTGGCCTCGGCGGCGTTCGCGCTGCTCGCCACGCCGGCCCTCGCGCAGGGCAAGTCGACGCTCGAGACCGTGAAGGCCCGCGGCGAGTTGAGCTGCGGCGTCAACGTCGGCCTCGCCGGCTTCTCGTCCAAGGACGACAAGGGCGATTGGAGCGGCCTCGACGCGGACTACTGCCGCGCCATCGCGGCCGCCGTGCTGGGCGACGCCAAGAAGGTGAAGTTCGTCGCCACCACGGCGAAGGAGCGCTTCACGGCGCTGACCTCGGGCGAGATCGACGTCCTCTCGCGCAACACCACCTGGACCATGTCGCGCGACACCTCGCAGGGCATGGCTTTCGCGGGCGTGAACTACTACGACGGCCAGGGCTTCATCGTGAAGAAGTCCGCCAACATCAAGACGGCGAAGGAACTCGACGGCGCCTCCATCTGCGTGCAGACCGGCACCACGACCGAGCTCAACCTCGCCGACTTCTTCCGCGACAACAACATGAAGTACAGCCCGATCGTGTTCGAGAAGGCCGACGAGGCGATGGCCGCCTACCAGGGCAACCGCTGCGACACCTACACCACCGACATGTCTGGCCTCTACTCCGAGAAGCTGCGCACCGCCAATCCCGACGACCACGTGGTGCTGCCGGACCTCATCTCGAAGGAGCCGCTCGGGCCGGCCGTCCGCCAGGGCGACGCGCAGTGGTTCTCGATCGTGAAGTGGACCCACTACGTGCTGCTCAACGCCGAGGAGGCCGGCATCACGTCGAAGAACGTCGACCAGATGCTGACCTCCACCAACGCCGACGTGAAGCGCATCCTCGGCAAGGACGGCGACTTCGGCAAGGGCATGGGCCTCGACAACGACTGGGCCGTCCGCATCATCAAGCAGGT
>RXJK01000212.1:0-2060 GCA_003963125.1 Hyphomicrobiales bacterium
AACGGTGAGGCCCGAGCCTCACGCAGGGAGACGTTGCGTCTCTCTCCACTCCCCACGTCGCGACACTTCCACTGCCCCAACCGGGTGCGATAAGGTGTTGCCTGCTGCGCGCTCTTTGTTTGCGCCTTCCGGCCGACGCGAACACCAATCGCGCCTTCCGGCCGGCTCCCCGCAGGGGAGTCGGAAGGCGCAGATAAGGTTGCGCCTTCCGGCCGACGCGAACACCAATCGCGCCTTCCGGCCGGCTCCCCGCAGGGGGAATCGGAAGGCGCAACAAAAGTGCAAGGCGAGTGCGGCGCGCGCCGCGATCCTTCGGTGCGCGACTAGGACGCCTCGGGCGGGGAGTTGAAAGGGTGAAGCGAAGGCAATTCCTTCGAGGCGGTGCGCTTGCGGCGTTGGCAGCGCCGGTTGCGGCTCCTGCCCTTGCCGACACCGCGCCTGAACTGAAGTGGCGCCTCACGTCGAGCTTCGGCAAATCCCTCGAAGTCATGCAAGGCACGGTGCAGGCGCTGTGCAAGTTCGTGGCGGAAGCGACCGACAATCGCTTCGTCATCCAGCCGCACCTGGCGGGCGAACTGGCGCCCGGCAGCCAGGCTCTGGACGCCGTGAGCAGCGGCAGCGTCGAGTGCGCCTTCACGCCGCTCGCCTATTACGCCGCCAAGGATCCCATCCTCGTCTTCGGCTCCGGCATTCCTTTCGGCTTGAACGAGCGCCAGCAGGTTGCCTGGTGGCAATTCGGCGGCGGCAAGGATGCCATCAACGGCGCCCTGCAGCGCCTCAACGTGATCTCCATGCCGGCCGGCGTCAGCGGCACGCAGATGGGCGGCTGGTTCCGCAAGGAACTCAACACCGTCGAGGATCTGAAGGGCCTGCGCATGCGCGTCGTCGGCATGGGCGGCGCGATCCTGCAGCGCCTCGGCGCCGTCACGTACCAGATGACCTACGTCGATACGCTCGCGGCACTCGAGAACGGCACGCTCGATTCCGCCGAGTTCGTCTGCCCGCACGACGACGAACGCGCGGGCTTCGTGAAGTTCGCGCGCTTCAACTATTACCCCTGCTGGTGGGAAAGCAGCGGCATGCTGCACATGGTCGTCAACCTCGACCAGTGGAACGCGCTGCCGAAGCCGTATCAGGCGATCCTCGCCCGCGCCTGCGATGCGGCGATGACCTATATGCGGGCAAAGTACGACAACCTCAATCCGCCCGCCTTGCGCAAGCTCGTGGCGGCCGGCGCGGTGATGAAGCCCTTCCCGCAGCCCGTGCTCGAAGCCTGCTTCAAGGCGACCGGCGAGCATCTGGCCGAGATTGCGGGCAAGAGCATCCACTTCAAGAAGCTGCTCGACCAGGTCAACGGCTATCGCAGCGATCACCTCGCCTGGCGCCAGATCGCCGAGCAGGCCTACGACGGCTTCCTGATCTCCGCGACGCGCGGCAAGGCTTAAAGCACGTCCTTCGGCCGGCAGGCCCGGCCGGGCGCGCGATGCGGCACCCCGAAAAGGAAAAGGCCCGCGAGTGACCGCGGGCCTTTGTCGTGATCGGTGGGCGTCAGTTCCAGAAGAACAGGAAGCCGCCGCCGCTCGGGCCGCCCCAGTTGTCCTTGTCCCGGTCGCGGCGCGGCTGCGGCGCGCGCATCTTCAAGGCGCCCTGCGGCTCGTTGCTCATGACGACGATGAAGTCGGTGTCCTTGCCCGTCTCGAGGCTCGGCGCTTCGTCCGAAATGATGAGCGAGGAGCCCGGCACCATCAGCTCCGCCACCTTCTCCTGCACCTCGGAGGGGATCGAGACGCGGTCGAGCGCGGCCATGGCACCCTGCACGTCGGCCGGGACCGTCTCGCCCTTGCGCTTCACGGGGTTCACCGGAGGCTTGTCGTTGGGCTTCACGTCCGGCGCGGCCTGCGCCGGGATATCGTTGAGGCTCTTGTACATCGACACCACGTTCCAGCGCATGTCCGTTGCGCTGTCGTCCTTGAAGTCGAGCGCGGTGTACACGAAGCTGCCGATCGGCTTGTCGGCGTTGCGGATCTTGATCGGCCCTTCCATCACGGGAAGGTTCGCCT
>RXJK01000212.1:2110-8316 GCA_003963125.1 Hyphomicrobiales bacterium
TAGATGCGCTGCATCTTGCGGCTGATGAACACCGAGACCGGCGACAGCATGCGCGTCGCTTCCTCGGCCGCGTCGGATGCCTTGTCCTTGGCGATCTCCGCGACGCGAGCCTCTTCGGCGGAGCGATCGGCCGCTTCGATCTTGGCCTGGTTTTGGACTTTTGCCTTTTCCAGGTCCTCGCGCGCCTCGACGACGCGCTGCTCGGCCTTCTGCTTGTTGGTCTCGGCCGCCGTGATCTGCTCCGGCTTCGTCTTCGGATTGGCGTTCGCGGCTTCCAGCGCCTTCGTCGCGGCCTTCACCTGATCCTCGCTGCGCGCAAGGTTCATCTCGGCGCCCTTGATGGCGCGGACGGCCGCCTGGGCCTCCGCCGCCTTGCGCTGGGCGTTCTGGCGCGCTTCGAGCGCCTTGCGGTTGTACTGATCGACCTCTGCCGTCTTGGCTTTGGCCAGCGCGCTGAGCTGCCCGAGACGGCGCTCGGCGGTCGGCGACGGCGTCAGCACGTTCTCGAAGGCGAGGTTGCCGAGGCGCGAGATGGGCAGTTCACCGCGGACCGACGCGCGCACCACCGGCGAGCGCAGCGGCGCGACGTTGGCCTGGAGCGCCTGCGGCTTGAACAGCGAGGGATGCTCGATGGGTTCGGGAAGGATGTCGTCGCGCGTCAGGATCACGCGCATGCCGAGCTTCGTCACGTCGAAAAGCTGCTGCGCGAATGAGATCGGCAGGCGCACACAGCCGTGCGAGGCCGGATAGCCGGGGAGCGCGCCCGCGTGCAGGGCGATGCCCGTCCACGTGATGCGCTGCATGAAGGGCATCGAGGCGTCGTCATAGAGGTTCGAATGATGCTCGGGCTTCTTCTGCACGATCGAGAAGATGCCGGACGGCGTGTCGTAGCCCGTGGCACCCGAGGAGACGGGCGACTGCATCAGGCGGCCGTTCGTGCCGTAGACGGAGATCCGCTGTTCGTTGAGCGACACGACGGCGAAGATCGGGATGTGCTGCGACGGATCCTCGACCGCCGGGCGCCGCGGCACCGACTGGTTGTAGGAGTATTCGCCACCCCGACGGGCGGCTTGCGCCTGAGCAGGATCGGAAGCCCAGGAGAGCGCTGCTGCAACCCCCGCAGCGGCCACGCCGGCGAGAGCCAAGTTCCGCAACCACAGCAAGTTCATGTCACACCTCAGATAAGGCTGAAGCCTCGTCCCCTAAATGCATAATCTGGCAAACTGGATCCCACCCCGCCACGCTCCGCTCAACTCACTAGTTTGCGAACGTGTCGTTGTTTTGCGGCATCATAGCGATCGTGCCACACGGAACCCGGCCTGATTGACCCTCAGCCCCCCGAATGTTGCATAGCGGTAGGCCGCGCGCAGGGCGTTCGGGTGATAGTTCCACGAGCCCCCGCGCAGGATGCGCAACTCGCAGTTGGCGCTTTGCACGGCCGACCCGTCGGTGGGGGCGCCTGCGTAGCTGTCCTTGTAGCAGTCCTCCACCCACTCCCAGACGTTGCCGTGCATCTCGTGCAGGCCGAAGGCGTTCTTGGGGAGCGTGCCGGTGTCGACCGTTTTCTGCCGGTACAGACCGCCGTTGGGCTTGCCGTAGCTGAAATTGGCGTCGTAGTTGGCCTGCTGGTAGTGGATGGTCGCGCCGGTCGAGAACGGCGGCGGCGAGGGGTTCCACTTCGTCTGCGCGCGGGCAGCGTATTCCCACTCCGCTTCGGTCAGCAGGCGATAGGGCTTGCCGGTCTTCTTGGCGAGCCACGCGACGAATTCCTTGGCGTCGTCGTAGGAGACGTTGATCACCGGGCGCCGGCCGCGGCCCCAGCCGCTGTCGTCGGGCTTCGTCGCGCAACCGCCTTCCTTCACGCACTCGTCCCACTGCGCGAACGTCACCTCGACCTTGCCGACGGCAAAGGGCTGCGCGATCGTGACTTTGTGCTGCGGTCCTTCGTTCTTGCTGCGGCCGCGTTCCGTCTCGGGCGAGCCCATCATGAACTCGCCGGCGGGCACCACGACCATCTCGGGGCAGTTCGCGCAATCCTTGAAAACGGTTCCCGCGCGCTGGGTATTGTCGGACGCGGCACTGGCCGTCAGCGATGTCATACCCAAGAGTACAAGCACAGACAGAAGAGGGGAAAAACAACGTCCCACGATGCGATCCATTCCTTGGCTTCCTCAGGGCCGCCAATATACTGGCAATGACCGTATAATGAAGGCCTCGCCGTGGAATTATTTCGCCCTTGGCGTGACGCGGAACATCCAGCCTCGGACGGTCATCGCGTGCGCCGTGCACCGACCTCCGGATACATCCTATAACCGAGCTTCGGCTGTCTGAAGGACGCACTCGGGTCGACCAGGATGTGGCTGCCGAGCGCCTGCCGGCCGATCAGCATGCGATAGGTCATCATGTGCCGGTTGGTCAGGGTGATCTCGATCGGCCATTCGCGCTCGCCGATGGAGAGCGTGGTTTCGATCACGTAGCGCTCTTCCCGCTCCCCGTTGGACGAACGCACCTCGCGCCGGTCGACGAGCGGTGCGATGCAGGTGATCTCCACGTCGCTGCGGCGCGGGATGGGATGCACGCCGAAGCGCACCTTGCGCGACTTCGCGGGCCCGAACGGCTCGATGAAAACGGCATGCAGCGCCGACGTGCGCGCGCCCGTGTCGACCTTGGCCTTGATGGCCGGAAGGGCGAGCCCGGGCAGCGCGACCCATTCTTCCCAGCCCAGGATGAGCGGCTCGGCGGGTGGCATTGCAGACCTTGCTGTGCGCAGGAATTCCCGACGCACTATGCCTGCAGCGGGGCCCGGACCACAATTGGAAGATGGCCTTACGACTGCGTCAGGCCCTTATCCTTGAACCAGGCGAGCATCCGGCCCCAGGCGTCCTTGGCGGCGGCTTCCCGGTAGGAGGGGCGGTAGTCGGCGAAGAAGGCGTGCGGCGCATCGGGATAGACCTGGAACTCGCACTTGCTGTCCGGGCCGAGCGCGGCCTTCATCTGATCGACCGTGGCGACTGGAATGCCCGTATCTGCGCCGCCGTAGAGGCCGAGGACCGGCACCTCGAGATCCGCCGCGAGATCGACGGGCTGCGACGGCGTGATCTCGTTCTTGTCACCGACGAGACGTCCATACCAGGCAACGCCGGCCTTGATGGCGTTGTTGTGGGCTGCATAGAGCCACACGATGCGGCCGCCCCAGCAGAAGCCGGTGATGCCCACCTTGCCCTCGTCGCCGGGACCGGTCTTGGCCGCCCATTTGATGGCGGCATCGATGTCGGCCATCACCTGTGCGTCCGGCACCTTGGACACGATCGGCCGGATCTCGTCGAACGATTTGAGCTGCGTGACATCGCCCTGCCGGTCGAACAGCGACGGCGCGATGGCGTAGTAGCCCTGCTTGGCGAGGCGCCGGCACACGTCCTTGATGTGTTCGTGCACGCCGAAGATCTCCTGCACCACCACGATGATCGGGTAGGGGCCGCCGTCCTTGGGGTAGGCGCGATAGACCGGCACGGCTTTCCCATCGGGCGCGGGAAACGTCTCCATCTTGGCCTCGAGCCCTGCCGTGTCGGTCACGATCATGGTCTGGGCGGAGACGGGCTGCGTGGACATGGCGAAGCCGGTGACGAAACCGGTTGCCGCGCCGCTGGCGAGCACCTGCCTGCGGTTCAGTTCGGCGATCTTCCAAAGCTCGTCGAAGCGGGTCATGCGCACTCTCCCTATGTCCACGCCGAGCATCTAGAGGCCGGGAAATGGATAGGCAATAGCTCTATGATGGAGCGGCCCTCGTTCGAACGGACATGCCATGCGTACCAGCGACCTCGATATCCTGATCGTTCCGGGCTGGACCAATTCCGGCCCCGACCATTGGCAGAGCCGCTGGCAGGCGCAGCTCAAGACGGCGCGCCGGGTCGAATTCGCGAGCTGGGACAAGCCGGTGCTCGCCGATTGGGTGGCACGGCTCGCCGCCGAGGTCGAGACGGCGACCCGGCCCGTGCTGCTCCTGGCGCATTCGCTCGGCGTGCTCGCCGTCGCGCATGCAGCGCCGCGTCTCGCCGCCGACAAGGTCGCCGGCGCCTTCCTCGTGGCGCCGCCGGATTTCGCCTCCGCGCCCATGCCGTCCGGAATCGACAGCGCTTTCGCACCCGCCCCGACCGCGAGGCTGCCGTTTCGAAGCGTCCTGGTGCACAGCGCCACCGACCCCTACTGTCCACCTGCGGCCGCCGTGACGCTCGCCGCATTCTGGGGATCCGAGCCTGCCGACGCGGGCGATTCCGGCCACATCAATTCGGCTTCCGGTCACGGCCCTTGGCCGGAAGGCCTGCTGCGGCTTGCGACATTCCTGCGGCACCTGGGATAGCGCGGGCGTCGCCCCTGCCTTAGTCTTCCGGAAAAACAACGAGCTTTCTGGAGGACGCCATGGACCTGGGCACGCTGCTGCCGCGCCATGCCCGCTGCCGGCCGAACCATCTGGCTGTCGTATTCGAAGGCGAGCGGCTGACCTATCCCGCCTTCAACGCGCGCGTGAACCGCCTCGCCAACGCCCTGCTCGGGCTCGGCCTCGCCAAGGGCGACAAGATCGCGACCATCCTGCCGAACTGCCTGGAGCAGCTCGAGGTCTACTGGGCTGCCGCCAAGACGGGCCTCGTCGCCGTGCCGTTGAGCCCTCTGCTGCAGGAAGCCGGCATCGCCGCCCTTCTCGCCGACAGCGACGCAAGGGTCGTCGTCTCGACGAACGCCTACGTGCCTGTACTGTCGCGCATCCGCGAACGCCTGCGGCACATCCCGGCCGACCGCTGGATCGTCACAGATGCCGCGCCCGCCGGCTATACCGGCTACCAGGCGCTTGTCGCGCACGCGTCAGAAGCCGAGCCGCCGCGCTCCGGCGTCACGCGCGAAGATCCCTACAACATCATCTACTCGAGCGGCACGACCGGCGAGCCCAAGGGCATCGTGCATTCCCACAACGTGCGCGGCAACTACGCGACGCACTTCGCCCTCGCCTTCCGCATGAGCCCCGAGAGCGTGTGCCTGCATCCGGGCTCGCTCGTCTTCAACGGCGCCTTCCTCGACATGCTGCCCGCGATGGCGCTCGGCGCCACCTACATCGTGCACGCGGCCTTCGACGCCGAGAAGGTGATCGCCGAGATCGAGCGTTCGCGCGTGACGCACGTCATCCTCGTGCCCTCGCAGATCATCGCCATCTTCAACAGTCCGGCGTTCGCGCCGGAGAAGCTGCAGAGCCTGGAGATGATCCAGTCCGTCGGCGCGCCGCTGCATCTCGACTACAAGACCAAGCTCAACACGCATCTCCCTGGCCGCTTCCACGAGATCTACGGGCTGACCGAAGGCTGCATCATGACCATGCTCGACCGCACCGACGCGGAGCGCAAGCTCGGCTCGGTCGGCCCGCCGCTGCCCTTCTACGAGATCGCCATCCTGGACGAGAAGGGCCGCGAGGTGCCGACCGGGGAGGTGGGCGAGATTTGCGGGCGCGGGCCGCTGCTCATGAGCGGCTACTACAAGCGCCCCGATCTCACCGCGAAACTGGAGATCAACGGCTGGTGGCGTTCAGGTGACGTCGGCTACGTCGATAGCGAGAACTACCTCTATCTCGTCGATCGCAAGAAGGACATGATCATCTCCGGCGGCGTGAACGTCTATCCGCGCGATATCGAGGAGATCGTCACCGCGCACCCGGACGTGGCCGAGGTTGCCGTCTTCGGCGTGCCGCATCCGCACTGGGGCGAAACCCCCATCGCCGCCGTCATGCTGCGCGCCGGCGCGACCCTCACGGCGGAGGATTTGAAAGCCTGGGTCAACGCGCGCGTCGGCGCCAAATTCCAGCGCCTTGACGCCGTCATGCTCTGCACCACCTTCCCCCGCAACGCCGCCGGCAAGACGCTCAAGCGCACGCTGCAGGAAGAGTACGCGCGGCGGGAGTAGTTACGATCCGAGCAGCGCCGCACGCAGGCCCGCGAAGCCTCCTCCTCCCGCCGCACGACGCCGTCTCCCCACGCTTTCTGCATCCCCGGATGGCGCGCAGCGCCAGTCCGGGGTCTTGCCGGGTCATAGATTAGCACCGCCGCGCATCTACCGATTGCCCCACAAGACGCGGCAAGGTCCCGGACAATCGCGCTGCCGCGCGATTTCCGGGAACGCAGAATGAGGGGACAGACCGTGGAAGCTGTTGCGCTTCCCTCTCCCCA
>RXJK01000245.1:0-7143 GCA_003963125.1 Hyphomicrobiales bacterium
AGGGCGATCCGCGCGTCACCCGCGTCGGCCGCTTCATCCGCAAGACGAGCCTCGACGAGCTGCCGCAACTTTTCAACGTGCTCCTCGGCACGCTGTCGCTGGTGGGGCCCCGTCCGCACGCCCTGCAGGCCAAGGCCGACGACCGCCTCTACCACGACGTCGTCGACGGCTACTTCGCCCGCCACAAGGTGAAGCCCGGCATCACCGGCTGGGCGCAGATCAACGGCTGGCGCGGCGAGACCGACACGCCCGAGAAGATCCAGAAGCGCGTCGAGTGCGACATCTACTACATCGAGAACTGGTCGGTGCTGCTGGACCTCTACATCCTCTTCCGCACGCCGTTCTCGCTGCTCTCGACCGACAACGCCTACTGAGGCGAGGAACGGGCCGCACCTGCGGCCCCGCGTCCATAGCCAGGACCCCACATGGCCTTTGCGGCGACAGCAGCGGACGTCACGGCCTTCGAGGTCCACAAGAGCCTCGTGCATCGCCTGTCGCTGGCCTTCGTCTGGCTCGCAATTGCCTCGGGCGCCATCGTGTTCAGCGAGCCGGCGCCCTTCGATGCGCTGTCGCTGGGTCTGCTGGTGCTGCTCCCCGTCGTCGGCCTCGTGACGTTCCGGCCGCTGCTCGGGCTGCTCTTCTTCCTGCTGATGCTGCTCGGCGCCGGCGCGCTCGTCGGCGTGACCATGGCGCGCGAGGTGCCCGTGGCGATCACGCACACGGGCGTCTCGATCTATCTTTACGTCGTCACGTTCCTCTACGCGCTGTTCGTGGCGCGGCGCCCGGCCTTCCACCCCGAGCTGATCCTGAAGGCATCGCTCGCCGGCGGCATCTTCGCGAGCCTGTGCGGCATCGCTGGCTACTTCGATCTCTTCCCCGGGGCCGCCGACCTGATGACGCGCTACAGCCGCGCCACGGGCATGTTCAAGGACCCGAACGTGTACGGGCCCTTCCTCATCCCGGGCTTCGTCTACGCCTTCTACCTGATCCTGCAGCGCCCGCTGCGCCGCGCGCTGTTGCCGACGCTGGCCTTCGCGCTGCTGTCGCTCGGCATCCTCCTGAGCTTCTCGCGCGGCGCCTGGACCAACGCCGCCATCGCGCTCGTCGTCTTCGGCGCGCTGTACGTGCTGACCGTCGGCTCGCGCCGCGCCCGCATGAAGTTCTTCGCCATGCTGCTGCTGGGCGTGGGCGCCATCGCCGGCATGCTGACTGCAGCCCTGCAGGTGGAGGCCGTCGCCAACCTGCTCACGCAGCGCGCGGCCCTGACCCAAGGCTACGACGAGGGCCCCGACGGGCGCTTCGGCGGCCAGAAGAAGGCCATGCGCCTCGCCATCGAAAACCCGCTCGGCATCGGCGCGCAGCAATTCCCGCTCTTCTACCACCACGAGGAAGCGCACAACGTCTACATCTCGATGTTCATGAACGCAGGCTGGGTGGGCGGCGTCGGCTTCATCGTGCTGATGTTCGGCACCGCAGTACTCGGCTTGCGCGAAGCTTTCCGTCGCGGACCTGCGCAACCTTACTTCCTCGTCGCCTACGGCGCCTTCGTCGGCCACGTGCTCGAAGGCTTCCTGATCGACCTCGATCACTGGCGCCATCTCTACGTGCTGCTGGCCCTCATTTGGGGCATCATGGCCGCCGATGCTGCGGCGCGCGGGCGCACGAGCGAAAAATAATCGCGCCCTCGCGACGGAATCCTGCGAAACTGCCGTTCGCCAATCAAAAGGATGTTCCGCAGCCCTGGGCGGCCCCTCTCATCAACCGTATCGCGTTTCCCCTGTGAGCCTGCCGGCATCGGCAGGCGCGTGCCTCTATCGCCAGGAGAGATGCCATGGCCCTCAGCGCGCTATCATCGGGTAGCAGTCAGTCGCTCATCGAGCAGATGAAGGAGCGCCGCGCTGCGCTCCAGGCGATGCAGGACGCCGTTCGCACCGGCGACCTCGCGACCGCGAAGAAGAGCCTCGCCACCCTGCAATCGACATCCGCCGGCACCGCCGCGTCGGATGGGGACGCCGACGACACGGCCAATCCCTTCCGCACCACCATGAAGGCCGACCTCAGCGCATTGACGGCCGCCGTGGAGAAGGGCGATCTCACGGGCGCGCAATCGGCCCTGCAGACACTCGACGCGGACAAAGCCAAATTCACGCCGCCTTCTTTCGCGCAGTACGAAGGCACCGACGACACCCAGAGCGGCGGCCAGGGCGGCTTCCTCGGCGATCTGCAGTCGCTGCTCAAAGCCGTGAAGTCCGGCGACAGCGATGGCGTGAAGATGGCGCTGGCGAGCCTGCAGAACGACCTGCAGAGCTTCATGACCCAGACCGATGCCAGCGCGGACACGACGGCGACAGGCACGCAGTCCGATACCTCGATTTCCGGCACATCGTCCTTCGCCGACGACATCAAGGCCCTCATGGATGCGGCCAAGAGCGGCGACACCAAAGCCATGCAGGAGGCGGCGCGCAAGATCGGGGAGGGCATCGACAACGCGCTCTCGCCCTCGGGCGTGCATCATGGCCATCACCACGCACACGCCGCAGCGGACACCGATGCGGGCGCAGCGAGCGATGCGACCACGTCGACGACTGGCGCGACGGGCCAAGCCGCGAGCGCCGAGCCCGCGGACGCTTCGCCCGAAAGCAGTGTGCTGCGCAACGCGCGCGAGGCCTACGCCCAGCTCATGAGCTTCGGCAACACGTGAGCCGGGGGCACCGCACAAAGCCCTAATCGTCCGACTGCGTCTGTTCACCGTGACGTCATAATCGCGGCGCAGGCAGCCCCGAGGCTTGAGCTTTAGCTGAGGGGGGACGATCCATGCAGAACACACAGAGCGCGACGAAACTGATCCTGGCGGCGCTGTTCCTGGCAGCACTTGGCGCCTTCTTCGCGTGGCAGTTCGGGCCGCTGCTCGTACGCGATTTCGCGATCAAGGGAACGGTCCGGGCCGCCAACGCGCGCATCACCGAGGGCAAGTGCAAGACGCGCCTGATCGTCAGCATCTGCGAACTGAAGATCGCTCGGCCCGGCGCCGCCGTCGTCGAACTCGACTACGCCTGGCTCGACCTTCCGTTCACGGACCACACGGCGACGCCGCTCCTCGCCGCCCACGATCGCACGCTGCTGACGACGGACCTCGGGCAGGACATGCTCTGGAACCGCGCCGTCACGCTGGGCGCGTTCCTGGCGCTTCTGTTCTGCCCGCTGGTCTACGTGCCGATCATCCTGGTGCGTCGGTCGCGCACCCGTGATGGCGAAGCCACACCCGCCTGAGGCGGTGGCACGTTACACCTCGACGCGCACCCAGCCCGAGCCGGTCAGCATTTCCTGCGGCTGGAAGCGCTTCTTGTAGCTCATCTTCTGCGAGCCCTGGATCCAGTAGCCGAGATAGAGATACGGCACGCCGATCTGGCGCGCGTACTGCAGGTGCTCGAGGATCATGTAGGTGCCGAGGCTGCGCTGCGCGGCTTCCGGCTCGTAGAACGAGTAGACCATCGAGATGCCGTCCGACAGGCGGTCGCACAAGGCAACGCCCATGAGCGGTTTCTCGCCGCTGCGCGAATTCGGGTTGGGCTTCACGCGATACTCGGTGACGAACGTATCGATGATGCTGTCTTCGACCATCATGGCGTAGTCGAGCACCGTCATGTCCGCCATGCCGCCGTCCGAGTGGCGCGCATCGATGTAGTCGCGGAAGAGCGAGTACTGCTCCGACGTCGGGGTCGCGGGCACGCGGCGCGCGACGAGATCCTGGTTCTTGTCGAGGACGCGCTTGAAGGATTTGCTCATGTCGAAGTCGTCGACGAGCACGCGCACCGACACGCACGCCTGGCAGCCCTCGCAGTAGGGCATGTAGGCGATGTTCTGGCTGCGACGGAACCCGCCCTTGAGCAGGTTGTCGATCAGCGCCGGCGGCTTGTCGTGGGTGAGGTGCGTGAACAGCTTGCGCTCGAGCCGGCCCGGCAGGTACGGGCACGCCTGAGGAGCAGTCACATAGAATTCGGGGAAATGCTTCTGCTGCTCGCTCATACGCCCTCACGCCACCGCACTTTCGAGAGCAATGATATGGGACTGAGGCGCGGGCAAGCAAGCGATTAGCGCAACCGCATGTGGATGCTTTGAGAGGCGATGCAACCTGAGGCACGTACCGCGCGTTGCCGCGATCAGGCCTTGAGGAGTTTTGCCGCGCGCGGAGCAAAGTAGGTGAGCACGCCGGCAGCGCCCGCGCGCTTGAAGCCCATCAGGCTTTCCATCATCACCTTGTCGCCGTCGAGCCAACCGTTCTGCGCGGCCGCCATCAGCATCGCGTACTCGCCCGATACCTGGTAGGCGAACGTCGGCACGCCGAACGTGTCGTGCACGCGCCGCACGATGTCGAGATACGGCATGCCGGGCTTCACCATCACCATGTCGGCGCCCTCGGAGATGTCGAACGCGACTTCGCGCAAGGCTTCGTCCGAGTTGGCGTAGTCCATCTGGTAGGTGCGCTTGTCGCCCTTGAGCGCGACGTTGGAGCCGAGCGCATCGCGGAACGGGCCGTAGAAGGCGCTGGCATACTTCGCCGCGTAGGCCATGATCTGCACGTTCTGGTGCCCGTGCGCTTCGAGCGCGGCACGGATGGCGCCGACGCGACCGTCCATCATGTCGGAGGGCGCGATGATGTCGCAGCCCGCGTCCGCCTGTACGAGCGACTGTTGCACCAGCGCTTCGAGCGTCTCGTCGTTGAGGATCTCGCCGTCGCGGAGCAGGCCGTCATGGCCGTGGCTCGTGTAGGGGTCGAGCGCGACATCGAGCAGCACGCCGACGTCGAGGCCGGCCTTGCGGATGGCGCGCGTCGCCCGGCACACGAGGTTGTCCTCGTTCAGCGCTTCCCGCCCATCCGGCGTGCGCAGGTTCGGATCCGTGTAGGGGAAGAGCGCGATGCAGGGGATGCCGAGCGCCACGGCTTCCTCGGCTGCGACCACGCACTGGTCGACGGTGAGCCGGTCGACACCGGGCATCGAGACGACGGGTACGCGCTTGTTGTCGCCCTCGATGACGAACATCGGCCAGATCAGGTCCGCCGGCGTCAGCACGTTCTCGGCCACGAGCCGCCGCGCCCATCCGGACTTGCGGTTACGCCGCATGCGCACCTCGGGAAAACCGCCCGGACGTGCGAACAGGGCATGCCCTGCTCCGGATGCCGTGTCCGGCCGGATCTCCGCCTTGGGGGCTTTGCTGCGACTGTCTGGGCGCGACTGCATGCCGGGTTCCTGCGCTTTCACTCGCGGCCAGTGTGCTGTCGGTAAGGCTCGCGCGCAAGAGGATGTGACGAAGCGGGCCGGCAGCGGTCCTATTCGCAGATCCGCGTTTGCTGCGCCCGCTCCGCCATGTCGACATGGAAGTGGTTGCGGTGCGTGCGGTTGGCCTCGGGCCCGAGCACGGTGCCGAAGGTCCGGCAGGCCGCCTTGTGCACTGCACGCAGGAATTCGCCCTTGTTCGGGGTGACGACGGGTCCCTTGGGTCCCCCGAGCCGGCTCAGGCCGTCGAAGCCCATGGCGGGACGGGCACCGAACAGAATGACGCCGGGAATGCCTGGCTTGAGGTCCTGCAGCCCCATGGGCGCCGGCGCGATGCCCGCGGCCGTCTGGGAGGGCTGTGACGGCGCGGCGCCGAGAGCCTGCGGCTTGCCCAGCGGCTCGATGCGGCCGGCGGACGCCATGGCTTCGGGCTCGTGCCCGCGCTCGGCGATCTCGCGCTGCGTGAGACCCCAGTCGGCCTCGACGCTGACGAGCTGCACCTTGTCGTTGGAGAACGCGGCGATATCGAGCGCGTTGGCCCGCCCGTGCTCGGAAAGCCGCCCCTCGGAACGGCCGTAGGCGTTGCGGCAGGAGTAGGAGCTCATCGGCTCGATGCGCTGGATGGGCGCGCCGAGATGCCTGCGGGCGAGCTTCTGCACGTCCTGCTGCAGCCATTGCGCGAGGCCCGCGATCATTTCGCAGCTCACGGTCGGTGCCGGCTGGAATACCACCCGCTGGGCGCCGCTGCCGATGCTCATGAGGCGCATGGGCGCGGGGCTGCCGCAGTCGCTGCCTTCGCGCAACGGCGCCTCGTAGTCGGCGTCGACCTCCAGATCCTTGAGCAGGATCATGCATTTGGCCTGCGCCTGCTCGATCTCCTGCTTGGACCAGAGCCGCTCGTGCGGATTGCGTTTGGCTTCCTTGAGCACGATCGGCCACGACTGGTCGCCGACTGGCGTCGTGGGGGAGTTCCGATGCGGCATTTCAGCCATTGCGCTCGACAGCGCGAACACGCACATGCCCGCGGTGAACGCGGTGCGCTTGATAGCCATGGATCGATCGCCCTCGTGTGCTGGCAATCAGGCCCCGGGTTGAACGCACCCGACGAATCAAGAACCTAGATTAGGATGGAAGAGATTAAGGAGCCATATACACCCGGATTCGCGGCGCGTCCCGCGTTACTCGGCCACGCCGTGCGACCGATGAGGACAAGCCGTGGACGTTGAAAAGATGATGGACGTCCACGCGTTGGCCGGTAAGCCGGAAGCGTCCGGGATCGCGATCGGCGACGCGCATGCCGCCGGGACGATCACGTTGTCCGATGCGGGCTCCGGCAACATCCCCGACCTCGCGACCTATCGTGCGCTGGGCCCCGCGCTTTCGCACTGGGGGAAGGCCCCCGTGACCTATTGCGTGCTCGTGCGCTCGGCGCTACCGGGCACCTTTGCCGTCGGATATGGTCCCGCCCGCGGGCAGATGAGCGCCGCAATCGCGCGCGAGGTGTTCCGGGAAGCCTATGCGGTCACTTGGGCCCTCGACTGCTTCATCAAGCCGACCATCCCGCTCATCGACGGCGCTGTGAGCGGCGCCGGCGTCGGCCTCAGCCTCTACGGGACCCATCGCGTGGCCGGGCCGGGCTACCGCTTTTCGATGCCGGGCCCCGCGGACGGCTGGTTCCCCGATCACGGCACCGCGCACGTGTTCTCGCGCATGCCGGACAACATCGGCATCTATCTCGCGCTGACCGGACGCGCCATCGGCCGCGGCGATGCCTTCCGTCTCGGACTTCTTACGCAGTGCATCGACACCGGCCACTTCGCGCACATCGCGCGAAGCCTGTCGGATGCCGATCCCGTCGATCCCCTCC
>RXJK01000245.1:7193-8321 GCA_003963125.1 Hyphomicrobiales bacterium
TCTGCATGTCGACGATCCCGCGAGCGATCTCGATCCGCACCGCGAGACGATCGCGCGCTGCTTTGCGGCCGGCACCATCGACGGGATCATGCAGGGCCTCGCGTCGGTGACAGGCGCTGAGGCGGCATGGGCCGAAGCCGTCGCCGCCGATCTGCGCAAGGCGCCGCGCCATCTCCTCGAAATCTCCCTGAGGCTTCTCGGGCAAGCGGCCTCGCTCGACCTGCGCGATACGCTGATCCTGGACTACCGCATCGCGTCGCGCCTGCTGGCGGGCGGCACGGGTCTCGAGCCGGCGCAGTACTTCGCCCCGCTCGCCGACGGCGACCTCGCCTTGCGCACGCGCGCGGAGATGCAGGCCGTCGCCTGACATTTTTTCGCCGTTGGGTCGGAAATTCACGCCCCGTTAACCGGTCTGCTTAAGCGCACCTTAGCAGCTCCGGCGTATGCTCCACCGTAGACCCGGCAAAGAATACGGGCAGCGTCAAACAGTTTCGAGGTAACGATGAGTCTCGCGTTGGAGGCGCGCAACGGCGCGCCCGATGACACGACCGTCCGTGAGGAGTATCTGCAGTGCCTGCGCATGATCGAGCGCTTGCACCGTCTCCTGCTCGACGTGATCAAGGACGAGTTCGACCGCAAGGGCGGCGAAGAGCTCAACAGCGTGCAGGCGCTGCTGCTCTACAACATGGGTGACGAGGAGCTGACCGCGGGCGAACTGAAGTCGCGGGGGCACTATCTCGGCTCCAACGTCTCCTACAATCTCAAGAAGCTCGTGGAGATGGGCTATCTCCATTACAAGCGCTCCGACACCGATCGCCGCTCCGTGCGGGTCCGCCTGACGCAGAAGGGCATCGACGCGCGCGAGGTCATCAACCGCCTCTATCAGCGCCAGCTGAAGACGGTTGAGGCCATCGGCCAGATGCCGGCCGACGATCTCAAGCACCTGAACAAGGGGCTGACGCGTCTCGAACGCTTCTGGGCCGACCAGATCCGCTACCGGCTCTGACCGTCGCTGTGTTCGCTGGCTGAAGTCTCGGCGCGCCTGTGTGCGCCGAGTTGGATCACCAGCGTGCCGAACATGATCATCGCCGCGCCGATCCACGCGATCGGCGGCAGGCGCTCGCCCAA
>RXJK01000403.1:0-608 GCA_003963125.1 Hyphomicrobiales bacterium
AAATGCCGGATCCCTGTAATTCAAGCGAACCTTCAGCGTCTGTAGGCGGGCCGTGACATCCTTGCCCTTGAAGATTGCCTGCTGGACGATATCGAATGAAACCGGCTTGCGGTCGATGGTCGTACGAAATTTCAGATCGACCGGATTCGCCCAGTAGGTCTTGTTTTCTTCTGAATAAGGGGGAATGTCGGGCAGCGGGAACGCGACGACGGTCTCGACGACTTCATCCGTGATATTGGTGAAGCGATATTTCACGCGGACGCGTTCGGGCGAAATATAGAGATCCTCGCTATCCATCGAGATGGAATCGGATTGTTTGAGCGCCAGCCCGCCCAGCGCCGTTTCGGCGGCCGTGTCATTGGCGCGGGATGACGACGTCGCCGCAAGTTCGAGGGTCAGCGCCAAAACGGTCGCGAAAAATCGAAACATGCGCCCCTCCGGAAACCAGCGAAGCTTATATTGAGGACGTGGGACGCTCAATGGCGTCCGGGCTTGCAATCCGAGCCGCGGGCGGCAAGACTTCAGAAAGCCAAAGCGGAGGATTCTAGATGGATGAATTGATTGCGCGCGTTTCGGTTGCGCTCGGGGTCGAGGCCGGGGTCGCGAGA
>RXJK01000403.1:704-8210 GCA_003963125.1 Hyphomicrobiales bacterium
GGCTTCGTCGTCCTGCGCCTGCCGCATGAACTGAAAGACCTCATCCGCGAGTGGCTGGAGACGGATTTCCCCGATCGCGCCAAGCGCATCATCAATATTCTGCGCAGCATGCATGGCGGGCGCGACTACACGCCGGAATGGCGCGTCCGCCAGCGCGGACAAGGCCCCTACGCCGAGCAGATCGCGGCCCGATTCAGGCTCGCCTGCAAACGCCTGCAACTGAACGAGCACAGCTACAAGTTGCGGCTCGACCTCTTCCAGCGTCCACTGCCTCCCGGATCGCAGCTCTCGTTGTTTTGACAGTGCCCCCTGCCTCCGCGAAGCTCATCCGAGCAAAGCGGAGTGATTCGGGGGATGAAGGCCACTTTCGAGCTCGAGTCCGTGGAGCTGCAACTCCATGGCGGTCCGATTGCGGGGGTCGACGAGGCAGGCCGCGGCCCGCTCGCAGGGCCCGTGGTTGCAGCCGCCGTCATTCTCGACCCTGAACGCATTCCCGAAGGCATCGCGGATTCGAAAGAGATCGAGCCCGAGGAGCGCGAGCGCCTCGCCCGCGCCATTCGCGCCACCTCCAAGGTCGGCATCGGCATCGCCGACGTCGCCCGCATCGACAACGACAACATCCTCAACGCGACGCTCTGGGCCATGGGCGAGGCGGTCAAGCAGCTCCCGGTGCGGCCGCGCCTCGCGCTGATCGACGGCAACAAGGCGCCCATCCTGCCCTGCAAGGCGCGCACCATCGTCAAGGGCGACGCCAAGTGCCTGTCCATCGCGGCCGCCTCCATCGTCGCCAAGGTGTTCCGTGACGAGCTCATGACGGATCTCGCCCGCTCGTTCCCCGGTTATGGCTTCGAGCGGCATAAGGGCTACGGCACGGCCGAACACCAGCAGGCGATCGGACGCCTCGGCGTTACGATCCACCACCGCCGCTCCTTCAAGCCCATCCAATTGGCCCTGGGACTCGCCACCGAGAAAGCCGGCGATATCGACGAAATGTCAGGCGCCTAGGGCTTTCCGCTCCGCCGCATCGACAAACCGGACGTCGTGGGCTACAGCGAACCTCGCCGGGCCCACCCGCGCGCCACGCGAACCGCCGGACCATGCTGCAAAATATCTACGACTGGATGATCCGTACGGCGTCGCACAAGAATGCGCCGCGCGCGCTCGCCGCCGTCTCGTTCGCCGAGAGCTCGTTCTTTCCGATCCCGCCCGACATCATGCTGATCCCGATGATCCTCGCGGACCGGCACAAGGCGTGGTGGTACGCGACCATCGCCACCATCGCGTCCGTCATCGGCGGCATTGCCGGATACGCAATCGGCTACTTCGTGTTCGAGTACATCGGCGAGCCGATCCTGAGGTTTTACGGCTACGGCGCCAAGTTCGAGGAAGCCAAGCGCCTGTTCAACGACTGGGGCGTCTTGATCCTCATCGCCAAGGGCTGGACGCCGTTCCCGTTCAAGATCCTCACCATCTCCGCGGGCGCGTTTCACATGCCGCTGCTTCCGTTCGTGGCGGCCAGCATCGTGACGCGTGCCATGCGCTTTTACCTCGTGGCGGCGCTGCTCTACTTCTTCGGCGAGCCCATCCGCCAGTTCATCGAGACGCGCCTGACCCTCGTCACGACGGCCTTCGTCGTGCTGCTCGTCGGCGGTTTCGTCGCGGCCCGCTACGTCCTCTGATCACATAGGGAAGGCAGCCATGCTCGCCAGCACCTACGACGCCTCGACCGCGCCCGCATATCGCACCGGCGCCGCCGTGCTGCTCTTCGCGCTCGCCATTATCCTGACCGCCCTCGGCTTCGAGTACATCGGCGGCTATACGCCCTGCCCGTTGTGCCTGCAGCAGCGCTACGCCTACTACGCCGGCAACCCGCTTCTGTTCCTGGCGCTCGTCTCGCTCGGCGCGGACAAGAAGGGGCTCAGCGTCCTGCTCTTCGCGCTCGTCGGCCTGGCCTTCCTCGCCAACGCAGGGCTCGGCACCTACCACGCCGGCGCGGAGTGGGGCTTCTGGCCGGGGCCGGAAACCTGCGCCGCCGCGCCCCAGAAGCTGAGCCTCAGCGCCAAGGATTTGTTGGCACCGTCGACGAGCATGGGCGTTGTCCGCTGCGATCAGGCGGCATGGCGCTTCCTGGGAATCTCTTTCGCGGGCTATAATGTCTTGATCTCGCTCCTCATCGCCTATGGCTGTGCCGTGGCGACGCGGCAAATCAGGGGAAGCATCTAAGGTTCCTGCACAGGCAATCCGAGGCCCGAAGGCCTGATCCTTTTTTCGGCGCAAGGATGCCTGATCGTGCCCCCTCGTTCTGGACAACGAGGACAACAGGGAGGGCTTCATGCGTTTGCCGGCGCTCGTCGCAACTTGCGCACTGCTCTGCACGACCCTGACGCTTTACGCGCAGCAGGCGCCGACGCCGGGCGTCCCCGCTCCCGTGCCGGCAACGAAGCCGCCCGCGCGGACGGCGAGCACGCCGGCGCCCGAAGCCCCTGTCGCAGAAACCAAGGAAGCTGCGCCCGCCGCCAAGAGTGACGCGCCGGCGACGCCAACGACGGGCAAGCCCGGCAAGGCACCCGACAAGCCCAAGGGGCCGCCGGCCCGCGATCTCTTCGGCGCGGCCAAGACGCCGGCGCCGCTGGCTGCACGCTCCATAGGCTTCTATGCCAAGGGCTGCCTCGCGGGCGGCAAGCCGCTCCCGGTCGACGGACCTGCGTGGCAGGCGATGCGGCTGTCCCGCAATCGTAACTGGGGCCACCCCGAGCTGATCGATCTGGTCAAGCGCCTCGCGACGGAAGCCAAGCAGCACGACGGCTGGTCGGGCTTGCTCGTCGGCGATCTCGCCCAGCCGCGCGGCGGCCCGATGACGAGCGGCCACGCCAGCCACCAGGTGGGCCTCGATGCCGACATCTGGCTCACGCCCATGCCCGACCGGCGGCTCACCGAGCGCGAGCGCGAAGACATGTCGGCAACCTCGATGCTGAAGAGCTACGAGTCGGTCGATCCGAACATCTGGTCGGAGAAGCACGCCAAGCTGATCAAGCGCGCCGCGTCCTACCCGGAAGTCGAGCGCATATTCGTGCATCCCGCGATCAAGAAGGCGCTGTGCGAAGGCACGCCCAAGGATGCCGATCGCACGTGGTTGTCGAAAGTGCGGCCCATGTACGGGCACAACTACCACTTCCACATCCGCATCCATTGCCCGAAGGGCTCGACGAACTGCGAGGCCCAGCCTGCTGTAGGCCACGAGGACGGATGCGGCACGGAGCTGACGAAGTGGCTCGCTCTGGTGAAGCCGAAGCCGCCGGTGCCGCTGCCGCCCGGCCCTCGCCCACCGCCGCCACCGGGCAAGCCGCCGATGTCGATCGACGAGTTGCCGAACGACTGCCGCAGCGTGCTGTCGAGCGGTCCCGATGGCATCGCAGTGCCGGAAGCCGCGAAAGCCGCAGCCAAGCCGCACAAGACGGCCGCTTCCAAGACGACGAGCAAGAAGTAGCTCTCGCTCATCCTCAGCTGCTCCACACGATCTCCACACCCCGGTTGCGCTTTGCGCTTTCCGGGCGCTTCATGAGCACATGTTCAGCGCCCTGTGGCGCAGTTGCGTTGCTCACGCGTAAAGCGATTTTGGAGCTGGAGATGCAGCAGCGCCCCGTCGAGCGAATTCAATATCCCGTGCCCGTTGGGCCGAGCACGATCAAGCTGGTCGATCATCTGGGAGCGATCCTCGAAGCGTGCGCGACCTTCGCGCAGTGCAATCCGTGCGACCTGAGCGAGGAGGCCGTCGGCACCACGCGCAGAGCGGAATTGGCGGCCATCACGCATCTCTTGCAGGCGCGCGATTGCGCCCGTGATGCGGCACGCGAGGACTGGCGTCTGGCCGACAGCATCGGGCACTTCATCGCCGGCACGGAGGCGCTCGAGCACGCGGGCGCAATGGAGCCTCGCGAACTGACGCTTGGACGCCGGCTCGCCGTCACGACAGCCGTGGAGTGGACCCACTACCTCCTGCAAACCTGCGATGCGGCCTATCGACCGCCGTTGCCCGCCCCGCCGCCGGCCTACGCGCCCTATGGCGCACACGCGACGGCGGCTTGAGGAAACACAAATGACGGGCGGACGCGGGCGAGCCAAGCGCATGATGCGGACCGCCCTTGTCGCCGCCACCGGCCTCTACGTTGTGATGCTCCCGCATCCCGCTCTCGCCGATCTCGCCGCCGACTGCACGCAGGCGACCAACCTCGACCTGCAGATCAAGGCCTGCAGCATCATCATCGAAGACGACCGCGCGAGCGAGGCAAGCCTCGCCACCGCGCACATGAACCGCGGCACCGCCTACGCGCGCAAACGCCGGCTCAAGGCCGCCGTGGAGGATCTAGACGCCGCCGCCGGCATCGATCCACGAAATCCACTGATCTATTACAACCGCGGCAACATCCACCTCGATCTGGCCAACATTGCCGACGCAATTGCCGACTATTCTCATGCGATCGAACTTCATCCCGAGTTCGCGCTGGCCTTTTTCAATCGCGGCCTCGCGTACGAACGGATCGGCAACGACCAGAAGGCGGCGGCAGACGTTCGTGCGTCGCTGGCCCTCGATCCGTCGCTCGAGAAGCGGGTGCGTTCGCATCTGGGCAGGCTGGGAAGGAAACCCTGAAGTCAGGGCGACGTCGAAATTATCGGAGGCGCAAATGCTTCGAGGCACAGATGTCCGAGCCGACTGACGAAGAGCGCGAGCGCGTGGCGCAGGCGCGCAGGAATTTGCGGCGCCGCGCAAAGGCCGTGGAATTCGAAGCCTTCGAGGACGCCGAGCTGCGTCGGGAGGAAGAGATCAAGAAGCTGTCCGCCGCCGCGAAGTCCGGCGGCAAGCCGAGCTCGAAAGGCTTCGCGACAGGCTCGCCGAACCAGAAGGCCAAGTCGTCCCAGCGCGGCCGCTGAAGGCGTCAGCTTCAGGCGAGGAAGGGGCTCCCTCTCAACCTCGGCTTCAGCGACCCGCCCTCAACTTTGCTTTCCCGGAAGACGTGCGGAGCACGGCTATCCGGGATCTTTCAGCTCCCGAGAGAATCTCTGCCGGTAAAGATCCCGGCTCTCGCTGCGCCCGGCGGGGAAAGCAAAAGACCGAACGATCAACTTCTTCCCAGCCGCAAGGCTACTCGCCGGCGGCGAGACGTGGCGTCGGCCGTGCGGGAACGTCTTCCAATTCGAGTGTTCGCAGCCGGTCGCTGCGACGGGCCACCTTGTCGGCCGAGGCGTTGAGCTTCTCGAGCGCCTTGGCCGACAGCGTGAAGTGACGATCGACATCCGCGGCGCGCTCGATGAGACGCGTGACGTCGGCGAGCAAGAGCCCCACCTCGCGTTGGATCGTATCGGCCTGCTCGCGCATGCGCACGTCCTTGATGACGGCCTGCACCGTCGAGACGGCGAGCATGAGGATGTTCGGAGCCACGATGAACACGCGTGAACGATGCGCCCGCTGCACGATGTCGGGAAAGCGCTCGTGCAGTTCGGCGTAGATCGATTCCGACGGCACGAACATCAGCGCCGTGTCCTGGGTCTCGCCGGGGAGCAGGTACTTGCTCGCGATGTCCTCGATGTGCGCGTTGACCGTCTGCCGGACGGCATGCATCGCGGCCTTCACGCCATCGCCGTTGCCGGCGGTCCGGAGTTCCTCGAAGGCTTCCAGTGGAAACTTCGCGTCGATGACGAGCGGCGCGGTCGTGTTCGGGATACGAATGATGCAGTCGGGCCGACGCCCGTTGGATAGCGTCACCTGGAAGGCGTAGGCCGTCGGCGGTAGGGCATCGGCGATAATGCTTTCCATGCGGCCTTGGCCGAACGCGCCGCGCGCCTGCTTGTCCGCGAGCACGCCATGCAGCGATACGACTTCGGATGACAGCGTCGCGAGGCTCTGGCGGGCGTCCTCGATCACGGCGAGCCGCTCGTTGAGCCGCGACAGGTTCTCCGCCGTATGCTGGGCGCTGCGCGAGAGATTTTCGCCGACGCGACGCCCCATGGCGTCGAGCGTCACGCCGAGGCGCTGCGCCACGTCGTCGAGGCGCTTGTTGAGGGCCTGCGATTGCTCCGCCTGCCGCTGCGCCGTCATCTCGGCCATGATCGACAGGCGACCCTTGATTTCGGCGAACTGGGCTTCGGCAGCCGTTTGCAGCTGGTGGTAGCGCTCCTCGACCGCCTGCTGCTCCTGCAACTCGGCGACGCGGCGCATGGCGCGCCGGCTGCGACGGCGCGCGGAAATGGCAAGGACGGCGATGACGGCAATGGGGATGAGGGCGGGGATCCATGCATAGGGTCCCGCAAGCGCCCCCCAAACTGGCTCGAGGGCAAGAGCCAAACTTCCGAACGCTTCGCTCATGGTCGGGGACGCTACACGCTCTTTCCGCCCGAAATTCGGCTAGCGCTCGCACACTGGGGCCTTATTGGTTAACAAATCCTTACCGCGACCGACGCTGCATGCGTGGTTGCAAGTGAAACTCGGGGGAAGCAGGAACCGCGATGAAATCAGGGGCTCCGCGATGGTACAGGCCGACGGCGATCGCGCGCTCGCTCGCCCTGAGGCCGCGCGTCTACATCTCAGCGGCAGCCGTTGCGCTCGCCCATTTCACGTTGCCGGATTGGATGTCGCGCAGCCTGCGCGGTGTGATTTCGGCGGATGCCGGCTTCCTCGTCTACCTGCTGCTGGCCCTGCAGGTGATGGCGACCTTCAGCCACCAGAAAGTGCGCCTGCGCGCGGCCCGTCAGGACAGCGGCGGCTTCGTCATCCTGATGATCATCCTCATCGCCATCGGCTCGAGCTTCGTCGCCATCGCAGGATTGCTCGCTGAGGCGAAAGCTGCAGCCGGTCACGAGAAGTTACTGCTGGCTGGGCTCGTGGCCGGCACGGTCATGCTGTCCTGGCTGGTGATGCAGGTCGTCTTCACCTTCCACTACGCGCACGAGTACTACCGCCCCGAGGACGATGAGGATGGCCGGCAAGGCGGGCTCGAGTTCCCGAAGGACGATTGCCCCGATTATTGGGATTTCTTTTACTATGCTACCTCCATCGGGGCGACGTCGCAGACTTCCGACGTTTCCATCAGCAGCAAGGCCCTGCGGCGTCTGACGACGCTCCACGCCATCGGCTCGTTCTTCTTCAATACGGCCGTGCTTGCGCTCGCCATCAACATCGGCTCGAGCCTGTTCTGAAGCGGCGGGAGCATCGGCATCCCGGTTGCGCATCGAACCGCTCAACGAAAACGTAATCGATGTCGGAGACAATGCGCGCTTGAGCGAAGCGCCACCAAGGCGCGGGACAACACACCGACACGCGGAGAAGCGCCACCATGCGCAAATGCGAGGGCTGCCGCGCAGCGCCCGGGCGCGAAATTCCCTTCACCATGGCCTTCCAGCCCATCGTCGACAGCCGGACGTGGGACGTGTGGGGCTATGAAGCGCTGGTGCGCGGGCCCGACGGCCAGGGCGCGCTCCACGTCATCGACCAGATCGACGAGCAGAACCGCT
>RXJK01000066.1 GCA_003963125.1 Hyphomicrobiales bacterium
GTAGTTCGAGAGTTCCATGACCGCCCTCTGCAGAGATCCGAAAACCACTCGTTGCCGCGATACCGCACTCGCCGTGCCGCCCCCGGCTGGGCTCAAGCCCTGGCCGGATGGCGGCTTCACATAATTGTCACGCCTGCCTGAGTCAATCCGACTCATAGGCTTCGTGAAAAGAATCTGACAGCGCGTGCCGAGTGGCGAAAAATACTGCCAGATTCGCTGCTCCCCGCATCAGCTGCAGCCGCTGGTCCCACCGCAGGTGTCACACTTCAGACACGTTCCGTTGCGGACCAGGGTGAAATTGCCACACTCCGTGCAGCTTTCGCCCTCGTAGCCCTTCACCTTGGCCTCCGCCCGCCGATTGGCTTCGAGTTGCTTGGCGGTGGCCTTGGTCTCGGTCGTCGCCTCCGCCGCGCGGGCCTTGGCACGCGCCGCCAGTTGATCCGCCAACTGGGCGGCCAGCGCCGTCACGGACGCATCCTTGCTCTTGGCCTCGGGGATCGCCGCCAGATCCTCCTGCAGCGCGACCAGCGTGCTGACGGCGGCCTCCATGCGCTCGCGCGCGGCCTGCGGGAAGTTGGCGACCTCGGTTTGCATGGCGACGGCGGTGTTGCCGACCGTGACGCTTTCCTGGGCGACCGCACTCGTCCGCGAACGGAGCGCCAGCACCCGGCTCTCCTGTCCGCGCAGAAGTCCGCGCGACAGGAACTTGGCGGCCGGCGGCGGCACGTCTTCCTCCTGCTCCGCCAGTTCCTCTTCCGAGGAGCCGAGCCCGGTGTTGGCGACTTCGCTCAGATCGACGTGGGCGAGGTCGTTGCGGCCGAGATAGGACACGGCCAGCTCGCGGAAGATGTAGTCGAGGATCGACGTCGCGTTCTTGATCGTGTCGTTGCCCTGCACGAGGCCCGCGGGCTCGAAGCGCGTGAAGGTGAAGGCCTCCACGTACTCTTCCAGCGGCACGCCGTACTGCAGGCCCAGCGAGATGGCGATGGCGAAGTTGTTCATCAGCGAGCGGAAGGCGGCGCCTTCCTTGTGCATGTCGATGAAGATCTCGCCGAGGCGGCCATCCTCGTACTCGCCGGTGTGCAGGTAGACCTTGTGACCGCCCACCGTCGCCTTCTGCGTGTAGCTCTTGCGGCGGTTGGGCAGCTTCTCGCGGCCGCGCACCCGTTCGACGACGCGCTCGACGATGCGCTCGGCGGCGACGCTGGCGCGCGCGGCCATCGGCGCCTGGGCCAGTTCGGCGGCGAGATCGTCGGCCTCCTCGTCGTCATCGGAGAGGAGCTGGGCGTTGAGCGGCTGCGACAGCTTCGAGCCGTCGCGATAGAGCGCGTTGGCCTTCAGCGCGAGACGCCAGGACAGCATGTAGGCGTTCTTGCAGTCCTCGATCTCGGCCTCGTTCGGCATGTTGATGGTCTTGGAGATGGCGCCCGAGATGAAGGGCTGGGACGCCGCCATCATGCGGATGTGGCTCTCGACCGACAGCGAGCGCTTGCCCTTGCGGCCGCAGGGGCTCGCACAATCGAACACCGCCAGATGATGCGGGGCGATGTGCGGGGCGCCTTCGAGGGTCATGGCTCCGCAGACGTGCTCGTTGGCGGCTTCGGCGTCCTTCTTGGAGAAGCCTAAGTGCGCGATCAGGTCAAAGCCGGGCTCGGCCAGCTTCTCGGCCGGCACCTTCAGCGTGCCGGTCAGGAAGTCCTCGCCTAGCGTCCACTTGTTGAAGGCGAACTTGATGTCGAAGGCCGTCTTCAGGGCGCCGTCGAGTTTCTTCAGGATCTCGTCCGTGAAGCCGCGGGCCTTGAGCGTCGCGTGATTGATCGCGGGCGCCTGGGCGAGCGAACCGTGGCCCACCGCGTAGGCCTCGATCTCGGCGATCTCGGACTCACGGTAGCCGAGCGTGCGCAGGGCCTCGGGGACGGCCTGGTTGATGATCTTGAAGTAGCCGCCACCGGCCAGCTTCTTGAACTTCACCAGCGCGAAGTCGGGCTCGATGCCGGTCGTGTCGCAATCCATAACGAGGCCGATGGTGCCCGTGGGGGCGACGACCGTCGCCTGCGCATTGCGGTAGCCGTGCTCCTGGCCCAGCGCGATGGCCTGGTCCCAGGCGCGTCGGGCGGCGGCGATCAGGCGCTCGTCGGTGCAGGAGGCGTGGTCGAGCGGCACGGGCGCGATGGCGAGCTTCTCATAGCCGTCCTTATGGCCATAGGCCGCGCGACGGTGGTTGCGGATGACGCGCAGCATGTCCTCGCGGTTCGGCGCGAAGCCGGGGAAGGGCCCGAGTTCCTTCGCCATCTCCGCGCTCGTCGCGTAGGCGACGCCCGTCATGATGGCCGAGATGGCGCCGCAGATGGCGCGGCCTTCGGCGCTGTCATAGGGGATGCCCGACGCCATCAGCAGGCCGCCGATGTTGGCGAAGCCCAGGCCCAGCGTGCGGTAGCGGTAGGAGAGTTCCGCGATCTGGCGCGAGGGGAACTGCGCCATCATCACCGAGATCTCGAGCGCGATAGTCCAGAGCCGGCAGGCGTGCTCATAGGCGGCCGTGTCGAACTTCTTCTCCGCGTCGCGGAACAGCATCAGGTTCAGCGAGGCGAGGTTGCAGGCCGTGTCGTCGAGGAACATGTACTCCGAGCACGGATTCGAGGCGCGGATCTCGCCGGACTTCGGGCACGTGTGCCAGTCGTTGATGGTGGTGTGGAACTGGATGCCGGGATCGGCGGAGGCCCAGGCCGCCGCACCGACCTTCTCCCACAGTTCGCGGGCCTTCAGCGTCTTGACGACCTTGCCGCTCGTACGCGCCGTGAGGTTCCAGTCGCCGTCACGCTCGACAGCCTTCAGGAACTCGTCCGTGACGCGCACAGAGTTGTTCGAGTTCTGGCCGGAGACGGTGAGGTAGGCCTCGCTGTCCCAATCGGTGTCGTAGGTGGCGAAGTCGATGTCCTTGTAGCCCTGCTTGGCGAACTGGATCACGCGGCGGATGTAGTTCTCGGGCACGAGGTCGCGCTTGGCTTCCTTGATGGCGCGCTTGAGGGCCGGGTTCTTCGCCGCGTCGAAGCAGCTGTCGCCTTCCGCCTCGCAGTTGACGCAGGCCTTCATGATGGCCTTGAGGCGCTTCTGGCAGATCTTGGAGCCGGTCACGAGCGCCGCGACCTTCTGCTCCTCCTTCACCTTCCAGTCGATGTAGGATTCGATATCGGGATGATCGACGTCGACGACGACCATCTTGGCCGCGCGGCGCGTGGTGCCGCCCGACTTGATGGCGCCCGCGGCGCGGTCACCGATCTTGAGGAAGCTCATGAGGCCCGACGACTTGCCGCCGCCCGACAGCTTCTCGTTCTCCGAGCGCAGCTTGGAGAAGTTGGTGCCGGTGCCCGAGCCGTACTTGAAGAGACGGGCTTCGCGAACCCACAGGTCCATGATGCCGTTCTCGTTGACGAGATCGTCCTCGATGGACTGGATGAAGCAGGCGTGCGGCTGGGGATGCTCGTAGGCCGACGTCGAGGCGGTGAGCTGCCCGGTGAACGGGTCCACATAGAAGTGGCCCTGGCCGGGGCCATCGATGCCATAGGCCCAGTGCAGGCCCGTGTTGAACCACTGCGGGCTGTTGGGCGCACCCATCTGCATCGCCAGCATGTAGCGGTGCTCGTCGAAGAAGGCGCGGGCGTCTTCCTCGGTGGTGAAGTAGCCACCCTTCCAACCCCAATAGGTCCAGGTGCCGGCGAGGCGGTCGAAAACCTGGCGGGCGTCGGTCTCGCCGATGATGCGCTCGGCGGCGGGCTTCTCGGCCAGCGCCTTCTCATCGGGAACGCAGCGCCACAGCCAGGAGGGAACTTGCGTCTCTTCTATACGGCGCAGCGCGGAGGGGACGCCGGCCTTGCGGAAGTACTTCTGGGCGAGGATGTCGGCTGCGACCTGGCTCCAGTGCTCGGGAACGAGGAAATTCTCGAGCCTGAACACCACGGAGCCATCCGGATTCTTGATCTCGGACGTGGCGCGACGGAACGGGATCTTCTCGTAAGGTGACTTGCCGGCCGTCGTGAAGCGCCGCTTGATCTGCATTTGTTGTAGCCCCGTGAGGATTGTGGGGCGCGTGGTACGCAAGCACACCGCCACGTGCCGTGGAATTGGACGACTTCGCTACTCCGGCGCGCACTTCGCCTGCCGACTGGCAGCCGGGTCACTCAGAGCCTCTGCGACGCAACACTCGAGATCGGGCAAGACACACCCGCTCGTGCCGAGAGAACGAGGGTCCTCTCAGCACTCCGACCTCCGCCGGCCCCAGGTGAGTGGGTGCGGCAACGCCTGTTTTCTGATTGGGCGGTGGTGGCCGGGATCGGCCGCCGCCCGATGAGGCAAAACTATGACGATTCGAGTTCGCGGGTAAGGGGTCGCCACACCGTGTGGTAGGTTGCAGCTACCCGAGCCACTAGATCTAGTGGCGCCAACAACTGAACAGCGGAAGGTGTGGACGGGGTGCGGCTACTGCTTGGAATGGCAGGACTTTTGCGGCCGGTGGCCGATGGATCGCTCGATCTGTTGCAGGACGATCCACAGCTCTTCCACCACTATGCGCGATTCCGAACGGGGTCGCTGTTGCAGTTCTGCCGCTGATTTTCGACACTCGGGCCGCATGGACACGCCTCGAGGCCGGTGCCATAAGCGGCACACGTCTCGCATGATCGATTTGTGCCGGGACCACACCGTTCTCTGACCGCAGCAAGGGCCACATGGGAATCTTCAGCGAGATCTTCAGCTGGTGGGGCGGCAACACCTGGTCGAACCGCATCTATACGTCGCTGCGTGGCACGTACGTCGGCACCGACTCGATGGGCAACCGCTACTACGTGCAGAACAAGGGCGTTGGCCCCCTGGGCGTGCCGCGGCGCTGGGTGATCTTCAAGAACATGGCCGAAGCGTCGCTGATCCCGCCGGAGTGGCACAGCTGGATGCACTACACGGTCGACACGCCGCCGACGAAGGACAGCTACAAGCCGAAGGCGTGGGAAAAGCCGCACCGTCCGAACATGACGGGCACGCGCGAAGCCTACCGTCCGCAGGGCAGCATTCTCGCCCAGGGCAAGCGCCCGAAGGCCACCGGCGACTACACGCCCTGGCAGCCGAGCTGAGGCGCCGGCAGCAACCGCTGACCGGCGGTCACGCTGGCGCCGCGTTTGGCCGGCATTAGAGTTTGCCTCTTCTTTTCAGCGCCGAAGCCGCAGCCGATCCATCACCGCCTCGAGATGCGCACCCAAACCACCTGGAGACTGCTGCATCTTGAAGCGTCGCTTTTCGCGCGGCTGTTGATGGGCATGGCGGCGCTGCCGCTTCTCCCATCCGTGGCGGTGGCGCAGCGTGTCGACAACTCCGTCGCGGTGTTCGCGGCCCTCGACAAGGTGACGGCCAAGATCTCGCGCCTGGAAGTGCCGCTGAACCAGACGGCGACGTTCGGCTCGCTCAAGGTCACGCCGCGGGCCTGCTACACGAGGCCGCCGACCGAGCAGCCGAAGACGACCTCCTTCGTCGAGATCGACGAGATGATGCTCGAGGGCAAGGAGAAGCGCATTTTCACGGGCTGGATGTTCGCGCAAAGCCCCGGGCTCAATGCCGTCGAGCATCCCGTGTTCGACGTGTGGCTCACGGACTGCAGCTTCCCGCGCAATCCCAATCCTGCACGGCCTTCGGCTTCGGCTCCGCCGACGGCAGCGGCACCCGCGGGGCAACAGCCCCAGCCGCCGCCTGCAGAAGAACCACGGCGGCGGCGTCCGCCGCGCTGAGCCGCGCTCCTCACTGTCTCGATTTCGGAAACGAAAAAGCCCTGGCGCCCGATGCCAGGGCTTCGTCCTGCGGCGTATGGGGGGACCGCGCGCAGAGGGGGTGCGAGGGACGCTTGGTAGTACACTTGCCTAAGTCGGGCGATTGCAGCGTCGACTTCACTGTCCGATGAAAAACTGCCGACAGCAAGGTATTCCCAGACGCCCTGTGGAAAACGCGACTTTTGCGCGGAGCGTGGCGCTTCAGGCGCGCTCGCGTGCGATTCCCGGATGCTGTTTGCCGAGCGCGGCGAGGACAGTGGCGACGATGCTCGACGCGTTGAGACCTGCGGTCTCGTACATGCGCTCGGGCTTGTCGTGTTCGATGAAGGTGTCCGGCAATACCATGGGGCGCACCTTCACGCCGGTATCCAGCAACCCGGATGTCGCGAGATAGTGCAGCACCTGCGCGGAAAATCCGCCGGAAGAGCCTTCTTCGATCGTGATCAGCATCTCGTGGTTGCGCACGAGTTGCGCGACGAGAGCCTCGTCGATCGGCTTGGCGAAGCGCGCGTCGGCAACGGTCGCGGGTAGTCCGAGCGCAGCCAGCTGGTCCGCGGCCTTCAGGCATTCTGCGAGGCGCGTGCCGAGCGAAAGGATCGCGACCGCCGAGCCTTCGCGCACGATGCGGCCCTTGCCGATCTCGAGCGCGACACCCTGCGGGGGAAGCTCCACGCCCGTGCCTTCGCCGCGCGGATAGCGGAAGGCCGATGGACAGTCGTCCAGCGCGACGGACGTCGCGACCATGTGCTTGAGTTCGGCTTCGTCGGCCGCCGCCATCACGACCATGCCCGGCAGGCAGCACAGGTAGGCCAGATCGAACGAGCCCGCGTGCGTCGGGCCATCCGCGCCGACGAGGCCCGCGCGGTCGATGGCGAAGCGGACGGGCAACTTCTGGATCGCGACGTCGTGCACGACCTGATCGTAGGCGCGCTGCAGGAACGTCGAATAGATGGCGCAGAACGGCTTGAAGCCTTCGGTGGCGAGCCCCGCGGCGAAGGTGACCGCGTGCTGCTCGGCGATGCCGACGTCGAAGGTGCGATCGGGAAACTCACGGCCGAACAGGTCGAGGCCCGTGCCGCTCGGCATGGCGGCCGTCACGGCGACGATCTTGTCGTCGGCACGGGCGGCCTCGATGAGGCTGTTGGCGAAGACCTTGGTGAAGCTCGGCGCGTTGGGCTTCACCGTCACCTGCGCGCCGGTGACGACGTTAAAGCGGTTGACGCCGTGGTACTTGTCGTCGCTCGCCTCGGCCGGCGGATAACCCTTGCCCTTTTTCGTTGCGACGTGGACGAGGATCGGTCCCTGGCGCGCGTCGCGCACGTTCTTCAGGACGGACAGCAGCGTGTAGAGGTCGTGCCCGTCGATGGGGCCGACGTAGTAGAAGCCCAGTTCCTCGAACAGCGTGCCGCCGGCCCACAGCGTGCGCGTCATTTCCTCGGCGCGCGCGGCGCGGCGCTCCCAGGCCTTGGGCAGGTTCTTCGCCAACTGCTTGGCGATGTCGCGCAGGTGCAGGTAGGTACCGCTCGAGGAGATGCGGGCGAGATAGTTCGACAGCGCGCCGACAGGCGGGGCGATCGACATGTCGTTGTCGTTGAGGATGACGATCAGCCGCTCGTTGCGGGCGCCCGCGTTGTTCATGGCCTCGTAGGCCATGCCAGCGCTCATGGCGCCGTCGCCGATCACGCAGACGACGTTGTTCTTCTCGCCCTTGAGATCACGCGCCACGGCCATGCCGAGGCCGGCAGAAATCGAGGTCGAGGAGTGCGCCGCGCCGAAGGCGTCGTAGTCGCTCTCGGCGCGCTTGGTGAAGCCCGACAGACCACCGCCCTGGCGCAGGGTGCGGATACGATCGCGGCGGCCGGTCAGGATCTTGTGCGGATAGGCCTGGTGGCCGACGTCCCAGATGAGGCGGTCGCGCGGCGTGTCGAACACGTGATGCAAGGCGACCGTCAGCTCGACGACGCCGAGGCCGGCGCCCAGATGCCCGCCCGTCACCGACACCGCATCGATCGTCTCCTGGCGGAGTTCGTCCGCCAGTTGCTTCAGGTCCTTCTCGGGAAGGCGGCGCAGATCCTCCGGCGTCTTCACCTGGTCGAGGAGGGGCGTCTTCGAGGCGGGCACGGGCGGCTTCGGGGCCTTGGGCATCGGTACCTAGCAGAACAGACGGCGGAATTTACGGGCGCGGAGCGCTTCTGGTATCGCTCAAGTCGAGCCTCGAAGTATAGCCCGAAGCGCTGGGCTATTGCGAGACGCCGTGCGTCGCAGTTGGTTGCGTGGAGGCGCAAAAGCCCTTTTGGCGTCAGTTGCCTGATACGGCAACCGGAACCGCGCTCCAGATGCGCACCGTGCCGTCGGCACCTGCCGCGTAGACGCGTCGTCCGTCGCCCGAGAATGCCAACGATTTCAAGGGGCCGACGCCAATCTTGAGAGCGCGCGGGGCGGCCCCTGACCACGTATCCCAAAGGCG